>NZ_JBEZFX010000015.1:103845-156086 GCF_040649675.1 Micromonospora parva | reverse complement strand
TCGTGTACGCACTATCAGACAACTTGTTCGCCGCCACCGCCGTACCGAAATACCGCCCCTTCTCCGCGGCCGACGCGCCCAGCGTCGTACCGGCGCTCGCCGTGCCCGGCAGGAACGCGGCGCTGGTTGCGGCGAGCAGAGCGGCGGCGGCGAGGACGACCGCCGTACGGGCTCGGGGGCCGAAGCGTGGGCGGGTGTCCTCTTGGCACCGTTCGATCATGTCTTTTCCTTCCGTGAACCCGGGGCAGCGCAGGTGACACGCACCGCCCCTGCGGTGGTGGGGTGCCGGGTCACGACCACGCGCGGGAGTGCGCCCGGGAAGTGGCACACACCGCTGGTCATCGACCTCGGTGGATGTGGAGTATGTCAGCGCCACTGATCGACAGGCAAGAATTTCCGGAAGGATTGCGAGAATTGATTCGGCCCGGGTACCGGAGCAGGACGTAGCTGCCCAGGCCGGGTGCCATCGGAAGGCGACGGCGGTGCCCTGTTACATCGGCCGGGTGGATTCACCAGCCGCAGGGCACCGCAAGTTCCGGAAGTTCTCTCGCAACGCTACCGGAGGTCGCGGCACACCGACCAGACCGCAGACGAGCTGGGGTCAGCGCTGCGCGGCAGCGTAGAGCCGGCTCACGGTCTCGGCCACGCAGACGGGCTTGCCGCCGCTGTCGCTCTCCACCACGACCGTCACGACCAGCTGCACGCCGCCGCTCACCGGCGACACGTCGGCGATGGTGGCGGTGGCGCGTACGGCGGCGCCGACCCGCAGCGGCGCGGGGAAACGCACCCGGTTCAGCCCGTAGTTGACACCCATCGCCACCCCCTCGACCCGGTAGAGCCCACCGGCCAGCGCCGGCAACAGCGACAGGGTGAGATACCCGTGCGCGATCGGCTGGCCGAACGGCCCGGCCGCGGCTCGGACCGGGTCGACATGGATCCACTGGTGGTCGTCGGTGGCGTCGGCGAACAGGTCGACACGGCTCTGCTCGACACGCTGCCACGGACCGGGTCCGAGGCTCTCACCGGTCGCGGCGGCCAACTCCTCGAACGAGGTGAACACTCTCATGCCAGGTCTCCCTACAGCTACTAGAAGGCGTTGACGCCGGTGAGCGCGCGTCCGATGAGGAGTTGCTGGATCTGACTGGTGCCCTCGTAGAGGGTGGCGACCCGGGCGTCGCGCAGGTACTTGCCGACCGGGTACTCGTCGATGTAGCCGTACCCACCGAACACCTGGACCGCGTTGTTGGCCGCGCGGACGGCGGCCTCGCTGGCGAAGAGCTTGGCCACCGACGCCTCGGTGGCGAACGGCTGGTCGCGGTCGATCAGGTCGGCCACCTGCCAGACCAGCAGCCGGGCCGCGGCGGTGTCCACAGCGATGGCGGCGAGCAGTTGCTGAACGAGCTGGTGCCCGGCGATCGGCCCGCCGAACTGGGTCCGCTGCCCGGCGTAACCGACCGCCGCGTCGAGGCAGCCCTGGGCGATGCCGACACACCCGGCGGCCACCGACATCCGCCCCTTGGCGAGGGTGGCCAGGGCCAGCCGGAATCCACCGCCCTCGGCACCGAGCAGCGCCGTGTCGGGCACGCGCACCTCGTCGAAGCCCAGCTCGCCGGTGGCCTGGCCGCGCAGGCCGAGCTTGCCGTGAATCTCCCGTCGGGTCAGCCCCGGACTGCCGGTGGGCACCAGGAACGCGCTGATCCCCCGGTGCCCGGGGCCGCCGGTGCGGGCGAAGACCAGCGCCACGTCGGCGGTGGTGCCGTTGGTGATGAACGTCTTCGTGCCGGAGATCAGCCAGTCGGTGCCGTCGCGGACCGCACGGGTGCGCAGTGCGGCCGCATCGGAGCCGCTGTCCGGCTCGGTCAGCGCGAAGCAGCCGAGCGCGGTGCCGGCGCAGAGCTTCGGCAGCCACTCGGCCCGCTGTTCCGCGCTGCCGTTGGCGGCGATCGACTTCGCGACCAGGCCGAGGGAGACCGAGACGATGCCGCGCACCGCCGAGTCGCCTCGGCCCAGCTCTTCCAGCACCAGGCAGTACGCGAGGTGGTCGCCGCCGGACCCGCCGTCGGTCTCGGCGATGGTCAGCCCCAGGAAGCCCAGGTCACCGAGCATGCCGACGATGGCGGGGTCGACCGATTCGCGGCGATCCCAGGCGGCCGCGTGCGGCAGCAGCTCGCGGTCGGCGAACTCGGCGGCCAGCTGGCGGACCGCCGCCTGCTCGGCGGAGAGGGTGAGGTCCATGACGATCAAACTAGCGGTGATAGTTTAACGCGTCCAGACCGGAGGGTCACCGGTCCGAGGCCAGACCGACGTGCCGTTCGGCGGTGAACGCGCGGGCCAGCTCGGTACGCGACCGGATGCCCAGCCGGTGGAACACGTTGCGCAGGTGGTGATCGACAGTACGGGTGGAGAGGAACATCCGGGCGGCGATCTCCCGGTTGGTGGCGCCCTCGGCGACCAGCTCGGCGATCCGCAGTTGCTGGCCGGTCAGCAATCGTGCCGCGGGCAGGTCCGGCGGGCCGATCGACTCCCCCGCCGCCCGCAGCTCCGTGGTGGCCTGCTCGGCCCAGCACTCCACGCCGAGCAGGCTGAACATCTCGCGGGCCTGGTGCAGGTGCGTCCGCGCGTCGCGGGGGCGTCGGTTGCGGCGCAACTCCTGACCGAAGAGCAGTTCGGTGCGGGCCCGCTCGAACGTGCCGGCCTCTGTCGGGTGCAGCCGCAACGCCGCCTCGAAGTGTCGTTCCGCCTCGGCGCCACTCCGCGGAGCGAGCAGCGCGTGGCACCGCGCGGACAGGGCCCGGCGCAGCGGGCTCGCGGTGCTGCTGGCCCACCTGTCGAAGGCGGCGAGCGCGGCCGTCGCCGCCGGCCGGTGCGCCAGGTGCGCCGCCGCCTCCACCAGGTACGGGGTGGCCATCACCTGCACGAGGACCTGACCTCGACCGGTGCCGAGCCGGGCCAGCGACGCCAGCCGGTCCGCCGCCTCGGCGTGCCGGCCGTCGACCAGGTCGAGCACCGCCAGGGCCCACGCGGCGAGCGCGTGCGGACGGCTGCCCGGCGTCGGTGACTCGCCGATCTCCCGAATCCGCCGCAGGCTGGTGGCCCGGTCGGCCCGGATCGCGGCCAGCACGGCCAGCATGCCCAGATGGACGTTGGCGCAGTTGACCTGGCCGGTGGCCCGGGCGACGCGCAGCCCGTCGCGGGAGGTCTCCGCCGCCGCCTCGTGTCGACCCAGCCAGTATTCGGCGACCGCCCGCAGCTCCAACGCCCGCGACAGCATCGACAGCTCGCCCCGTTCCCGGGCCAGCTCGACAGCGCGCCCGGCGAGCCGGTGGGCCGCGCCGTCCACCGCCACCAGCAGCCCGGCCGCCGCGGCGCAGCTGAGCGCGGTGGGGGTCAGCGCCCAACCGGTCAGCCGGCCGCCCAGCACCACGGCGCGGCGCAGCGCGGGTCCGGCCCGCTCGTGGTCGCCCCGCAGGGTCGCCGCCACCCCGGCGACCAGACAGCCCATCACCTCCAGGGCCGGCGGGTCGTCCGGGCGCCGCAACGCCAGCGCCCGGCGGCCGACCTCGGCGTAGCGGTACTGGTCGCCGGAGAAGCAGACCGCCTCACCGGCCCGCACCAGCCCGGTCAGGGCCAGGGCACGGTCGGTGCCGTCCACGGCCGCCGCGGCGGCCAGCAGCGTGACCGACGCGCCCGACGCGGTGCCGCAGCGCAGCTCCAGCTCACCGCGGAGCAGGTCGGCACGCGCGCGGACGACCGGATCGGGGCAGACCGCGCGGAGGCGGTCGAGCAGCAGCCGGGCCGCGTCGGGTTGCCCACCGGCCCAGGCGTAGCGGGCGGCGGTCAACAGCCGGGCGGCGGTCAACTGGGGTTGATCGCTCAACTCGGCGGCCCACCGCAGGGCCACCGACGCGGTGGCCCAGCCATCGGATCCGCCGACCGCGGCCTGTTCCAACTCGGCGGCGAGGGCCGGATCGGCGCCCGCCGTCGCGGCGGCGAGGTGCATCGCCCGGCGCAGCCGCTGCCCCTGCGCGACCAGCACCTCGGCGAGCAGTCGGTGCGCCGCGCGGCGCTCCGCGAGCGGTGCGCTGGCCGCGATCATCATGCGCACCAGCGGCTGCGGAAAGGTGACACCACGTTGCTCGACGCGGACCAGGCCGGCGACCTCCGCCGGGGCGAGCGCCTCGACCTCGGCGCCGGCGGCTGCGGCGGCCCGGATCAGGGTGCCCGGTGCGCCGTCCTCGTCGAGCGCGGCGAGCAGCAGCACCCGTCGGGTCTCCGGTGGCAGCCGGTCCAGCCGGGCCCGGTACGCCCGACCGAGCGCCCCGTCCGCCGGTGGCGCGGCGGGCAGCGGCTCCTCCCCCCGCCACTGCCCCGCGCTGAGCCCCTCGGCGAGGTCCACCAGGGCCTGCGGGTTGCCGCCGCCGGTCGTGGCCAACGCGGCCAGCGCCGACGCGGCCGGCCGTTCGGGGAGCCGGTCGACGCCCGCGCGCTCGGCGAGCCGACGAAGCCGGTCGGTGAGGACGGCGCTGCTCTCGTGCTCGGTCAGCGCCCGCAGCCGGTGCGCCGGTATCCCGTCGAGGTTGGCGGTGACGTCAGCGGTGAGCAGGACGGCCAGCGGCAGGTGCCGCAGTCGGCGGGCGACGAACGCGAGCACCTGCGCGGTCTGCGGGTCGCCCCGGTCGACGTCGTCCATGGTGGCGAGCAACGGCCGCGTGTGGGCGGCGGCGGCGAGCAGCCCGAGCACCGCCATCGACAGCGTCAGTTGCCGGTCGGCCGGGCAGCTCTCCCCGGCCAGCGCGCGCCGCAGCAGTTGGCGCTGCTCGTCGGGCAGGTCGGCGGCATGGTGCAGCACCGGGTCGACCAACCGTTGCAGGCCGGCGTACGGCAGGGTGGCCTCCTCGGCGAGCCCACTGCCGACGAGCACGGTGCGGTCCTCGGCGTGCCGGTGGGCGTAGCCGATCAGCGCGGTCCGGCCCGATCCGGGCTCTCCGCGTAACAGCAGGGCACCGCCGGCGTTGGTCATGCCGTCGAGCAGGCTCCGGACAGCCCGGCACTCGTCGTCCCGGCCACGCAGCACGGTTAGTTGCACTCTTGATGCAGTAACCATGCCTGCCAGTGTTACCCATCGGAAACCGAATGGAAAGAGGGGGCGATATCGGGCCGGGCCGGAATCAGTCGGGCGTGACCTCGGCCAGCAGCGCGCCCACGGTCCGGGACATCACCGCGCGGGCCTGGTCCACGCCCAGACCGAGCCCGTAGCGCAGCATCGACCAGGCCTGCCAGGTGCTCGCCGCCACCAGGGCGTGCACCAACTGTTCCCGCCCCGGCCCGGCCTCGGCCAGCTCGACGGCGAACAGCTCCTCGACCTCGTCGCGGACCCGCTCGATGTGCTTGAGTTTGTTGCGGTGCAGCTGCTCGGAGACGGGCTCACGCATCTGGGCGGCCCGCGCCGACGGCGCGATGAGCTGGAGCAGCCGAGCCCGCTGGCGGCAGTACGCGTCGACCCGCTTCGCCAGCGGCAGCCCGGGTGAGATCGGCCGGTGTGCGGCGTCCTGCTGACGGAGCACCTCCGCGCCGCTGGCCTCGAAGAGCGTCTCCATGTCCTTGAAGTTGGTCCAGAGGGTGCGCAGCGAGATCCCGGCCCGCTCGGCGATGCGCTCGCCGGTCGGGCGGAGGTCACCCTCGGAGATGAGCGCGAGGTGCGCCTCGACGATGGCCGCGCGGGTGCGTTCGGCGCGGGCGGTGCGCCCGTCGACCCGGCCCACCACATCGACCCCGTCCATCCGCCCCCGCCCCCTCACCGCCATGGCGTCCCCCGACGCACCGCCGAGTCTAGACAGGGGCTGATCAGCGTTCCCGGACGCGCCACCGACGCCGTCATCCGGCCCGGCCGGTCAGCGAGACGCCGCCGTCGCACCGACCCACCCGCGCGCCCTCGGCGACGAGGCACGACCGGCGCCGGTGACGATGGCGACCCGGTCCGCGAGGCGATCCGAATATGCATTCACGGTGCAGATAGTAGGAGCGTCAATCGGCATCGGTCAACGCCTCGGACGGTCGCGCCGGCAGACCGCGTCAGCAACACGCGCGCAGCCGTCCGACCGGGCGTGGTCACGCGAACCAGCCCGGTCGGACGTCCGGACACCCCGGCTCAGGAGCCGGTCGGCACCCCGTTCGCCGGCGGCACCGCCGCAGGGGCGGTGTACTCGTTGACCGCCCCGTCGGCCTCGTCCGTCTCGTACGCCGGCCCGAAGTAGGTCTGCACTCCCCCGCTCACCCGGCTCAACCGCTGGCCGCCGTACCCGGAGTGGTCCTTCTCGGAGAAGCGCAGCGGCACCAGCCCGGGGCCCTGGAAGCCACCCTTCTGCACGGCGTCCAGCACCTTCTCCCGGGTGAGGTCCTTGCCGGCGGCGAGCAGCACCTGCACGAAGAGGTACCCGACCGACATGCCGTAGACGGTGTTGCCGTCGAACGGCGCGTCCCCGTTGTGCTCCTTGTTGATCTTCGTGAAGAGCTGGATCCACGGGTTCGCGGTGTCGTTCTGCATCGGCAGGTAGTTGGTGCCGACCATGCCCTCCAGCAGCGGCGCGGCGGCGCCGAGCTGCTTGGCCAGGGTCGGGTGGTCGGCGCCGACGTTGGAGACCAGCCACTGCGGCTTGAAGCCCAGCCGTGCGGCGGTGCCGATGGAGAGCGCGGTGAAGCCGGGCACCGTGGCGAGCACGACGACCTGGCAACCGGCCGCCTTGAACGCGCCGATCTGCGGCGCCACGTTGGTGTTGCTGGTGACGTACGTCTGCTTGACCGCCACGGCCGACGCACCGAGCACCTTCTCCACGCCGACCAGGCTGTCCCGGCCGAAGTCGTCGTCCTGCCCGAGGAAGCAGACCTTCTGACCAGCCAGGTTCGTCTTCGCGTAGGTGGCGAGGATCTTGCCCTCGACCGTGTAGTCCGGGTTGAACCCGAACGTGCCCGGATACTTGTCGGGCTGGTCCCAGCTGCGGCTGCCCGAGGCGACGAAGAGATCCGGCACGCGGTTGCTCTTGAGGAAGTCGAGCACCCCGGTGTGCGTCGGCGTACCCAGACCGTTGAGGACGGCGAAGACCTTGTCCTGCAGGACGAGCTGACGGACCACCTGCTGGGTGTTCGCCGGGTTGTAGCCGTCGTCCATGATCTTGTAGGTGATCTTGCGGCCGTGCACGCCACCGTTGGCGTTGACGTAGTCGAAGTACGCCTTCGTCGCCGGGGCGATCTTCGAGTAGCCGGCCGAGGCCGGCCCGGTCAGCGGCATGTGGGTGCCGACGGTGATCTCGGTGTCGGTGACGCCCGGCACCGGCGCCCCGCCTGAGCCGGGGCCGTCGTCACCGCCGCAGCCGGCCACGGCGATGAGCAGGGCAAGGGTGCTGGCGATCGCGAGGCCGCGATGCGCTTTACGGTGCATGGGAAACACCGACCTTTCTCGGTCCGGTTGTCTGGGGAACGGTGTGGTGGTGGGGCGCCCGGCCGAGGCCGGACCGAGGACAGCTCAGGAACGCCGGGTCGGCCGCCTGGCCAGCAGAGCCCGGCCGAGACGCGACAGCAGACCTTGCACACCGCCCGGGGCGGCGATCATGACGACGATCAGGGTGAGTCCGAAGATCGCCAGCGGGAGGTTGCCCTCCAGCCGCTGCGCCACCGCGGGCGAGAGCGTCAGCAGCTCGGTCAGCGAGTGGGTGAGATCGGGCAGGGCGACCAGCAGGACCGCCCCCCACAGCGCGCCGCTCAGTCGACCCAGGCCACCGATCACCACCGCCATCAGCAGGAACAGCGACAGGGTCAGCGAGAACGCCCCGGGTGAGACGCTCTGCGCGAGCACCGCCAGCAGCGCGCCGCCGAGCCCGGCGGTGGCGGCGCTGACCACGAACGCGAGGACCTGGGTGCGGGCCACGTGGATACCGGCGAGGCGGGCCGCCACCTCGTCGTCGCGGACCGCCCGGAAGGTCCGCCCGTACCGGCTGCGGATCAGGTTCGCCAGCAGCAGCAACGCCAGCAGGGTGGCCGCGCCGGTGACCCAGAGCTGCCACCGCTCGTACGGGAAGTACGCGCCGAGCGACAACGGCGGCGGCTCCACCGGCACCGACAACCCCTGCTCGCCGTTGAACACGCCGTCGAAGGTGACGGCCAGCGCCGGCACCACCACGGCCACGGCGAGAGTGACCCCGGCCAGGTAGGGGCCGCGCAGCCGGGCCGCGGCCACCCCGACCACCGCGCCGACCGCCACCGTGCTGACGACCGCCGCCGCCAGCGAGAGCGGCAACAGCCAGCCGCCGGTCATCCCCCGGTCGGCGAACGCGGTCTGGCACAGCGCCACTGTGTACGCACCGGTGGCCATCAACGCGCCGTGCCCGAGCGACAGTTGACCGTTGAGCCCGGTGAGGACGGTCAGCCCGGCGGTCGCGCAGAAGTAAGCGGCCACCGTGGCGAGCTGGAAGTTGCGGAACGGCTCCACGGAGTAGCTGACCGCCACCAGCAGCAACCCGGCGGCGAGCACGACCGCCAGGTGACGCAGCAGGGTCGAGCCGCGCCGACGGTCGGCCGGTCGGCCCGCCCCGACGAGCTGCTGTTTCGGCGGCACCGCCGCCCTGGTGGCGCTCACACCCGCCTCGCCGCGACCGGGGCGAACAGCCCACCGGGCCGGACCAACAGCACCGCCAGCAGCAGGACCAGCACCGCGAGCGGCGTCAGGTCGCTGCCGGCGTAGCCACTCACGTAGGAGAGCAGCAACCCCACCACCAGGCCGCCGACCACCGCCCCCGGTGGACTGTCCAGCCCGCCGACCACCGCCGCGGTGAACGCCGAGACGAACACCAGGTCCATCGCGTGCGGGTGCAGGCCCAACTCGGTCGGAAGAACCAGCATGGCGGCCAGCGCGCCCACCCCGGAGGCGAGCGCCCAGCCGAGAGTCAGCATCCCACCCACGTTGACCCCGAGCAGCCGGGACACCTCGGGGGCGAACGCCGCCGCGCGCATCCGCAACCCCACCGGGGTACGCGCGAACAGCCACGCCAGGCCGCTGACCACCACCCCGATCGTGGCGAAGACGAACAGGTCGTACGGGGACAGCACGGCGACGCCGCCCACGGTGAGGGCGGACCGGCTGAACGGGGCCTGCGCGGGGCGGAACTCGCTGCCGTACACCATGCCCAGCACGGCCTGGATCAGCAGCACCAGCCCGAGCGCGACGATCACCGGATTCAGCGGTGAGGCGTGATCGACGTGCCGCATCACCACCCGGTCCACCAGCGCGCCGAGCAGCAGACCGGCGACGATCGCGACCACGAAGCCCAGCCAGTACGAGCCGGTCGCGGTGCTGACGGAGTAGGCGACGTACGCGGCGGCGACGGCCATCGCCCCCTGGGCGAAGTTGACGACCCGCGCCGCCCGCCAGATGAGCACCAGGGCCAACGCGAACGCGGCGTACACCGCGCCCCGGGACAGGCCGTCGACGGTGAGGAAGACGAAGCGGTCCAACAGTCCTCCCTCCGGGGGACGAGGTGGTGGTCAGAAACCGAGGTACGCATGGCGCAGGTCGACGTCGTCGCGCAGTTGCGCCGCCGGGGCGGCGATCACCACCCGACCGAGGGACATCACGACGCCCTGGTCGGCGACGGCGAGCGCGCTGCGCACGTTCTGCTCGACGAGCAGGACGGTCAGGCCGGTGCTGTCGCGCAGTTGGCGGAGCAGGGCCATGGTCCGCGCGACCACCCGTGGCGCCAGGCCGAGGGACGGCTCGTCCAGCAGCAGCAGACGGGGTCGGCCGACCAGGGCCCGACCGAGCGCGAGCATCTGCCGCTCACCCCCGGAGAGCTGGTGACCCAGGTGCCGACGGCGTCGGGCCAGTGGCTCGAAGAGCTGGTAGACCTCGTCGAGAGCCCGTCCCGCGTCGGCCCGGTCACGCCGCCACAACCCGCCGAGCCGCAGGTTCTCGTCAACGGTCAGCTCGCTGATCACGCCCCGGCCCTCCGGGACGTGCGCCATCCCGCGACGGACGAGCTGCTCCACCGGCGTACCCCGAAGGTCCTCCCCGGCCAGCAGCACCTGGCCGGCGGTCGGGCGGATCATGCCGGACAGCGCGCGCAGCAGAGTGGTCTTGCCGGCGCCGTTGGCGCCGACCACAGCGGCGATCGTGCCGGCCGGGACGGTGAGGTCGATGGCCCGCAGCACGGGCGCGGCGCCGTAACCGGCGGCCAGCCCCCGCACGACGAGCAGGTCGGTCCCGGTCACCGTGCCGCCTTTCGTTCGCGACTGCGGGGCTCGCAAACCCGGCTCACTCCTCGCGCTCACACCGTGCCGCCTTTCGTTCGCGACTGCGGGGCTCGCAAACCCGGCTCACTCCTCGCGCTCACGGGGAGACCTCTTCCTCGACGGTGGCACCGAGGTACGCGTCGGTGACCGCGGGGTCGTCGCGGACCTCGTCCGGGGTGCCGGCGGCGATGACCCGGCCGAAGTCGAGCACCACGATCTCGTCGCACACGGCCATCACCAGATCCATGTGGTGCTCGACCAGGAGCACCGCACAGGGATCGGTGTCCCGCCGGGGCAGTTGCCGCACCAGCTCCGCCAGCTCGGCGATGTCGTCGGCGCCGAGGCCACCGGCCGGCTCGTCGAGCAGCAGCAGCCGGGGCCGGGCGGCGAGCGCGCGGGCCAGGGCCACCCGCTGACGTACCGCGAAGGGCAGGGTGCCCGGCGCGGCCTCGGCGTGCCCGGCGATGCCCAGCTCGTCGAGGATGGCCAGGGCGTCGCCGCGCAGCCGGCGCTCGTCGCGGTCGCTGGCCGGCAGCCCGAGCAGCGCCGGGACGAAGCCGGCACGGGCGGTGTGCGACGCGCCGGTCATCACGTTCTCCACCACGCTGAGCCCGGCGAAGAGCCCGGTGCCCTGCAGGGTCCGGGCGATGCCGAGCCGGGTCAGCCGGTGCGGTCGGGGCCGCAGCGGCCGGCCGTCGAGGGTGAGCGAGCCCGTCTCCGGCGCGACGAAACCACAGATCACGTTGAAGAGCGTGGTCTTGCCGGCGCCGTTGGGCCCGATCACGCCCACCACCCGGTTGGGTGGCACCCGCAGGGACACGTCGTCGAGGGCGGTGAGGCCGCCGAAACGGACGCCGATGTGGTGCAGTTCGAGGCCGCGCTCCATCACCCATCCCTCTGTCGTGGCGGGTGTTTATTTACACTCGCAGTGTACGTTTCTCGGGTATGGCGTCAAGACCTTCAATGCTCCCGCGCGCAGGTGGACGGGGCGGCCGCCAACGGCGACCGCCCCGGTGACCGCCGTCAGGCGCTCGGACAGGTGTTGCGGTACTCCTGGATGGCCGAACCGCTCGGGCCGGGGCAGAGGAACTGCTCGTAGCGGGTGTCGTCGTCGACGAACCGCTTCAACCAGGCCACCATCTGCCGGGCGGTCGGCGTGTTGGTGGTCTGCGGGAAGAAGTGGCTCGCCCCGTTCAGCTCCAGGTACGCCTTCTCCGCCGAGGCCGGGATGCTGTTGTAGAAGGGCACCGAGTGCGTCGCCACCGGCGCGACGCTGTCGCTCTCCCCACCGATGATCAGGGTCGGCACCCGCAGCTCGGACCAGCTCTTGTCCAGGTTCCACGGCGCCAGTGGCACCGCGGCCTGCAACGAGGGCCGCGACGAGGCGGCCTCCAGGCTGCCCCCGCCACCCATGGAGTGGCCGGCCACAGCGAGTCGGCTGCTGTCGATCCGGGTCCGCACCGAGCTGCGTTCGGTGAGGTAGTCCAGCGCGGCGAGCAGCTGCCGGCCCCGGCTGTCCGGCTGGTCCAGCCGGGTGTTGGTCTCGATGCCGATCACCACGAAGCCGTGCGAGGCGATGCGCGGTCCGAGCCAGCTGATGCTCGACCAGCTGGCGGTGTAGCCGGGCGAGATGGCGATGGCGCCGAAGGTGCCCTCGCTGGTGCTGGTCGGGTAGTAGATGACGCCGCCGCCGAAGCCGGTGACGCTCAGCGAGGACACGCTCTGCGAGGCCGTGGCGAACGGGCCGCGACTGGCCTCCAGGATCGCGGTGGTCGGGGCCGGGCCCCGCTCGTACGGGCTCGCGGCCTGGGCGGCACCGGCCGAGCCGGCCACGACGCCGCCGGCGGCCAGGACGGCGGCCAGTGCGAACCGGGCTACGACGGAACGGGGACGGGTGGTGGTTGGTGAGGACACGTCGGGCACTCCCTAGAGTCGAGGGATATCGACGTGTGTCAGTTTCAGCCGCTCCGGCGGTCCCGGCATCGGCGAAATCACCAGTCCCCGCGAAGGATGCCGCGCCCAGATGTGTTTCGACCCTCTGACCAGGGGTAGCAGGGCAGGCGCCTGCCCGTACACGCGCCATGGAGAGGGTTCGTTCAGTGGATTCCAGCAAGCCCGCCGAGGCGGTCAAGAACGCCGTGAAGACCGCCTCAGGAAAGATCGCCGACGCCCTCACCCCGGACGTCCCCGGTGCGCCGGGGAGCGCGCCACCGCCCGTCGAGGAGCCGACGACGCCGCACGAACCGCTGCCGCCGAAGCCGGAGCAGGGGGCACCGCAGACGCGCACCCCGACCGGAGCGGAAACCGGCGCGCCGACGACCGCGAACGGTCAGCAGGGGGCCTACCTCACGACCGCGAACGGTGCGCGGCTGCGCGACACCGACCACTCGCTCAAGGCCGGCCCGCGCGGCCCGGTGCTCCTGCAGGACCACCACCTCCGCGAGAAGATCACGCACTTCGACCACGAACGCATCCCGGAGCGGGTGGTGCACGCCCGGGGCGCCGGCGCGCACGGCGTGTTCACCGCGTACGGCACCGCCGAGGCGGTCACCCGGGCCGGGTTCCTGAAGAAGGGGCGGGAGACCGAGGTCTTCGTCCGCTTCTCCACGGTCCTCGGTTCGCGGGGCTCGGCCGACACCGTCCGCGACACCCGTGGCTTCGCGACGAAGTTCTACACCGACGAGGGCACCTTCGACCTGGTCGGCAACAACATGCCGGTGTTCTTCATCCAGGACGCCATCAAGTTCCCGGACATCATCCACGCCGGCAAGCCGCACCCGGACCGGGAGATCCCGCAGGCGCAGAGCGCCCACGACACCTTCTGGGACTTCGTGTCGCTGCACACCGAGGCGCAGCACCACACCATCTGGAACATGTCCGACCGGGGCATCCCGCGTTCGTACCGGACGATGGAGGGCTTCGGTGTGCACACCTTCCGGCTGGTCAACGAGGCCGGTGAGACGGTGCTGGCGAAGTTCCACTGGAAGCCGAAGCTGGGTGTGCACTCGCTGACCTGGGAGGAGGCGCAGCTGCTCGGCGGCATGGATCCGGACTTCCACCGCCGCGACCTGTACGACGCCATCGAGGCCGGCGCGTACCCCGAGTGGGAGCTGGGCATCCAGGTCTTCCCGGACACTCCCGAGGAGACCTTCGCCGGCATCGACCTGCTGGACCCGACGAAGATCGTGCCGGAGGAGCTGGCCGAGGTGCAGCCGATCGGCCGGCTGGTGCTCAACCGGACGCCGACGAACTTCTTCGCCGAGACCGAGCAGGTCGCCTTCCACCTGGGCCACCTGCCGCCGGGCATCGACGTCACCAACGACCCGCTGCTGCAGGGCCGGCTCTTCTCGTACCTCGACACGCAGCTCACCCGGCTGGGCGGGCCCAACTTCGCGCAGATCCCCATCAACCGCCCGCACGCCGCAGTGAACGACATGCTGCGCGACGGCTTCCACCAGCACGCCGTGCACGCGGGCGTCGCGCCGTACCGGCCGAACTCGCTCGACGGCGGCAACCCGTTCCCCGCCGGGGACGCCGAGCACGCCTTCGTCGACGTGCCGGTCACGGTGGCGGAAGCGCCGAAGGTACGCGCCAACCCCGCCTCGTTCGACGACCACTACAGCCAGGTCCGCCTGTTCTGGCTGAGCATGTCGCCGGTCGAGAAGGAGCACATCATCCGGGCGTACACCTTCGAGCTGGGCAAGTGCTACCACCAGGCGATCAAGGAGCGTCAGCTGCAGAGCCTGGCCAACATCGACCCGGTGCTGTGTGAGCAGGTCGCCACCGGCCTGGGTCTGCCCGCGCCGCAGCCGAGCGTGCCGCTGGCCGACGTCGCGCCCAGCCCGGCGCTGTCGCAGGTCGGCCGGGAGTGGCCCGGCGACGGCCGTACCGTCGGGATCGTCGTCGACCCCGCCGGTGACCTGGACGGTGTCGACGAGGTCCGCCGGGCCGTGTTCGACGCCGGCATGGTGCCGCTGCTGATCGCCCCGCACGGCGGCATGGTGGGTGACCTGCCGGTGCAGCGCACCTTCGCCACCGGCCGGTCGGTCGAGTTCGACGCGGTCCTGCTGGCCGGAGCGCCGGCACCCGCGCCGGACGCCCTGCCCGCCCGCGACGCCAAGGCGGGCCGGCCGGAACCGACCACTGTCGACCCACGGGTGCTGCTGCTGGTCGAGGAGTGCTGGCGGCACGCGAAGGCGATCGGCGCCTGGGGCGCCGGCGTCACGGTGCTGGAGCAGGCCGGCGTCGCCGGCACGCCGGGTGTCGTCGCGGCGGGCTCGGGCACCGAGGCACTGACCGCGGTGCAGCAGTTGATGGCCGCGCACCGGGTGTGGGAACGATTCCCTGTCTCGGTCGCCTGACCTGACCTGACCGACCGACGAGGGCCGTCCTCCGCTCCACCGGGAGGACGGCCCTCGTCGGTGTCCTGACGCTGTCGCCGGATCCACCGCGGCTGTCTCGTGTCGACACCGCCAGTCGCGGCCCCCGTCAGCCGATGTCGGCCAACCGGGGCAGCACCTCGTCGCCGAGCCGCTGGGCGAACTCGACCGGGTGCCGATCTGGCGTCACCTGCACCTCGCTCACGCCGAGCGCCGCGTACGCGGACACCTCGGCGAGGAACGCGTCGGTGTCGTCCAGCGGCGCCTGGGCGGCGACCACCGTCTTCTCGATGGTGTCGTAGTCGCGGCCCTCGGCGGCGCAGTGCCCGCGCAGCACATCCAGCTTGCGCGCGACGTCGTCGATGCCCGCGCGCCCGAACAGGTTGCAGGCGTCGGCGTACCGGGCCACCAGCAGCAGGGTCTTCTTCTCGCCCCCGCCACCGATCATGATGGGCGGGTGCGGGCGGCTCAACGGCTGCGGCGAGTTGATGGTCTCGGCGAGCTGGTAGTGCTTGCCGTTGAACGGGCCGTCGTCGGCGCTCCACATCTGCAGGCAGATGCGCAGCGTCTCCTCCAACCGCTCGAACCGTTCGGCCACCGGTACCACCGGCACACCCAGCCCGAGCTGCTCCCGCTCGTACCAGGAGGCGCCGATGCCGAGGCGGGCCCGGCCGCCGGAGAGCACGTCGAGGGTCGTCACGGTCTTGGCCAGCAATCCCGGGTACCGGTACATCACACCGGTGACCAGCACGCCCAGCGTCATCCGCTGGGTCTTCGCCGCGACGTAGGCCAGCGTGGTGTACGCCTCCAGCATCGGTTCGTCGGCCGCGAACACCGCGTCCATCTGGAAGAAGTGGTCCATCACCGTGAACGACGCGACGCCGGCCTGCTCGGCGCTGGCGGCGGCCTGGGCCAGTGTCGGTGCGATGGCGGCCGGGTCGGCCGGGGTCGAGTAGTTCCAGTAGTGCAGCCCGAGCTTCATGTTCGGCACCTCCGCAACGAGCCTAGTGCCGCCCGGCCCGCGCCGGGGCGGCTCCGCGTCGCCGACGAGTCGGGTGCGGCCACGTCCATTACCGGATCATGACAATTCGGGGATCACGCGCGGATATCCGGCTGGCAGCTTTCGGTGGGTGATCCAACAGACCACCGAGTCCCGGCCCACCGAGCGGGAGCCCGACGCGACGCGTGTCCGGTTCCGCCACCGCCAGCGGACCGGACCCACCCCTGCCACCGTGTCCGCGCCCGCCGCCGGATCACCGCGGGCGCAGTGGGCCGATGCCGCGAAGGGCGTCTGCATCGTCCTCGTCGTGCTGTGGCACGTGGTGGTGAAGGACTACCTCCAGATCGACTGGCACATCGGCGTACCGGTGCCGGGCTTCTGGGGAACGCTCGGTGAACAGTTCCTCCCGCTGCGGATGCCGCTGTTCTTCACCATCTCGGGCGTCTTCGCGGCGAACGCCGCCCAGCGGCCCTGGCGGCTGGTCGCCCGCGGCCGGATCGCCGGGTTCCTCTACCTGTACGCCGTCTGGCTGCTGATCCACACGGCGGTGCTCGCCGCCGCGCCGCAACTGCCGACCGACCGGGCCACCTCGGCGCTCGGTCTGCTGGAGCAGCTCACCATCACGCCGTCCAACCTCTGGTACCTGTACGCCCTGGCGGTGTACTTCACGATCGCCAAGGCGACCCGACGGCTGCCCCGGACGCTGGTCCTGCTCCCCGCCGCCGCGCTGTCCGCCGTCGCCGCCGCCGGCCTGCTCGACACCCCGGGCAACCGTGCGGGTCTCTACCAGAACCTGGTCTTCTTCCTCGCCGGCCTGTCCCTGCGACAGCAGATCGAACGGTGGGCGGCCACTGCCAACCGCCGCCGGCTGGTGCTGACCTCGGGGGCCTACCTCCTGGCGCTCGCCGCGATGGCGGTGACCGGCGCGCAGCAGTGGTTCGGTGTGTGGCCGGCGGTCTCCGTGCTGGCAGTGATCTTCGGCATAACCGCCGCCGCCCGGCTGACCTCCTGGTCGGTGCTCAGCGATCCACTGGCTAGGCTCGGCCGCATCACCCTGCCGATCTACGTCGTCCACATGCCGGTCCTGGCCCTGCTGCACCGGCTGTTGCTCGTACCGGTTTCCGGGTTGGGTGGGTCTGCTCAGGGCCTGATCGTGTTCGGTTATCCGATTCTGCTGACCGGGCTGGTGATCGGCCTGAGCCTGGCCGTGCACCGCGCGCTGCTCGCGGTCCGCGCGGGCTGGCTGTTCGCGCTCCCCGGCCGGCGGCGGGTGGAGGCGGCCCGATGAGCATGCTCGCCGAAGCCCTGGTCGACCTGGAGGCGATCTCCACCAACGTGCGGACGATCGCGTCGGTCACCGGCACCGGGCTGATGGCCGTGGTGAAGGCCAACGGGTTCGGCCACGGCGCGGTGCAGGTGGCCCGGGCCGCGCTCCGGGCCGGCGCCGCCTGGTTGGGGGTGACGTCGACGGCCGAGGCGCTGAGCCTGCGCGAGGCGGGTGTGACAGCGCCCACGTTGAGCTGGCTGCACCGCCCGGACGACGACTTCGGTATGTTGATCAAGGGTGGCGTCGACATCGGCGTGTCCACGACGACGCACCTGCACGCCGTCGCCGACGCGGCCCGTCTGCTCGGCGCGCCGGCGATGGTGCAGCTCAAGGCGGACACCGGGTTGTCCCGCAACGGGGCCGCCGGGGACGACTGGCCCGAGATGGTCGGTTGGGCCCGCAAGTACGAACGGGAGGGCGGTATCCGGGTGCGCGGGGTGTGGTCCCACCTCGCCGACGCCGACCTGCCGGGCGCCCCCGCGCTCACCCGACAGGTGGCGATCTTCGAGGAGGCGCTGCGGATCGCACGGTCGGCGGGTCTGGACCCCGATCTCGTCCACCTGGCCAACTCGGCGGCCGCGTTCTGCGCACCAGAGACCCGCTTCGACCTCTGCCGGATCGGGATCGCCCTGTACGGCGTGGACCCGTTCGGCGCGAGTGGTCCCGGCGAGTACGGGCTGCGCGCCGCGATGACACTGCGGACGAGCGTGGTCAACGTCAAGCGGGTGCCGGCCGGTACGGGTGTCTCCTACGGGTTCGAACACGTGACCAGCGCACCGACCACGCTGGCGCTGCTGCCGCTCGGCTACGCCGACGGGCTGCCCCGGGTCGCGGGTGGGCGCGCCTCGGTGTGGCTCGGCGGTCGGCGGTGCCCGATCGTCGGACGCATCGCCATGGACCAGTGCGTGGTCGACGCCGGCGATCTTCCCGTGACGATCGGCGACCCGGTGGTGGTGTTCGGCCCCGCCGAGGGTGACCACCACCCTCCGACCGTCGTCGAGTGGGCCCGTTGGGCCGACACCAACCCACACGAGATCTTGACCGGCATCGGGGCTCGGGTGGCCCGCGACCACCTCGACGGAAGGGCACGGAAATCATGACAACGCGACTGGCGGTCCTCTACGGCGGGCAGAGCGGCGAGCACGAGGTGTCCTGCCGCTCGGCGGCGAGCATCCTCGCCCACCTGGACCGTGAGCGGTACCAGGTCACCGAGGTCCTCATCGACCGCGACGGCGGGTGGCACGTCGGCGGTCGACCGACGCCACTTCCCGCGGCGTTGCGTGTGCTGCGCGCCCAGGACGTGGTGTTCCCCGCCCTGCACGGCCCGTACGGCGAGGACGGCACCGTGTCGTCGCTGCTGGAATGGCTCGGCGTGCCCTACGTCGGCAACGGTGTGTTCGCCAGCGCCGCCGGCATGGACAAGGGCGTCACCAAGCGGCTCCTCGCGGCGGAGGGCCTGCGGGTCAGCCCGGGGGTGACAGTGCGTCCCGGCGAGGAACTGTCGCCCGATGACCAGCGCCGGCTGCAGCTGCCGGTCTTCGTGAAACCGGCCCGGGCGGGTTCGAGCCTGGGTGTGGTCAAGGTCGACGACTGGGCGGGGGTTCCCGCCGCGCTGGAGCAGGCCCGTCAGGTCGACCCGAAGGTGCTCATCGAGCAGGGCGCGCGCGGACGCGAGATCGACGTGGCCGTCCTCCAGCACCCGGACGGGCGGGTGCAGGCCGGCCCGCCGCTGGAGATCAGGGTGAGCGGCGCGGGTTTCTTCGACTACGACGCGAAGTACGACGGCGGGGCGACCTTCCAGATTCCGGCCCCGCTCGACGCGGCGACCACCGAGGTGCTCCAGGACCGTGCGATCCGCGCCTTCCAGGCCCTCGACTGCCGCGGGCTGCTGCGGGTCGACTTCTTCCTGCCCGCCGAGGGGTCGCCCGAGCCCATCGTGAACGAGGTCAACACCTTCCCCGGCTTCACCGCCGCGTCACAGTTCCCGCAGATCTGGCAGCAGGCCGGTATCGGGTTCGCCGCCCTGATCGACATCCTGATCTCCGGCGCGCTGGCCGATCAGGACCACCGCCACCACAGCGGCCTGCCCCGGCAGGCCCGAGCTGTCGACCTGGTGTGAGGCGGTGGGGCCCGGTCACCTGGCGGGACACCGGCGGGCTGGCTGGGCACCGTCGGACCCGACGATGGTGACCGGGCCCGAGCTTGCCACCACGCCGGCCTGGGCGGCGGCGTCGGACACCGTACAGATGATCTGGTCGGTCGCCGTCGGCGACAACGCCTGCGCCGTCCCGGTGACGCGCACCGTGAGACCACCGAACCGACCGGCCGTGGGCGTCACCTCGACGACCGGGTTCAACCCGGTCGGCACGTCGCTGGTCAGACCCTGGTCGCGTTCGTTCGGCTGCGGGCCGGCGGCGAGCAGGGCAAGTGCCTTGGTCGGTGAGGAATCCCCCCGGGCCGGGCGCAGGACCAGCACCAGTTCGCCCTGCGCGACCAGGTAGAGCCCGACTCCCTGCGCGGGGCCGCTGACCGCGGGACGACCGGTGATGACGAGGCTGGGCCGTACCCCGCACCCCGCCAGCAGCGGACCGAGCAGCAGTGCGCCGGCGAGCAGCGCCCGCCCGGTGCGCCGGCCGGTCACCGGGCACCCCCGGTGTCCGTCGTCTCGCGGGGCAGCCGGAGCGTGAAGACCGCGCCGCCACCCGGGGCGTTGCCGGCGACGAGAGCCCCCCGGCGCTCGCCGTGGCGGTGCAGCCGCGCGTTCTCCCAGGAGATGGCGAGGCCGAGGCCGCTGCCCTCGGAGCGGGTCCGCGCCGTGTCGGCCTTGTAGAAGCGGTCGAACACGTGCGGTAACACCTCCGGGTCCAGCCCCGGCCCCTGGTCGGCCACCTCGATGGTGACCCAGTCCGGATCGGCGCTCACGCGTACGGTCACCGGCTCGGCACCGTGCCGGAAGGCGTTGCCGACCAGGTTGGCGACGATGACGTCCAGCCGGCGGGGATCGAGCCGGGCCACCACAGCGGGAGGCAGGTCGGCGCGTACCCGGTCGGTCCAGCCGCGGATCCGCAGGGTCGCGGTCACCGCCGCGCCCACGTCCACGTCGTCGAGGGCGAGCCGGGCCGTGCCGGAGTCGAACCTGCTGATCTCGATGAGATCGTTGACCAGGTGGGTGAGGTTCTGCGTCTCCTGGCTGACCAGCCGAGCGGCCCGGCCCGCGTCCCCGGGCAGGTGCTCGGCCTCCTCGTCGAGCACGTCGGTGACCGCCGTCATCGCGGCCAGCGGGGTGCGGAGCTCGTGCGAGACGTCGGCGACGAAGCGGCGGGCGTCGGATTCCATCCGCCGCAGCTCACCGACCTGCCGCTCCAGCGTGCCGGCGGTGTCGTTGAAGGTCCGCGCCACGTCGGCCAGCTCGTCCACGCCCCGGACCGTCAGCCGGGTGCTCAGGTCGCCCTCGCCGAGGCGGCGGGCCGCTCGGCCCAGGTCGCGGACGGGTCGCAGGACCCCCCGGGCGGACAGCAGGGCCAGCAGGACGGCGAGGAGCAGGGACAACCCTCCGGTCCACCACGCCCTGGTGGCGAGCTGGTCGATGCTCTGCTGCTCGGGCACGAGATCGCGCACCGAGTAGACCTCCAACCCGGACGGGTGGGCCGTGCCGTCGGGGCGCTCGAGCCGCAGTTGGGTGCCGATGAGCAGCCAGGGCCGCCCGTGCTGCGAGACACGCTGCCAGGCGATCTGACCGTCGCCGACCTCCGCCCGCAGCTCGGGGCTGAGCGGGGCGGGTGTCTGCGAGCCCTGTGCCCGCATGTCCCGGTAGATGACCACCGCGAAGCCCTCGCGGTCGGAGAGCCGCTGGGCCAACAGGTCCAGGTCGTTCTGGGTCGGCGGAAGCTGGGCGATCGGGTAGACCTTGGTGAGCTGGTCGGTCAGCGACATCACCGCGGCGTCCTGCGCCTGCTGGAGGATGACGGTCCGGGCCTGGAAGTAGCTGCCGCTGGCCACGACGGCCGTGGTGGTGACCCCGAGCAGCGCGAACGCCAGCAGCAGCCGGACCCGCAGGCTCGATGCCTGGGCGGCGACCGAGCGCCAGAAGGTCACAGCGGCCCGAACCGGTATCCGAAACCACGCACGGTCTGGATGAAGACCGGCGCCGACGAATCGGCCTCGATCTTGGCGCGGACCCGCTGGACGCACGCGTCCACCAGTCGCGAGTCACCGAGATACCCGTGCTCCCACACGGCCTCCAGCAGTTGCTGCCGGCTGAGCACCTGACCGGGCGTGTGCGAGAGTTCGAGCAGCAGCCGCAGCTCCGTGGGGGCGAGGCTGACCGGCGTCCCGTCCTTGCTGACCACCAGGGCCGCCCGGTCGATGGTCAACGCGCCGTGCTGTTCCAGGCCGGCCCGCTCGCCGCCGCGCCGCGAGTCGCCACCGGTGCGTCGCAGCACCGCGCGGATGCGCGCCTCCAGGACCCGGGCCTGCACCGGCTTGACCACGTAGTCGTCGGCGCCGGCCTCCAGGCCGGCGACCACGTCCATGTCGTCGTTGCGGGCCGTGAGCATGATGATCGGCAGGTCACCGAGCTGCCGGATCCGGCGGCAGACCTCGAACCCGTCCATCCCGGGCAGCATGAGATCGAGCACCACGACATCGGACGGGGCCGCGCGCAGTCGCTCCAGCCCCTGCTCACCGGTGCCCACGGCGTGCACCGTGTGGCCCTGCCGGGTGAGCGCCAACTGCAGTCCGTCGCGCACCGTCTGGTGGTCTTCGATCAACAGCACCTGGGACATGTCGTCAAGTATCCCATCATGAGATCTTTCGGGCTTCGGTCGACGGCTGCGGCTGCGCGGGGCTCCGCGCCGCCCTCGGCACCGCGAAATCCGTCGAACGCACCAGGAACACCACAGCGCCCACCAGGAACATCGTCGAAACGGCCGCGGCCACGATCGCAACCAGCGGCCCGCGCTGCACCGACGCGGCCAGACCGGGCACGACCACCACCAGCGCCCAGACCAGCACGACCAGCCCGACCGCCGCCTCGGCCAGCCCGCGCCAGAGGCCGCCGCCGGCCGAACCGCCGGCCGCGTCGTGGTCGGTGGGCCGGGCCGCCAACGCGGCCGCGGCCAGGAGAAACAGTGTCACCCCCAGCAGTACGCCACCGAGCACGTCGCTGAACCGGTGCCAGCCCGCGATCATCGTGGCGGCGGCGATCACCGAGACTCCCGCCGCACCCGGCACCGCCAGCCAGCGCCGGGCCCAACCGGGAAGGACCAGCAGAAACGCCAGCAGCAGGGCGGTCGCCGCCGCGACGTGACCGCTGGGAAAGCTGTTGTGGGTGGTGGAACTCTCGATCTGCAGGTCCGGGCGGGGCAGTTGTGTCTTCACCGCGCCGGCCACCAGCACCGCGCAGACGACCATGCCCACGCCGACGACGCCCGCCACCAGCCGGCGGCGCAGCACACCCACCAGCAGCACCACGCCGAGCAGGGCCGCGATGAGCGTCGGGTTGCCGAAGGTGGCCAGCACGGTCTTGGCCGGGCCCACGAGCGCTGTCCGCTGCTCGTACCCGCCGCCGGATTCGGCGGGCGGCAGGAGCACCCCGTCCAGCCACTGCCCGGGATAGGTCCGCACGAAGACAGCGGCGGTGAGGGTCAGCGCGAGCAGACCACACAGCGCCGCGGCGAGCAGTCGGAGCCCCAACGGCACCGCCGCGCGGGCGTGGGGCAGCGGGCGCGCCGGACCGGGTGTCGGGCGCCCGACGGAGTACAGCGATCCGGTGGACATGGCGACCATGCTCGCCCCCGCAGGTCCGTACGCCGTCCTCGGATTGTCTTGGTTCTGTCACAACCACCCCCGCCGCTTCCGGAGAAGCGCATGGTCGGCGGTGGGGTCGGGTGGCCTGGTCGGCGCAACGGGATTCACATGCTTACATGCAACTATGTTTTACCCAGCCGAGATCAGCCACCACTAGGGTCAGGACGCCGATCGATGTCTCGGTCGGCGGTACGACAATCCATCCGGAGTGATGTGGGGAACCGGAAGGTGTTGGCACATGCAGGAAATTCCAGTCGCCAGCCTGGTCATCGGCATCGCATCCTCGCCGGCCGAGCGGCGACATCTGGCCCGGCTGCTCGGCGGCAGCGACGCCTTTCTGATCGTCTCGACAGTCGACCAGGCGCGAGAGTTTCTCGGGGTGGTCGAGGCGCCCGCCGCACCGGCCCCGCCGACCACCGCGGCGCGCGCCGAGGTGGCGCCGAGCCCGCAGCCCCCGCCACCGGACCTGGCGGTCGACTCCGACCGTCGGGTGCTGCGGTGGCGTGACCAGGAGATCGACCTGACCCGGTTGGAGCACGACGTGCTGCTCTGCCTTGTGCACGCCCCCGGGCAGGTGTGGACCTACGAGCGGCTGCACCTGGAGGTCTGGGGCAACCGGCACCTCGGCCGGGGCTCGGACATGCACTCGGTGGTCCGCCGGGTGCGCGCCAAACTCGCCAGGCTCAACGCCGCGGCGACGATCCACTCGGTACGCGGCGTCGGATTCCGGCTCGCGCCCGTCTGATCACCCCGGGCGCGGTCCGGCCCGCCTGGTCGAGGACCAGGCGGGCCGGACGTCACGCGACTAGTGCTCGGCCGTCAGCACCTGATGGGCGCCAACCCGAAGTTCTCCACCGTGGGGGTCGCGGTGTCGATCCGGGTCTGGCGGGTCTGCGGCTTCCAGCCGTCCTTGGCCACGATCATCGTGAGCGGGTTGTTGCGGCGGTCCACCCAGTAGGCGTACTTGCCCTCGGCATCGGTGGCGAAGGTGTACGACGCCGCCCACGAGTCGACCTGCACGACCGCACCGGCGAGCGGCGAGGTCGCACCCTGGCAGCTGGTGCCGGTGACCGTACCCATGAGCTTGCCCCAGGTCTTCGGGGGGTTCGCGGTCATGGTCACCGCGACCGGCGCGACCGAGTACGGGGTGTTCTCGGAGATCGCTACCGCGCCGGAGTAGGTGCCCGGCTGGTCCACGTTCGCCGTCAGACCGACGGTGACAGTGACCTTCGCACCCGGTGCGAGGGTGACCTCCGACTTGTCGACGGTCATCCAGCTGACGTCGGCGGCCGACTCGGAGCATCCCTCGAAGCCCGGGAGCACCTCACTCTCGGGAGCCGCGTCGAAGCTGCCGGACGAGCCGCCGATCTTGTAGAAGCCGCACGCCGCGCCGCCGCGGTACCGCGCGGTGTTGGCGTTGGGCAGGTTGGACCACGAACCGGCGGCCGGGTCGTAGGCGAAGCCGGCGTTGCTGATGGCCCCGCCCTGCGAACCACCGACGACGAGCAGCTTGCCGCTGGCGACGGCGTACGCGCTGGCCCAGTTGTCGGTCGGCGCGTCGGCGATGGCGGTCCACGTGTTGGCACCCGGGTCGAAGGCGTAGCTGGACTTCTGCGCGGCGGAACCGTCGTTGCCGCCGGTGCAGTAGAGGACGCCGTCGATCCCGCCGCAGGAGGCGAAGGCCACCGACTTCGGGTAGTTGGCCATCGTCTCCCAGGTGTCACTGGTCGGGTCGTACCGGACCACGCTGTTCGACATCGGCGTGCAGGACGCGGTCGTGCAGCCACCGACCGCGTACAGCTTGCCGTCGACGACACCCTGACCGGCCGCGGCCCGGGGCGCCGGGTTGTCGGCCAGCTCGGTCCAGGTGTTGGCCCCGGGGTCGTACGACCAGGTGGCGGAGTCCGGGCCGGCGTCGCCCCAGCCACCACTGACGATGATCTTGCCGTTCACCACGCCGGCGGTCACGGCGTTGCGGGCGCCCGGAAGGTCGGCGATCGCCGTCCAGGTCTGCGCGGCCGGGTCGTAGGCGTAGTTCTTGGTGGTGGACGCCTCACCGTTGCCGCCACCGAGCGAGTACACCTTGCCGTCCAGGTTCACCACCCGGTTGTCCATGATCGTGGCCGGGTAGTTGGCGATGTCGGTCCACGGCGCCGCGTTCGGGCCGACCGCAGCGGCAGCGGCCTTGGCCTCCTTGCCGGACGCCTTGGCGGCGAACGACGTCGGCACGGTGAGCCGCTGCTCCGGCGCGCCGCCGGACCCGAGCACCTGCTGCCGGGTGACAGTGGAGCCGTCCGCCCGCAGGAGTTCGAACCCGTTGTCCCGCTCACCGAACTTCACCTCGACCGGCGCGCCGCCGGTGTTGGTCACCGTGAACGTCTTGCTGGTCTTGCCGTTGGGCATCTGGAGGGTGGCGCTGAGCTGCGTCGGCGTCACCGACAGCCGGCCGGCCGCGAGCTGGAAGTTCGCGGTGGTCGCCCAGTCGGCCTCGACGTCGACAGTCTTGGTCTGGCCGACGTAGTTGCCGGCGGACGCGGTGAACGGGTGCTCGCCGGTCAGCGACGAGTAGATCCAGTAGAAGCCGTCGGCCAGCTCCGGGTCGTCCGGGGTCGCCACCGTGACGGCCTTCTCGGCGGGCCGGTCCTTGCTGGTGACGGTCGCGCCGTTGACGTAGCTGCCGTCGTTCTTGTCACGGACGTTGCCGACGACCAGACCACCGTCGACCGGCACGCAGGTCACCTGGCTGCCGATCAGGACGTTGTCGACCTCCCACCACCACTCGTACGAGGCGTCGTAGTAGTGGAACCGGACCTGCACCCGCGCCTGACCGGCGGCCTGCGGGATCGGGATCTCGGTCAGCTTCGGTCCCCGGACGTCCGTCTCCTGCCGGAGCACGTTGGTCCAGGTGGCACCGCCGTCGATGCTCAGGTCGACGTCGGCGGTGTCGTCGTTGAGCTGGTTGAAGTCCTGGTTGAACCGGATCACCGGGGCGGTGACGGCGGTCAGGTCGACCACCGGGCTGACCAGGGAGGTGTCCTGGCTGGTGCCCGCACCGTAGTCGTCGCTGTCGATCATCGCGAAGTTGCCGCTGCCGCCGGTCAGGTTGCCCCGGTTGCCGTCGTCGGTGAACTTCCAGACCTGACCGCTGCCCGCGTTGTCCACGACGGTCCAGCCGGCCGGCGTGGTGGTGGCGTCGAAGGTCTCGTACTCACCGTCGGAGCCGAACGTGTACCCGGCGGCGGTGGTGCAGTCGGTGGTGTCCACCGGCACGGCGACGTTGGCGGTGACGTTGCTCGAGCCGACCACTACCTGCTTGGTGACGGTCTGGTAGCCGGGGTACTGCGACTCGTACGTCAGGGTGTACGTCTGCCCGGCCGGCAGCTTGATGCTGTAGCGGCCGTTCGACGGGGTGGTGTAGTCGTAGACGCCGGACACGCCGGTCACTGTCACCTTCGCGTACAACGGCCAGCCGTGGCCGGAGCCGTCGGTGACCGCTCCGGTGACGTTGACACTCGGCACCGCGGTGAGGGCGACGTTGAGCGTCGTGGTCGTGCCCTTGGCGATGGTTGCCGTCGTGGTGGTGCCGCCGTACCCGAACGCCGCGACGGCGACCTGGTAGTCACCGGTGGGCAGCTGGGTCGAGAACTTGCCGTCGGCACCGGTGGTGAGCTCACGCTCGGACGGGCCGGTGAGCGTCAGCGTCGCGCCGGCGATCGGGGCGCCGGAGGTCGCGTCGGTGACGGTGCCGGCCAGCGTGCCGATGTCGCCGGTCGGGGCGGCGTTGAGCAGCGCGAGGGCGTCCAGTCGGCCTTCGCCGTAGACGTTGTTGTCGGCGGCGGTGCCACCGCACTGGTCGTCGGCCTTGTCGATCGCGGCGCCGTTGAGCAGTGCGCGGGTCGCGTTGACGTCACCGACCAGCGACGGCGCCGCCGAGTACAGCAGCGCGATCGCGCCCGCGAGGTGCGGCGCGGCCATCGAGGTGCCGCTGATGCTGCCGTAGGCGCTGCCCGGGATGCTCGACCGGACATTCACGCCCGGCGCGGAGATGTTGGGCTTGATCTCGCCGTTCTGCCCGGCGCCGCGGGAGGAGAAGCCGGCGACGTTGTTGTTGATGTCGTACGCGCCGGTGGAGTAGTTGCTGGCGAGGCTGCCCGGCGAGCCACTGGTCTGGCAGGCCGGTCCGCTGTTGCCGTTGGACCAGACGCCGAAGATGCCGGACGCGGCCCAGGCGTTCGTCACGTCCTCCATGAACGGCTCGTTGGACGGGTCCCGGGTGCCCCACGAGTTGTTGATGATGTTCGGTCGCTTGCTCGCGTCCGCGTTCTGACCGTTGAGGTCCAGCGGCTCCAGCATCCACTGACCGGATTCGATCAGGGCGGCGTCACTGGGGCAGCACCCGTTCGCCGCGATCCACCTGACCCCGGGGGCGACACCGATCTGGTTCGCGCCGTCGGAGCCGGCCATGGTGCCCATCGTGTGCGTACCGTGACCGTCGCCGTCGCAGGGAGCTGTCGCGCAGGCCCCGGTGGCGTTGGCGGCGTTGAACCAGTTGTAGTTGTGGTCGAAGGTCCCGTCACCGTTGTTGCCCCGGTAGGAGTTCACCAGCGCCGGGTGGTCGAACTGCACCCCGGTGTCGATGTTCGCGATGGTGATGCCCTCGCCCTTGACGCCGTACTGGGACCAGACGTCGTCGGCGTTGATGTTGGCGATGCCCCACTCCAGGGCGTTCACCGTCTTCTCGTCGGCGCCCTTCGTCGTCTCCGGCACCTTGTACGCGACCGGGGCGTAGAGGCCCTCGACCTCCGAGTGGCCGGCGAACTTCTGCGCCATCGCCAGCGAGCCGCTGTTCACCTTGATGGCGTTGGTGGCCCAGAAGGTCTGGTACTTCGTGCCCGAGCTGTCGAGGTCGGCCCGGATCTTGCCCTGGCTCGCCGCGGCGGTCTTGCGCAGCGCGTCCGCCACCGCTGTGCCGCGCTTCGACCAGTCCTTGATGGCGCTGGCCTTGCTCAGGTCCGCCCGGTCCTTGAACCGGATCCAGAAGTCCCCTTCACTCTTGGCCTGGAGCTGCTTGGCGAGTTCGGGTCGGATCTTGTCCCCGGTCGAGGTGCCCGCCCCCATCGCACCGCCCGGCGCGGCCTGCGCGCCCGAACCGATGGTGACCAGGCATGTCGCGGCGAGGATCGTCGCCGCACCGGCGCTCACCAGCGATCTGGCTGCGCGCCGCCATTGTGGACGTCTGAACATAGGTGCTGCCTCCCTCAGAACGACCCAGGGTGTAGTGGGCCATGGTGGACCTCCCCATGCACCGCGCGGGTCACGCCGGTTGCCCGAGTGGACACTATGATCGAGAAGAACGGACGATCAAGAACTTGCCGTGAGCAACTTGTCGCTAAGAGTCGCAGTGGCCGGCGGCGCGCTTGCCAATCATTGTCAGAACCGTGACGAGAGCTGGGCAGGGATGCCCATCGATCCCGGGTGGTGCGGTGGCCAAGGACGAGGCAACGGTGAACAGGGGTGATGCGGCCGACGAGCCGTTCCCGCTGCTGATCGCGGTCACCCCGTCGCCGGCCGAGCGCATCCGGCTCGCGGAGCTTCTCGACGGCATCGCGCCGCTGCTGCTGGTCGCCGACCTCGACGAGCTGCGCCGGCTGATCGCCGCTCCGCAGCAGGTCGCCGCCGCGTCCGAACCGGCGCCGGTCGCCACCCTGGTGATCGACTCCGCCCGCTCCAGCGCCCGCTGCGGAGATCGGGAGATCGACCTCACCCGGCTGGAACACGACCTGCTGACCTGCCTGATCACCGAGCCGGCCCGGGTGTGGAGCTACGCCGAGCTGCACCGGTCGGTCTGGGGTGACGAGGGGCGCGAACGCAAGGCGGACGTGCAGTCGCTGGTGAAGCGACTGCGCCGCAAGCTGACCGACCTGGGCACCGGGGCCACCATCGACGTGGTGCGCGGGGTGGGGCTACGGCTGACCGATCACCAGCAGGCCCGGGTCGAACGGGCCTGACAGCGACGTCGCCTGAACCGATCTCGACCGGAAGATCAGCAACAACCCCGGACCCCCCACGCTGTCGCCCCAGGTGACGACCGGTCAGATCAGCCCGGCCCGGGCCCACAGCAGACGCCCCGGCCCCGCCACCAGGCCGACACCCGCCAGGTTGGCGTGCACCCGCGCCGCCGACCAGCGCAGGGTGGCTCGCCAGTGCGGGTTGGCGCGGGCGGCGGCACGACCGACCGCCGGTGGAATGCCCACCGCCGCGTACACGTCGGGATGGACCAGGCGGTTGGCGATCGTGTAGGCGGCGCGGCCGACCAACAGCCGGGCGTACGCCATGCCCACCGGGCCGGTGGCCGCCACCGCGGCGGCCAACTCCTCGCGGGCGAACCGGACGTGCCGCGCCTCCTCCACGACGTGGATGCGGGAGACCATCCGGATCAACGGTTGGAGCGACTCGTCCGCCATGATCTCGCGCTGGAACGCGTCGAGGATCTCCTCCGCGATGAGGATCGCGGCGTACATCCGGGGTCCGCTGGCGGTGGCCTTGAGGAAGCGCCCGAGGTGGTGGTCCACAGTGCTCGCGCGGTAGACCGGGCAACCCATCGCCTCGATCAGCCGGCCGAACATGATGGAGTGGCGGCACTCGTCGGCGACCTCGGTCAACGCGTACTGGGCCTGGCGGCTGGTCGGGTCGGCGCGGTAGTACTCCCGGATCAGCATCTGCATGAGGATCGTCTCGAACCACAGCCCGGCGCTGGCGGCGCTGGCCACCTCGTGCCTCGTCAGTTCGACGCGCTGCTCCTCGCTGAGCCGCTCCCACAACGGCGTGCCGTAGAGGCTGCTGCGTTGTGGGGGCAGCCAGTAGGCGCCGGGAATGTGCGGGGCGTCCCAGTCGATCTCGACGGTGGGGTCGTAGCTGGTCCGCAGTGTGGACGTGAGCAGTCGCTCGGCGACCGCCGCGCGCTCGGTTTTCGCCGGTGCGGCCTCCATGACTCCTCCATATTGACGTGACGGCCGGTAACTGTTACGAGTAGTAGCATGCAATCGCCGCTCACTGATGTCAATGCATCCGACCCACCTCCGGCCGACGATCCGAAAGCGAAGGGCAACGGCCGCCGGGACCGCTGGGCAGACCATCGTGAGCACCGACGGCAGGAGTTGGTCGGCGCCGCCGTGCAGGCGCTGCTGCGACACGGCCCGGACGTCGACATGGAACAGGTCGCCGCCACCGCGGGCGTCAGCAAACCGGTCCTGTACCGCTACTTCGCCGACAAGTCGCAGCTCTGGGTCGCGGTGAGCGAGGTGGTGGCGGCCCGGGTGGTCGACGCCATCGCGCCGGCGATCGAGCAGGTCCGCGAGGAACGTGACCTGGTCGAGGCGACGATCGACGCGTACCTCGGGGTGATCGAGTCACAGCCCACGCTCTACCGGTTCCTGATGCGACAGTCCGGTCAACCCGGCATCCACCAGGTGGTCGCCGGCACCAGCCGGCAGGTCGCCGCCGGGCTGGCCCGGGTGATCGGTGACCGGTTACGGGCGCTGGGGCTGGACGCCGGCCCGGCGGAGCCCTGGGCGTACGGCCTGGTGGGCTTCGTGCAGGCGGTCGGCGACTGGTGGACCACGCACGGCCAGCCGATCAGCCGGGCCGCCCTCACCGACTACCTGACCACTCTGCTGTGGAGCGGCATCGAGGGGGTACGCGCCAGCGCCGACCTGCCGCCCGAGCTGACCCGCGCCCACGAACGGATCGTGCCGTGACCTACCACGGCCCGGCGGGTGTCGAGGGCATCTCGGTCCGGGTGCATCTCAGCGGGCGGTGGGAGCCGGTCGACGGTCGCTTCCACTGGGGTGGGCGGATCGAACCGGCGCCACTGGTGACCCACCTGCTGCGCCGCGGGCGGCGCGACGTCGAGGTGCGCATCGCCGACCGGGTCCGACCCGCCCGACTGGCCGAGGTCGACCCGTGGGGCGGCGTACGCGTCACCGGCGTGGGCGATCCGCCCTGGCCGCCCGAGCCCGACCCAGCCGCCGCAACCGAGCCCACGGAGGAGTGAATGGAGACAGACGTTGCCATCATCGGCGCCGGCTTCGGTGGCCTGGGCGCCGCCATCCGCCTGCAGCGGGCCGGCTTCACCGACTTTCTCGTCTTCGACCGGGGTGACGACGTCGGCGGCACCTGGCGGGACAACAGCTACCCCGGCTGCGCCTGCGACGTCCCGTCGCACCTCTACTCGTTCTCCTTCGCGCCCAACCCGAACTGGTCCAACACCTTCTCCGGTCAGCCGGAGATCTGGGACTACCTGCGCGGCTGCGTCGACCGCTTCGGGATCCGCCCGAGGTTGCGGCTGCGCCACGAGGTGCACGAGGCGAGGTGGGACGATCAGCGCCAACGGTGGCTGCTGCGCACCTCCGGCGGCGAGCACACCGCCCGGGTCCTGATCTGTGCGGCCGGCCCGCTCAGCGACCCGGCCATCCCCGACCTGCCCGGGATCGACGAGTTCGCCGGCACCGTGTTCCACTCGGCGCGGTGGCGGCACGATCACGACCTCACCGGCCGCCGCGTCGCGGTGATCGGCACCGGCGCCTCCGCCGTCCAGTTCGTGCCCCAGATCCAGCCGACGGTCGAGAAGCTGACGCTCTTCCAGCGCACCCCCGCGTGGATCATGCCGAGGCTGTCGCGCCGGATCAGCGCTGTCGAGCAGGCCGCGTTTCGCACAGTGCCCGGCGCGCAACGCCTCGCCCGGGCACGGCTCTATCTGCTCCGCGAGAGCCTGGGCCTGGGCTTCCTGTACCCGGCGCTCAACCGCTTCGCCTCCCGGCTGTCACTGCGTACGCTGCGCCGGCAGGTCCCCGACCAGCACCTGCGGGACAAGCTCACCCCCCGGTACACGATGGGTTGCAAGCGGGTGCTGATCTCCAACGACTACTGGCCGTCGCTCACCCGGCCCAACGTCGACGTGGTGACCGCCGGCATCGCCCGGCTCGTGCCGGACGGCCTCGTCACCGACGACGGTGTGCACCACGCGGCGGACACGGTCATCTTCGGCACCGGCTTCCATGTCACCGACTCCCCCGTCGTGCGGCGCATCCACGGCCGTGCCGGACGTAGCCTGAGCGAGGCCTGGACCCCGAGCATGCACGCGTACCGGGGCACCACCATCGCCGGCTTCCCCAACCTGTTCTTCCTGCTCGGCCCGAACACCGGGCTCGGGCACACCTCGGTGGTGCTGATGATCGAGGCGCAGTTGCGCCTGGTCCTCGCGGCCCTGCGGCACATGCGGGCCACGGGCATCCAGGCCATCGAGCCCACCGCGCAGGCGCAACAGCGCTGGACCGAGCGGATCGACCAGAAGATGGCCGGCACCGTCTGGCAGACCGGCTGTTCGAGCTGGTATCTCGACGCCACCGGCCGCAACACCACCGTCTGGCCGGGCCTCGCGACCAGCTTCCGGATGCGTCTGCGCCGCTTCCGCCCGGCCGACTACCGGACCGTTTCGGCCGGCAGCACCCCCAACGACTCGGAACGGGAGCATGCCGATGCGCTATGACCTGGCCGGCAAGACCATTCTCATCACCGGCGCGGCGCGCGGCATCGGGGCGCAACTGGCCCGCGAGGCCGTCGCCCGCGGGGCCCGGGTCGCCCTCGTCGGCCTGGAGGGCGAGCTGCTCGAGCGGCTCAGCGCCGACCTCGACGCGCACTGGTACGAGTGCGACGTCACCGACCAGGCGGCGTTGGACGCCGCCGTGGCCTCGACCGTGGACCGCTTCGGTGGCATCGACGTCGTCGTGGCCAACGCGGGCATCGCGAACCTCGGCACCGTCGCCGTGGGACCGGTCGACGCGCTGGTCCGTACCGTCGAGGTGAACCTCTGCGGCGCGATCCGCACGGTCAGCGCGGCGCTGCCCCACGTCACCGCCGCCCGTGGTCACGTCCTGATCGTCTCGTCCGCCGCGGCCTTCACGGCGATGCCCGGCATGGCCGCCTACTGCGCGTCCAAGGCGGGGGTGGAGCAGTTCGCCAACGTGCTGCGCCTGGAGACCCGCCCGCAGGGCGTCACCGTCGGCACCGCGCATCCGATCTGGATCGACACCGACCTGGTCCGCGACATCCGTGACGACCTGGCGTCGTTCCGCACCGCGCTGCGCCGGCTGCCACGGCCGCTGTCCACGGTCGTCCCGGTCGAGCAGTGCGTCGAGGCCCTGCTGCGCGGTGTCGAGCGCCGCAGACGCAAGGTGTACGTGCCACGCTCGCTCGCCGTGGTGCAGGCGCTGCGACCGGTGGTGCTGAGCGGCTTGACGGACGCGTTGATCACCAGGTTCGGCGGCCGGACGATGGTCGACCAGATGGAGGACGAGGTGCGCCAGCTCGGGCGGTCCTTCGGCAGGACGTCGGTGGGAGGGCGGTCATGACAGTTCATTTCCGCCGGGCGGGCAGCGGGGAGCCGCTCGTGCTCGTCCACGGCATCGGTCACCGTCATCAGGCGTGGGAGCCGGTGTTCGACCGGCTCACCGCCCACCACGACGTGATCGCGCTCGACCTGCCCGGGTTCGGGAACTCGCCGGTGCCCGGCACCGGCATGCCCGCCGACATGGCCGCCACCGTGGCCGGGGTCCTGCCGGTCCTGACCGGGTGGGGGCTGACGCGTCCGCACGTCGCCGGCTACAGCCTCGGTGGGGCGATCGCCCTGGAACTCGCCGCCGCCGGGGCGGTCGCCTCGGCCACCGCACTTTCCCCCGCCGGCTTCTTCACCCCGGCGGAGCGCCGCCGGGCGCTGGCCATCCTCCGGATGCTCCGGGCCAACTCGTACCTGCCCACGCCGATCATGCGGGTCGCGCTGCGCTCGGCGTACCTGCGGGCGTTGTGCTTCGCGCCGCTGATGGCCCGCCCGACGCTGCTGGACGTCGAGCGCGCGCTGGGCGACGCGCTCGCCCTACGCCGTGGACGCGGCTTCAACGCGGTGGCCAGAGCCGCCCGCGACTACCGCTTCGACTGCCATCGACTGTCCGACCCGGCGGTGCCGGTGACCGTCGGCTGGGGCGACCGCGACCGGATCTTCGGCGTTCACCAGGCCGAGCGCGTCCGGGCGGGCCTGCCGGCGGCACGGGTGGTGACGCTGCCCCGTTGCGGTCACGTGCCGATGAGCGACGACCCGGACCTGGTCGCCGCGCTCATCCTGGAGACCACCGGCGCCGTCCCCCGCGGCGACCGGCCGGATCCGTCGGTTGCCGTCTGACGGTCCCGAGTCAGGAAGATCACTTCACACGCTAAAAACTTGCAGTCTGTGCAACTTCGCTCCTAGCCTCGCTCGCGTGACCGACACCGACAACGTCGCCATCGGGCGTCGGGACCGCAAGAAGGCACAGACCCGGGCCGCGCTGACCGCCGCCGCGTTGCGACTGGTGGCCGAACGCGGCCTGGAGCACGTGACCGTGGAGGAGATCAGCGAGGCCGCAGACGTCTCCTCGCGGACCTTCTTCAACTACTTCACCTGCAAGGACGAGGCACTCACCGACGATCCGGCACTCGACGGCACACCGGTCGTGGCGCGTCTGGCCGCCGTCCCCGCGCACGTGCCGGCCTTGCGGGCCGTCCGGCTGGCCCTCGACGAGGCGATCGACACGATCCAGGCCGACCGGGAGCTGTGGCGGTTGCGGCTCACGGTCATCACCCAGAACCCCACGCTGCTGCCTCGGCTGGTGTCCAGCAACATCGCGACCGAGCGGGCCATGGTCTCGGTCATCGCCACCCGCCTCGGCGTGGGCCCCGACCACGGCCTCCCGCCACTGATCACCGCTGTCACCAGCGCCGCCTTCCACACCGCGATGCTGCGGTGGGCCGCCGGCGACGACACCCGCCCGCTCCGCGACCTCGTCGACGAGGCCTTCGCCGCGGTGGCCGCCGGCCTGCCGGATCCGCCACCCGCCTCGTGAACCCCCACCGGTCCCGCCCCGCCGCATCAGCGCCGGGGCCAGTCACTCCGCCACAAACCCGATAAGGGAGCGTCAATGACCACAACCGCCCCGCCCGCCGACGTCGCCGCCGGCACGCGCATGTCGCGTCGGGAGGTGCTCCAGGCCCTGTCCGGCCTGATGGTCGGCATGTTCGTGTCCATCCTCGCCTCCACGGTGGTGGCGAACGCGCTGCCGCGGATCATCGCCGACCTCAACGGCAGCCAGACCGTCTACACCTGGATCGTCACCAGCGAACTGCTCGCCATGACCGCGACGGTGCCGCTGTGGGGCAAGATGGCCGACCTGTACAGCAAGAAGCTGCTGATCCAGCTGTCGCTGGGACTGTTCGTGGTCGGTTCGCTCATCGCGGGCTTCACGCCGAACGTCGAGGTTCTGCTGCTCAGCCGGGTCGTCCAGGGCATCGGCGCCGGCGGCATGACAGCGCTGGCCACGGTCGTCATGGCGGCGATGATCCCGCCGCGTGAGCTGGGCCGCTACGCCGGCATCTTCGGCGCGGTCTTCGGTGTGGGCACCATCGCCGGTCCGCTGATCGGCGGCCTGCTCGTCGACACGTCGTGGTTGGGCTGGCGGTGGTGCTTCCTGATCGGCGTCCCGTTCAGCATCATCTCCATCGCCCTGCTCCAGCGCACCCTTCACCTGCCCGTCGTCCGCCGCAAGGCGACGATCGACTGGCTGGGCGCCCTGCTCATCACCTCGGGCGTCTCCACGCTGCTGATCTGGTCGTCGCTGGCCGGGAACAAGTTCGACTGGGCCTCCGGCTGGACGGCCCTGATGGTCGCCGGCGGCCTGGTCCTGCTGGCGCTGGCCGTGGTCGTCGAGTCGCGGGCGGCGGAGCCGATCGTCCCGCTGGACATCTTCCGCAACCGGACGGTCTCCCTGGCCACGATCGCCAGCGTGCTGGTCGGCGTCGCCATGTTCGGCGGCACCGTCTTCCTGTCCCAGTACTTCCAGATCTCGCTGGGCAAGTCGCCCACCGTCGCTGGCCTGATGAGCCTCCCGATGATCTTCGGTCTGCTGGTCTCGTCGACGGTGGCCGGCCAGCTCATCACGAAGTACGGCCGCTGGAAGGCGTACCTGGTCGCCGGCGCCGCGGTGATGACCGCCGGCATGCTGCTGCTCGGCACCATCGACGCCAACACCAGCGTCGTCGTCCTGTCGATCTACATGGCCGTGCTGGGTGTCGGCGTCGGCATGCTCATGCAGAACCTCGTGCTCGCCGCGCAGAACGACGTGCCAGCGCAGGAGCTCGGCGCTGCCACCTCCGTACTGACGTTCTTCCGCAGCATGGGCGGCGCGATCGGGGTCAGCGCCCTCGGCGCGGTCCTGGCGAGCCGGGTGACCTCACTGACGACCGAGCGTCTCGGCCCGGCGGCCACCGCCGGTGGTGGCTCCACCGAGGTGCCCGACCTGTCCACCCTGCCCGAACCGGTGGTACGCATCCTCCAGGACGTGTACGGCATCGCCACCGCGGACCTCTTCCTGGTCGGCGCGCCGTTCGCGCTGCTGGCGCTGATCGTCGTGCTGTTCATCAAGGAGAAGCCGCTGCACACCGTCAGCGGGGACGAACGACGCGCCCAGGAGGAGGCGGCCGCAAAGGCCGCGATGCACTGAGCGGTACGACAGAGAGTCGGGGGCGGGCCGGAGGGCCCGCCCCCGCTTCGTGCCCCCTTCCGGCCTCAGCCGCGGGCGCCGACGTCGCCATCCCCGCGTTTTTCGGTAATCACATGACGTGCACAAGTCGCCACGTAACGTGAGGTAGAGCCGGTAATCGGCTGATCGCCAGACGTGCGCCCGGCCGCCACTGCGGCGGCGCCGCTCGGCCAACTGCCGGGTCGGACAGCTCCGCAACGTCGCTCAGCCGCAGGAGGTGTGGACGATGCCCATGCTCTCGGTCTTCGATCCTCGGCACACTGTCGCTCCCCCGGGATACAGCCGCTGGCTCATCCCAACCGCGGCACTGGCTGTGCACGTGTGCATCGGTCAGGTCTACGCGACGAGTGTCTACAAGAACTCCCTCATCGCGCACTTCGACAGCAGCCAGACGGCGATCGGGGCGATCTTCAGCATCGCCATCGTCATGCTGGGTTCGTCCGCCGCGGTGGGTGGCCGTTGGGTGGAAAAGAACGGGCCGCGCCGGGCGATGTTCGCCTCCGCCTGCTTCTGGGCCACCGGGTTCCTGGTCGGCGCGCTCGGCATCGCGACGCAACAACTCTGGCTGCTCTACCTCGGATACGGCGTCATCGGCGGCATCGGGCTCGGCATCGGCTACATCTCACCCGTCTCGACACTGATCAAGTGGTTCCCGGACCGCCCCGGCCTGGCCACCGGGCTGGCCATCATGGGGTTCGGCGGTGGCGCCCTGGTCGCCGGCCCGCTCGCGCGCCAACTGCTCTCCCTCTACGACTCCGGCTACAACCCCGACAACCCGGCCGCCGTGGCGTCGGGCAGCGCCCTCGTGGCGCTCTTCGTCACGTTCGGCATCGGGTATTTCGTGATCATGATGTTCGGCCCGTTCAACGTCCGGGTTCCGGCACCGGACTGGCGGCCCGCCGGGTTCGACCCGGCGAGCGTTGCCGCCAAACCTCTGGTGACGACGGCGAGCGTGTCGGCGTCGAACGCGGTGCGTACCCGGTCGTTCTGGTTGCTGTGGATCGTGCTGTTCTGCAACGTCACCGCGGGCATCGGCATCCTGGAGCAGGCCAGCCCGATGATCCAGGACTTCTTCCGGGACAACGGGACCGCCACCACGGTCTCGGTGTCGGCGGCGGCCGGCTTCGTGGGGGTGCTGTCGCTGTTCAACATGGCGGGCCGGTTCGTCTGGTCCACGACGTCCGACCTCATCGGCCGCAAGCCCATCTACATGGTCTACCTCGGCGTCGGCATGGTGTTGTACCTGCTGCTCGCCGTGGCCGGGCACTCCGCGACAGCGGTCTTCGTGCTGATCGCCGCCGCGATCATCTCCTTCTACGGCGGTGGCTTCGCCACCATGCCGGCCTACCTGCGTGACCTGTTCGGCACCTTCCAGGTCGGGGCGATCCACGGCCGGATCCTCACCGCCTGGTCGGCCGCGGGTGTCGCCGGCCCGCTGATCGTCAACGGGATCCTCGACACGCAGGGCAAGCCCGGCACACTCACCGCGGCGGCGTACCGGCCCGCGCTGTTCACCATGGTCGGCGTCCTCGCCATCGGGTTCATCGCGAACCTGCTGGTCCGTTCGGTGCCCGAGCGGTTCCACGAACCAAACCGGGGGCCGACGTCGCCCGTGGCGAAGGCGACCATCACCGAACCGGTGGCCATCGGGCCGCAGAGCCAGCCGCCCGCGCCGCCACGAGTCGGTAGCCAGACCGGACGACTGTGGTTGTCGTGGCTGCTGGTCGCGGTGCTCCTCGGGTACGGCATCGTCCAGACCGCCATCACCGCCGCGAAGCTGTTCACCGGCTGACCGGCCGCGCCGGCGGTGGCCCGTCGCGCCCACACCTCTCCTCGGATCCGAGGAAGGCGCCCCGTCGGGGGGCGCCTTCCTCGTCGGTCCGCTCAGAGTGGGGTCGTCGACCGGCTCTCGTCGAGCCGCTCCCGCTGGGGCACGACCGTGTACTTCGGATCGCGCGCCGAGACCCGTCCCGCCTCGAAGACACCGAACCGGGTCGCGATCGACGACGCCACCAGGGCGGCGCCGGAGAGCGCCGACAGGATCCGGCTGCGTCGACTGACCAGTGCGGCGACCGTGCCCACTGTCAGCAGGACGCGTCCCGCCTTGACCAGCCGGCCGCTGCGTCCGTGCGTGTAGGGCTCACCGGTGAGGCCCTGCCGCTCCAGATGGTGCCCCCCACCGAACTCGACGGCCGCCGCGGCCACTGCGAGTCGCCGTAGTGGGGCGGTCTCCGAGGGCGGTGCCGCGATCAGTCCGACCCCGGACGCGGCGGCGAGCGCGCTGCCGGCGAAGACGAACGGCAGCGAGGGGTAGGCGTCGTGCCAGGACGGCACGGCCGTGTCGGCGAGCAGCACCCCGGTGTACGTCGCCAGCGCCGGTGCCGTGGCCGCGGCGGCCAGTCCGGCGACGTTCCCGACGGGCGGTCCGATCCGGCGGGCGAGGCCGAGCACACCATGCCGCGGGAGCAGCGGTGCGAGTTCGGCGACCGCTGCCACGCCTGCGAGGGGCCCGAACGCGGCGAGGATCCAGGTGCCGACCGACATCGGCGAGGTCACCTTGGCCACCCGGAGCATGTGATGGAACCGGGTCGGCCGGCCGAGGTCGTGGATCAGCAGGTACGTGCTGGCGGCGACGCCGCCGAGCGCCGTCCACCGGCCCACCTTGCGCAGCCCCGGTCGTCCGGTCAGCTGGGCGCCCGCGCCGACCAGCGCGCTTCCGGCGGCGAGGCCACCGGTGAACAGGTAGCCGGCGATGTCGTACTTCCACACCGGCGGCTTCAGCACGGGCCGGCCGTAGTAGGAGGCGAAGTCGGCCGGCGGCACGGTGAGCTGCTCACCGCCGTCGCCGCGTCGCCGGCCGGGCTGCCGGTGGCGCTTCCCGTCGGGCTGGTCGAGGCCGGCCTGGAACTCGCGGAACCGGGCGCCGACCGACTCGTTCGATGGTGTCTCGTCGGTCATTGCCGCCTACCCAGGAACGCGACCGCCGCGGCGACCGCCATCGTCATCGCCGCCAGGCCGGCGCGTTTCCACATGGCCGGTAGGTCGCGGGTGGTCACCACCGGGTCGGGTGGCAGGCCGTACACCTCGGGCTCGTCCAGGAGCAGGAAGAACGCCCCGTCCCCACCCACACCGTCGTTCGGGTCGTGCCCGTACAGTCGCGCCTCCGCAACCCCCCGCTCGTGCAGCGTCGCCACCCGCGCGGCAGCCCGCTCCCGCAACTCGTCCAGTTCCCCGTACTGGATCGACTCGGTCGGACACGCCTGCGCACACGCCGGCGTCATCCCCACACCCAACCGGTCGTAGCACAACGTGCACTTCCACGCCCGACCATCGTCCTTACGCTGGTCAATCACCCCGTACGGGCACGCGGAGATGCAGTAACCGCAGCCGTTGCAGATGTCCTCCTGCACCACCACCGTCCCGAACTCCGTCCGGAACAACGAACCCGTCGGACACACGTCCAGACACGCCGCATGGGTGCAGTGCTTACAGACATCCGACATCATCAACCACCGGAAATCCGTCCGACCCTCCGCACCCGAACCCCGCCCCGGCGGCTGCGCACCCGGCATCCCCAGAAACTCCGGCCCACCCGACATCCGCGCCGCCGCCCCCGGCGAACCGGTGGGCAGACCCGGATCCGTACCGGTGTCGGTCTCGGTACGCGCGCCGACGGCAGCCGTGAGCGGACTGACCGCCGGCCCGTCCGGGTTGTCCTCGAACGCCGCAGTCGCCCAGCCCACCGAGCGGGGCTGTTCGATGAACGCGACGTGCCGCCACGAGTTCGCGGTCAACGCACCCGTGTTGTCGTACGACATGCCCAGCAGGTCGAGGCCACTCTCCGGCACACCGTTCCACTCCTTGCAGGCCACCTCACACGCCTTGCAACCGATACAGACGCTGGTATCGGTGAAGAACCCCATCCGCGGCGGCGCGTCCTCGTAGCCCGCGTCCGGTGCGGGGTCCAGCGGCCCGTACAGGGCGTTGGCGTGGGGCATCGGTCAGGCCTCCTGGTCGCTGGCGCTGTCGGCGACGTCGGTCGTGACCATCGGTGGGTAACGGTGCACGAGGTTCCCCGACCGCCGTCGGTAGTCGACGACGAGGTCCAACAGCTCCTGGCCTCTGGGGCGTCGTCCGGGCCGGACGTCGCACGTGCCGACCTTGCTCTCCTGAATCAGGACGTTGGGGTCGAGGGTGATGCCGAACAGGTCGTTGGCCGAGTCGCCGGTCACCAGACCCTCAAAACCGAAGTGGTACGGCAACCAGACCTGGTGGATGATCCGGCCGTCCACCCGCAACGGCGTGACACGGTCGGTCACCAGCACCTTCGCCTCCACCGACGCGCGGCTGGTCACCAGATGGGCCCAGCCCAGATGGCTCAGCCCTCGCAGGGCAGCCAGCTCCGGCGACACCTCGACGAACATCTCGGGCTGCAACTCGGCCAACGGCGACACGTTGCGGCTCATCGCGCCGGCGGTGTGGTGCTCGGTGAGCCGGCTGACAGTGAACACGTACGGGAACACCTGACTGTGCTCCTGCGGCGGGCTCGGATTCAACGTGTTGATCGGGTGCGTGTAGACCTTGCGGGTCGGGTTGGCCTGCTGCCGGTAGAGCGGGTTACGCACCGGCGACTCCACCGGCTCGTAGTGGGTCGGCAGGGGCCCGTCCAGGACGCCGGTGGGCGCGTACAGCCAACCCTTGCCGTCGCCCTGAAGGATGAACGGGTCGTCGCCGGCGATGCCCGCCACGCCTGCGGCGTCGTGCTCCGGTCGGTAGGACGGCGGTTTGGTCTTCTCGAAGTCCGGCACGTCGTAACCGGTCCACTCGCCCTTGTCCGCGTCCCACCACACGTAGCGTTTGCGCTCACTCCATGGGTTGCCGTCCGGGTCGGCCGAGGCCCGGTTGTAGAGGATGCGCCGGTTCGCCGGCCACGCCCAACCCCACTCGGGCGCCACCAGTGACTGCTGCGCGCCGGGTTTGCGCCGGGCGGCCTGGTTGACGCCGTCCGCGTACACCCCGGTGTAGATCCAACAGCCGCCGACGGTGGAGCCGTCGTCCTTCATCTCGGTGAACGACGCCAGCGGCCGGCCGGTGGCCACGTCGTACCCGTTGATCTCGCGCAGCACCGCCTCGGCGCTCGGCTCCGCGTACGGACCGTGCGTGGGATAGTCCCAGGCGAGGTCGAGCAACGCCCGGTCGCGCGGCATGGTCGACGCCGCCAGCCGTTCCCGGATGATGCGCCCGAGGTGGTAGAAGAACCACAGCTCGGAGCGGGCGTCGCCCGGCGGCTCGACGGCCTTCTCCCGCCACTGCAACAACCGCTGCGTCTGCGTGAACGTGCCTTCCTTCTCCACATGCGACGCCGCGGGCAGGAAGAACACCTCGGTACGGCACTCCTCGGGCACGATCTCCCCGGTCTCGATCTCCGGCGCGTTCTTCCAGAACGTGGCGCTTTCGATCTCGAACAGGTCCCGGACGACGAGCCAGTCGAGGTTGGCCATGCCGAGGCGCTGGGCCCGACCGTGGGCCGACCCGACGGCCGGGTTCTGCCCGAGCAGGAAGTACCCCTTGATCTTCCCGTCGATCATGTTCAGCACCTGCTGGTAGGTGCCGTGATCACCGGTCATCCGCGGCATGTAGCCGTAGCAGAAGTCGTTCTCGGCGGTGGCGGCATCTCCCCAGTACGCCTTGAGCAGGTTGACGCCGTAGGTGCGGGCGTTGCCCCAGAACCCCTTCTGCCCGGGGTGCGCGATGCTGTCCACCCACTCGGTCAGGGTGGGGTGGTCGGCGTGGTGCGGCATCGGCAGGTAACCGGGCAGCAGGTTGAACAGTGTCGGGATGTCGGTCGACCCCTGGATGCTGGCGTGCCCGCGCAGGGCCATCACCCCGCCGCCCGGGCGACCCATGTTGCCCAGCAACAGCTGGATGATCGCGCCAGTTCGGATGTACTGCACACCCACGCTGTGCTGCGTCCACCCCACCGAGTAGACGAGCATGCCGGTGCGGTCCCGGCCGGAGTTCTGCGTCCAGGCCTGGGCCAGTTCGAGGAACTTCTCCTGTGGGATGCCGCAGACCCGTTCCACCATCTCCGGCGTGTAGCGGGCGTAGTGCCGCTTGAGGATCTGGTAGACGCAGCGCGGGTGCTGCAACGTCTCGTCACGCTCGGTCTCGCCGCCGACGGGGGCGCCGTGTGACTCGTGTTCCAGCCCGGCCCCGGTCTCCCGCTGCGTCTCGGTGTCCCGGGTCGTCTGGTTCTGGCCTTGGCCCTCGTAGCGCCAACTGGTCTGGTCGTACGAGGCGTTCTCCTCCTGGAAACCGGAGAAGAGCCCGTGCATGTCCTCGGTGTCGACGAACTCCTCGGTCACGATCGTCGCGGCGTTGGTGTAGGAGACCACGTACTCCCGGAAGTCCAGTTCGTTGTCGAGGATGTAGCGGATCACCCCGCCGAGCAGCGCGATGTCGGTGCCCGCCCGGATCGGCAGGTACGCGTCGGCCAGCGCGCTGGTGCGGGTGAAGCGAGGGTCGATGTGGAAGACCTTCGCCCCCCGGCGCTTGGCCTCCATCACCCACTGGAAACCCACCGGGTGCGCCTCGGCCATGTTCGAACCCTGGATGACGATGAGGTCGGAGTTCGACAGGTCCTGCTGGTACTGGGTGGCGCCGCCACGACCGAAGCTGGTCCCCAGACCGGGGACGGTGGAGGAGTGTCAAATACGAGCCTGATTCTCGATCTGAAGCGCCCCCATCGCGGTGAACAACTTCTTGATCAGGTAGTTCTCCTCGTTGTCGAGCGTCGCCCCGCCCAGACTGGAGATGCCCAGCGTCCGGTTGAGCGGTCGTCCCTCGGCGTCGACGTCCTCCCAGGTTTCGTCCCGCGCGGCCAGGACCCGATCGGCGATCATGTTCATCGCGGTGTCGAGGTCCAGGTCCTCCCACTCGGTGCTGTACGGGCGGCGGTAGCGCACGGTGGTCTGCCGCAGCGGGCTGGTCACCAGGCTCTTGCTGGCCGAACCCTTCGGGCAGAGCCGACCCCGGGAGATCGGGCTGTCCGGATCGCCCTCGATCTGACTGACCTGCCCGTCCTTGACGAACACCCGCTGACCACACCCCACCGCGCAGTACGGGCACACCGACCGCGCCACGCTGTCAGCGGTATCGGTACGGGCAGTCAGCGCGCGGGACCCGTCCGACTTCGCGGCGGCACCCCGGCCCAGCGGGTCCGTGCCGGTGAGCTGGCGGTACACCGGCCAACCCGCGAACCAGCTGCGCACCCCCATCGCCGCACCTTCCCGACCAATCCGCCATATATGAACACTCTGACGGTAGATGAGGTGCCGGTCCGGTCGCAGCGGGATCACCAACAGTCATGCCTGCCCCAGCTGTTCGTGCCGGCCGGGCGCGGCATGAAGTACGGCGATGGTTAGTGCGGTTGCAACTCGCCGACCGGGTGCTCGCCGAAGGTGCGGTAGCGGCGCAGCGCCCAGAACAACCAGCCGATGCTGATGATCGCCACCACGACGAAGACCAGCGAGCCGGAGAACGTGTCCCAGAGGGTGTGCAGGGCGACGACACCCAGAAACGTGCCGATGAACCCGAAGATCCGACCGACACTCGGGCTCGCCAACAACGCCCACAGCGCGCCAGCGGTGAGCCCGGTCCAGGCGGTGTGCCCGGCCGGCGCGGTCAGCCCACGGATGAACAAGGTCTGCTCCACCGCGCCGATGTTGCCCTGCGAGCTCAGCAGCGCGGTGAAGGCGTAGCCCATCGTCTCCAGCGCGGCGAAACCCATGCCGGCCGCGACCCCGATGATCAGCCCGTCCGAGGGCACCCGACGCCGGTGCTGGGCCACCACCGTGAACAGCAGGATCACCGGGACGATCAACTTCGCCGACTCCTCGATCAACGCCACGAACAGCATCGGCAGGGTGCCGAGCCCCCGCAGGGTGTCGTACTCCAGCGTTCCGGCGACCACCGTGCCGATCACACCACCGAAGAACGCCGACGTCACCAGGACCGACGCCGGCACCTGCCACCGCCCGGTACGAGCCTGCGCGAACGTCAGGAACGTCAACGGCACCAGCGTCGCCCCGAGCAGGATCAACGCCGGTACGAAGTTCGGATTCTTGGTGCTGACCAGGGTGCGCAGCACCGCCAGATAAAGGATCAGCCCGACGACGAACACCCCGACCCACGCCCACCGGCGCCAACCATCACGCATACCGCGCAGTCTGTCGGACCAAGGTTACGAAGACGAACAACGGCACTGAGATCCTGGCGACGTCCCGGCGGCAGCGCTGCTCCCTCGATCGTTGGCAGCTGAGCTGTTCGACACGCCGAGCGCTGCCCCGCTGAGCTGCCACCGATCGACGTGCCAAACCCCGCCTACTCCGCTTGCCCGGAAGCAGGGTGGGCACTGCCGCCTGGCTGCGGCCGGCGATCCCACAGCACCAGGCCCGCGAGCAGCATTGCCACACCCAGGCCGATCATGGCCAACCCCACGGCGGTGCGCGCACCCCCGCTCAGGTGGCCCGCCACGATCCACCCACTGTCGATTCCGAACGCCAACGGCATCACCCCCTGCGGGATGACCGGGATCCACCCCACGGTGAGCAACCCCAGCGCCCACGCGGTCAGCTTGTTCTCCCGGAACCACTGTGCGTCCCAGGTCGGCGGGAGCACCGTCTCCGTGGGCCGGCTGCGCTGGCCGGCGGCGGCGAGCACGTCGAGCCCGCGTCGGGTGAGACGTTCGTCGGCCAACCAGATGCCGCCTCGCCAGGCCGCGGCGCCGCTGAGCAGCCCGACCAGTGGCAGCAGCGGCGTCACTCCCGACGGACCCCAGATCACCAGGGCGAGCACCGGCGCGGCAGCGACCAGCCCTGACCCGGTGGCGACCAGCACGCTGACGATGTCCGTGGGGTTGTCGGCCGCGGTGGGGTGCCGGGGGTCGGCCACCGGCCGTACCCGCAGCAGCGACACCCACACCGGCACCGACGCGCCCGCGCCGAGCAGAGCCGGCAGGGTGCAGAGCGCGGCCAGCGGGTCGACGTCCGGCGCGAGCAGGACACCGGCGACGGTGAGCAGCACCCCGATCGGGGTGACCAGCACCAGCCAGGCCAGGGCCCGTCCCCGGACCTCGGCTCGTTCGCCGCCGGGCGTGGTGAGCGGCAGCCACAACGCGGTGCCGTCCAGCCCGACCAGGCCGGCCGACATGGCCGCCGCGCCGAGCACGGCGAGCGGCCCGGCCCACGGCAGCAGCAGGTCCACGTCGGACAGCAGCGGCAGCCCGGCGAGCAGCGCCCCGTACACCACCGCGAACGCCAGATACTGCAACCGCAACGGATGCCGCATCCAGGCCCGCAGCTCACGACCGGTGACGGCCCGCGTCGCGGCCGGCACCCATCCCAGCCACTCGCGGTCAGGTGCGGCCAGCGACGCCGCGGTGGTCCGGCGCGGCCGGAACGGCACGCCAGCGGCGATCACCCTTCGGACAAGCATGAGGTACGCGGCGGCGCAGAGCGCCACGATGCCCACCAGGGCCGCCATCATGCCCACCCCTCGCCCGGTTGGCCCGGTCACGGCGGCGATCGGCCAACCGCTCGGCACGTACGCCATGGCCCGGACCACCTCCTGCGGCGCTGCCACGAGCAGGACCGACACCCACGGGAAGACCGCCCAGAGCGACCCCGCGACACCCATCGCCGTGCCGGTGAAGACGCCGGTGAGCAGCGCCCCGGCGGGACCACCGGCGTGGCCGACGACCTCCAGCGCGATGGCCGAGCCGATCAGCCCGAGCAGCCAGAGGAGCACCGCGCCGCCGGCGGTGACGAGGACCGCGACGGTGCCGTGCCGGGCGGCGTGCACCGGCAGCGCGGCGAGCGCCACCAGCGAGACGGCCGGACCGATGCCGATCGCCGACGCGGTGAGCAGACCGATCGCGGCCGGGACCCCGCCGATCGGCTCCAACCTCAGGTGGGCCGGGCGGACCCGGCCGCGCCCGCCGCCGAGCAGCAGCGGCAGGACGATCCAGCCGAGCACCCAGGCACCGGCGAGCAGGCCGAGGGTGTGCTGGTCGCCGCGCAGCGCGTACCGGATCAGCCAGGCGGCGGCCAGCAGACCGACCAGGGCGGCCACGGTCGGCCCGGGGTGCTCGCGCAGCGAGCGGCGCAGCATCGTCGTGCGCATCCGGGCCGGCACCGCGATCGCGCCGAGGGTGTCGGCCAGCGGGGCGAGGGAGGGTTGCGCGCTCATCGTGCCCCGGTCAGCCAGTCCAGGCCGGCGCTGCCGGAGGTTTCGGCGCCGACCAACTCGACGAACCGGTCCTCCAGGCTGCTGCCGGCGGCGACCTCGGCGACCGGCCCGGCGGCGACCACCCGGCCCTGGTGGATCACGGTGACGTCGTCGCACATCTGCTCGACGAGCAGCATCGAGTGGGTGGACAGCACACAGGTGCCGCCGCCGGCCACGAACCGGCGCAGCACCCGGCGGATGGTGGCCGCCGACACCGGGTCGACCGCCTCGAACGGTTCGTCGAGCACGAGCAGCCGGGGCGCGTGCAGCAGCGCCTGGGCGAGGCCGAGCTTCTTGCGGGTGCCGGTGGAACAGTCGGCCAGGGGTGTGCCGGCACCCTTGGTCAGGCCGAGCACATCGATCAGTTCGGCGGCCCGGTCGGTGGCCGCGGCCCGGGACAGCCCGCGCAGGCCGGCGCTGTAGCGCAGCAGCTCGGCACCGGTGAGGCGTTCCGGGAAGTCGAGGCCGTCGGGGAGTACGCCGGTCAGCGCGCGGGTCACGCCGCGCTCGCGCAGCGCGTCGTGGCCGAGGATCCGGATCTCGCCGGAGTCCGGGGTGACCAGGCCGACGGCCATCCCGATGGTGGTGGACTTGCCGGCGCCGTTGGGACCGACGATGCCGTGGAAGGTGCCGGGGTGGACGGTCAGATCGACGCCGTCCACCGCGCGATGCGCCGCGAAGGTCTTGACCAGGCCACGGATCTCGAGTGCCGGGGGGATCACGCGCCGAGCATAGGTGACCTTGCACGACCGTGTGGCCCGTCGCGGACCGGTGCACGGCGGCTCCGGTCGCTCAGACGACGTGCACCAGCCGGAAGCGTTCGGTCACGACCAGGGTGTCGTCGTCCACTGTGAAGTCGGGGTCGCCCAGTTCGGCGCGCACGGCGGCGCTGTGCCAGAACGTCTCGTGTCCCGCGCGCCACTGGGCCACCGACTCGTCGCCCTCCCCCTCGGCAAGGGCGTGTGCCAGGTCGACGTCGGCGAGCCGGATCACCCGTACGTCGGTCAGCTCGATGGCCGCGACCCGCCGACCGGCGGAGTCCACCACGGCGGACAGTTGGCCCACCGTCGGCAGCGGCTCGTCGGCGCGCTGGTAGCCGATCAGCAGACCGGTCGTCGAGGTCTTCGCCCCGGACAGGATCGCGCCCACGAGTTTGTCCCGCAGTGGCCCCGGAAACGCGAACTCGGCGAGCGGAAGATCATCGAGGTCCATCCGCGAAGGCTACCCGGATCATCGGAGGGGCTGTTGCGGTGACCGACCGGTACGGGGGCACCCGGATCGCCACGAATCTGCGCGCCCTGCTCACCTCCCACCACGCGGAGGCGACCCGCGGGGCGGTGGTGGTGATCGGGTCGGACGGCTGGGACGCCGATCCGCCGGCCGAGCTGGCCGCCGTGATGGCCCGGCTGAGCCGCCGCGCGTCGAATTCCCTGCACATCCCGGTCATTGCATTCGGCCATCATTCCCTCACTCGATTGGGTGACCACGTATCGGGTGATTCTGTCTGGCGTTCGCGATTTGAGATCGTCAGGCGCGGTCGGAACGCCACTACTGCGACTCCTGCAGGCCGCATGACGGGGGAAACGAATATGGTTCGCGGGGAACGCCGATGGTTCACATCAGCGCTGGCGGCGGTCGGCGCGTTTGCCGCGTCGTCCACGCTGGTGGTTGTGGCGTCAAGCCAACCCGCATTGGCGACCGTGCCGGGCCTGCCCGGAACGCCTCAGCCCGGCACCCCGATTTTCACTGAGGACTTTTCCAACGAGAGCGCGGCTGCGGCGCCGATTCGCATTGGTTCCTACACCGGATCGCCAGGTTCCGTTTACGTGCCGGGGCCGGGTGGCAGCGGCGCGGACGGTGAGACCTATACGGCGGATCCCGCGTGGAGCCCCGGCGCGGGCGCGTGCAACGGCTGGATCATGCGTCAGACGTCGCCGCTGCCGCCCAACGGTGGCGACCCGCCGGTCACCAACAACGACCAGTGCGGTCGTTCAGACGCATGGGGCCGGCTACAGGAGATGGCCCGTGACATGGGGCTGTTTCAGGGGCAGAGCCCCGGGGAGGCCGCCACGAACCAGGTACTCACCGAGTACACCAACAGCGTGACCGGCGCGCAGCTTCCCGGATACCAACTGGAGACCGACAACAACACCATTCCGGCGATCGGTGGCCACTTCTACTCGGTCTCGGCGATCTTCGCTGAGAGGAACTGCACCGTTCCGTCCGCCCAGCGGGCGCGACTTCGGTTCGAGCTGCTTCTCAACGGCGTCCCGACGGTGCTCGCACAGAACCTGAGCCCATGCACGGATCCCGGCGCCGAGATCGTCAACAACACCTGGATAGCCAAGCTGCAATCGTTGGCACTGCAATTGTCGGTGGCTGATACACCGACCCTGGGCCTGCGCCTCTACAACGCGACCGCAACGGGCATCGGCAACGACGTCGCGTTCGACCTTCCGCAGATCGTCGACGTCACCCCCCAACTCGACAAGGCTTTCAACCCCACCACCATCGGGCAGGGGCAGACGTCCACGCTGACGTTCACCATCACCAACACCGACGATCTGCAAGCCAAGAACGGGATGAGTTTCACCGACACCCTTCCCGCCAATGTGACCGCCACCGGGGTCAACAGCACCACGTGCTCGGACGCCACTGTGACCGCTCCCGCCGGCGCCACGTCCGTCGACTTCGCCGGCAACCTGGACCTGAACGTCGCCTCCTGCACGATCTCCATCCAGGTGACCAGCACTGTGGTCGGCTCGTACACCAACACCGGATGCGTCGCCCCGGACGGCTCCACGATCCCCGGCTGCGAGAGCAACTTCCCACCATCGTCGGGATCAACCCGCCCGGCTCCACCACCCTCACCGTCATCCCCACTGTTGACCTCGCTGTGGTGAAGACCGCGTCGCAAAGTCCCTACGTGCCGGGCGCGCCCTTCTCCTACACGGTGGCAGTGACCAACGGCGGACCGTCCGATGCGGTTGGGGCAACCCTGACCGACCCGCTGCCCGCACCGCTGGCCGGGTTCACCTGGAGCTGTGAGGCGTCCGCGGGAAGTTCCTGCACCGCGTCCGGCACCGGCAGCATCAACGACACCATCACCGTTCTCGCAGGCGGGACCGTGACGTACACGATCAGCGGGACCGTGCCGTCGGGCACCACGGGCGACCTGACCAACACCGCAACGCTCACCCCACCAGACGGCGTCTCGGATCCGGAGTGCACACCGAACTGCTCGTCGACGGTCGTGACCCCGGCGACGCTGACGGTGGATCTGGCGGTGGTGAAAACCGCAAACCCGAGCCCGTACGTGCCGGGTGCACCCTTCTCCTACACGGTGACAGTGACCAACGGCGGACCGTCCGATGCGGTCGGGGCAACCCTGACCGACCCGCTGCCCGCACCGCTGGCCGGGTTCACCTGGACCTGCGAGGCGTCCGCCGGCAGTGCGTGCACCGCCTCCGGCACCGGCAGCATCAACGACACCATCACCGTCCTCGCGGGCGGGACCGTGACGTACACGATCAGCGGAACCGTGCCCTCCGGAACCAGCGGCGATTTGACCAACACGGCCACGCTCACCCCGCCCACCGGCGCGACTGACCCGGACTGCACCCCGAACTGCTCGTCGGCTGTGGCCACGCCCGCCGGACCAGTGGTCGACCTGGCCGTCGTGAAGACCGCATCCCCCAACCCATACGTGCCAGGCACGCCGCTGACCTACACGGTGACAGTGACCAACGGCGGGCCCTCCGACGCCGTCGGCGCGAACCTGACCGATCCCCTGCCTCCGCCGTTGGCCGAATTCACCTGGACCTGTGCACCATCCCCTGGCAGCGCGTGCACCGCGTCCGGAACGGGCACCATCAACGACACGATCACCGTCCTCGCGGGCGGAACGGTGACGTACACGATCAGCGGAACGGTCCCGTCGGGCACCACCGGCGACCTCACCAACACGGCCACTCTCACCCCACCGGAGGGCGTCTCAGATCCGGACTGCACGCCTAGTTGCTCATCGACCGTCGTGACTCCGGCGACGCTGACGGTGGATCTGGCGGTGGTCAAGACCGCAAACCCGAGCCCGTATGTTCCGGGCGCGTCCTTCTCCTACGCAGTCACCGTGACCAACGGCGGCCCGTCCGACGTCGTCGGCGCGAACCTGACCGACCCGCTGCCCGCACCACTGGCCGGGTTCACCTGGACCTGCGAGCCGTCCGCCGGAAGTTCCTGCACCGCCTCCGGCACCGGCAGCATCAACGACACCATCACCGTCCCGGCCGGCGGGACGGTGACGTACACGATCAGCGGCACCGTCCCGGCGGGCACCACCGGCGACCTGACGAACACCGCAACGCTCACCCCGCCGGAAGGCGTCACCGACCCGGACTGCACACCGAACTGCTCTTCGACAGTGGTCACCCCCGCCGGACCAGTGGTCGACCTCGTCGTCGTCAAAACCGCGTCCCCAAGCCCCTACGTGCCGGGCGCAGCCTTCTCCTACACGGTCACCGTCACCAACGGCGGACCCTCTGACGCCGTCGGCGCGAACCTGACCGACCCGCTGCCCGCACCACTGGGCGGATTCACCTGGACCTGCGAGCCGTCCGCCGGAAGTTCCTGCACCGCCTCCGGCACCGGCAGCATCAACGACACCATCACCGTCCCGGCCGGCGGGACAGTGACGTACACGATCAGCGGCACCGTCCCGTCGGGCACCACCGGCGACCTGACGAACACCGCAACGCTCACCCCGCCGGAAGGCGTCACCGACCCGGACTGCACACCGAACTGCTCGTCGACCGTCGTGACCCCGGCGGCGCTGACGGTGGACCTAGCCGTCGTGAAAACCGCGTCCTCAAGCCCGTACGTGCCGGGTGCACCGCTGACCTACACGGTCACCGTCACCAACGGCGGACCCTCCGACGCCGTCGGTGCGACAGTGACCGACCCGCTTCCCGCACCCTTGGCCGGGTTCACCTGGACCTGTGCGCCAGCTACCGGAAGTTCCTGCACCGCTTCGGGTACCGGCACCATCAACGACACCGTCACCGTCCTCGCCGGTGGGACGGTGACGTACACGATCAGCGGAACGGTGCCGTCCGGCACCACCGGCGATCTGACCAACACCGCCACCGTCAGCCCACCGGCCGGAGCCTCGGATCCGGAGTGCACTCCGAACTGCTCGTCGACCGTCGTGACGCCGGCTGCCCTGACGGTGGACCTCGCCGTCGTCAAAACAGCCACCCCGAGCCCCTACGTGCCAGGCGCAGCCTTCTCCTACACAGTGACCGTCAGCAACGGCGGCCCTTCGGACGCGGTCGGCGCGAATCTGACCGACCCCCTGGCCGCACCCTTGGCCGGATTCACCTGGACCTGTGTGGCATCCCCCGGCAGCGCGTGCACCGCGTCTGGCACAGGCAACATCAATGACAGCATCACCGTCCTCTCGGGCGGGACCGTGACCTACACGATCAGCGGAACCGTGCCCTCCGGCACCACCGGCGACCTCACCAACACCGCCACCCTCACCC
>NZ_JBEZFX010000015.1:0-103751 GCF_040649675.1 Micromonospora parva | reverse complement strand
CGGAACCGTGCCCTCCGGCACCACCGGCGACCTCACCAACACCGCCACCCTCACCCCACCCGCCGGCGCGATCGACCCGGACTGCACCCCGAACTGCTCATCGACAGTGGTCACCTCCATCGCCCCCGCGGTCGACCTGGCAGTGGTGAAAACCGCAACCCCGAGCCACTACGTGCCAGGTGAACCGGTGACCTTCACAGTGACAGTGACCAACCGGGGACCGTCCGACGCGGTCGGCGCGACACTGACCGACCCCCTGCCCGCACCACTGGCCGGATTCACCTGGACCTGCGAACCATCCACCGGAAGCACCTGCACAACGTCCGGCACCGGTGACATCAACGACACCATCACCGTCCTCGCTGGCGGCACAGTGACCTACACGATCAGCGGAACCGTGCCGAAGGGCACCGCCGGCGACCTCACCAACACGGCCACCCTCACCCCGCCCACTGGTGTGTCCGACCCGGACTGCACACCGAGCTGCTCCTCGACAGTGGTCCTCACCGGGCCGGTTCCGCCCATGCCCGTCACGGGTGGACGTCTGACAGCCATCGCCACACTTGGAGCTTCTGTGGCTGCCCTCGGTGTTCTCCTGGTCGGCGGCCTGGCCCTGATACGCCTACGCACCCGCCGCGAGCCCTGACCCCTGGCGGCCGGCAGTCACGAACGGTGGCCCCTTCTGAGCCTGGCTACCGCCGCTTCGCGTCGTGAGGCGGCGGTAGCTGTCGCAACCGGCCACGAGACACGCAGTACACGTCGCCGGAGTTCGCGTCGTGCGGCAACGCGGCGAGGTGGGTGGTCATGTCGGTCGCGGAGACCCAGCGTTGGAACGTCATCGACTTGTCGTCGCCCAACGCCACGTCGAAGCCGTCGAAGCCGAGCGCGGTCAGCCGGTCGAGACACCGGGAGGCGACCGGTCGCGCGATCGTGGTGAACTCGAACGAGAGCGCGGGCAGCGGGCGGGTCAGCCCGGCCAGCACCTCGTCCTCGAAACCCTCCACGTCGATCTTCGCGAACGTCGGCTCGCCGTACTCGGTGATGAGCGCGTCGACGGTGACCACCGGGACCTCGATGTCGGTGTCCCACACCTCGCCCTCCCACCCGCCCGCGCCTTCCGCCGCGCGCACGAAGTCGGGCGAGGCGGTGGACACTGTGGGATTGGCGGAGTTGACGTGGAAGCGGGTGCTGCCGGGGGCCGCGCCGCAGACCGCTTCGACGAGCGTCACCTGGTCGTCGTCGGCGTAGATGGTCCGCAGGGCGCGGAGGCACAGCGGCTGCGGCTCCACGGCGACCACCCGCGCCCCGAGGCGCCGGAAGCTGGCGATGTGGTCGCCCACGTGTGAGCCGACGTCGAAGACGAGATCGCCCTCGGTGACGAACCGGGAGTAGAAGGCGTCCATCCGTGCGTCGCGCTCGGCGTCGCCGTAGTAGACATCCAGCGATCGGTGCAGGAGGGACATCCCGGGGTCGGTTCTGAGCGCGGCGATCCTGGTGTCGGTGCCAGCCGTCATCTGTGTGTGTCCAGTCCGTGGGGTTGGCCGGGCCTACGGCCCGAAGGCGGTCAGGAAGCGGTCCCGGAAGGTGTCCATCCGCCAGACCGGCGCCTGCGGACCGGGCTTGAGCCCGTCCTGCCAGCCCCACCCGGAGATCCGGTCCAGTACGGCCCGGTCCCGGGTGATGATGGTGATCGGGACGTCGCGGCTGGCGTTCTCGCCGGTGACCACGGCGGCGGGCTGGTGGTCGCCGAGGAAGATGAACACCAGGTCATCGTCGCCGTAGGTCTGCACGTAGGAGATCAGTGCGCTCAACGTGTACTCGATGGAGTGCCGGTAGTCGGCGCGGATCTGGGTGGCGTTGCGGCGCCGGTCGTCGGACTCCTTGGCGGTCCCCTTGAAGATCGTCCCGTCGCCGATGGCGGCCCAGTCGACCAGGTCGGGGACGGGCGTCCAGGGCGCGTGGCTCGACACCAGCGCGAGTTCCGTCATCGTCGGCTTGCCGTCGCGCTTCGCCTGCTCCAGGCGCCGCCAACTGGCGAGGGTGTACTGGTCGGGCATCGTGCCGAAGCTGAACTTCGGGCCGCGGTACCCGAGGGCTCTGGCGTCGTAGAACCGCTGGTAGCCGAAGAAGGAGCCCTCCGGCCACGCCCTGCTGACGGCGGGCATCACGCCCACGGTCTGCCAGTCGGCCCGGCGGAAGGCGCCGTTGAGGGTCATCCGGTCACTCGCCAGCAGGGTACGGTGCCGCTGGTCGTTGTCGACCCACAGTCCGGAGAGCAGCGTGTCGTGCGCGAGCCAGCTGCCGCCGCCGAACGTCGGCGAGGTGAGGAAGCCGCTCTGCGCGGCGAACCCCGCCGCGTTCAGCCGATTGGTCCCGTCGTCGAGGACCGCACCGACCTGCGGGGCGAACTCCGGGTCCTCGACGGCGTCGCGGCCGTAGCTCTCCACGAAGGAGATGACCACGTTCTTGCCGCGCAGCGCGGTGAGGAGTTGGTCGCCGGGGGTCTGCGCGAACCGGTCGTCCTGCAGCAGCGCGGCGAACTTCTCCCGGTCGTCGAGTCGCATGCGCACCTGGAAGCCGTGGCCGTTGGTCAGCGTGGTCGCGGACGTGTCGGCGACTGTCACGCCTTCGACCACCCGCACGTTGAAAGCGGCGCAGACCACCCAGACGACCACCAGCGCCGCAACGGTCCGGGTGGTCCCGGCGCGGTGCCGGATCACCAGCCCGCGCAACCGCCGCATCGACAGCGTGGCCGCCGTGGGCAGGCCCACCGCCACCACCGCCAGGGCGACCGCCACGCCGATGGCGGCGGGACGGCCGTACGACTCGCTGAGGAACGCGAACCCCTCGTCGAGCAGCGCCCAGTCGAGCACCGGGTCGAAGGCCCGGCTGAGCGAGGCGGTGAACCCCAGGTCGAACAGCTTGAGCAGACCGAGCAGGCCGAGGGCCAGCCCGGCGAGGGTGGCGACCCACCGGCTTCCGCGCGGCGGCAGGGCGAGCAGGAGGGCGACGGCGAGCAGCGCCTCCAGGGGGATCCGCACGAACGCACCGGGGCTGAACCGGCCGAAGTCGTACGGCAGGGTGAGCACGAGCAGCACCAGCAGCACGGCCAGCAGGGTGACCAGTCGGCCCGCGATGGAGCGGCGCGGCCGACCCTCGGGTGCGGTGCCGTCGGTGGCGGTGGCACCCGTGGCGGCGGGGTCCGGCAGTTCGCCCCTCATCGCCCTCCGTCCCTGGCTCGGCAGCTGACGTACGCGCGTCAAGAGCGACAACCCGGGCATCCTTCCATGATCTTCGTTGGGCGCGGCATCCGGGCGGCTCAGACGCGGGCGATCCCGCGTCGGGCCACGGCGACCGGCCGGTGTTCCGGCCAGGGCAGCCCATCCGTCCTGCCGTGGCCCAGACCGGTCAGCCCCGCGCCCGCGCTCACGGCGCTGTGGCTCGGCTGGCTGCCCGCGTGCACCATCGCGTCCGACCCGTGTGCAACGCTCGTCTGTTGGTCGACCGCGTCGTTGGCGACGGCGCGGCGGAGGTGACGGGTCGTCCACAGCCACCTGACGTCCCGCCCGAACGACTCGACCAGCAGCGCCAGTGACGCCACCAGCACGACTGTCGTCAGCGGACCGGGCAGCGCATCGCCCATCGCCACCGTCAGCACCACGCCCTGGACCGCGGCGACGACCTTGCGCCAGTAGCGCGGGGGCAACGAGCCGCGCATCCAGCTCAGCACCCAGCTCGCGGCGACGAAGACGTACCGCATCGCGCCGATCGCGAGCACCCAGGCACCCGTCGAGGGGGCCACGTACAGGCAGAGCACCAGGACGAGGAAGGAGTCGATCTCCATGTCGAAGCGCGCGCCGAGTTCGCTGGACGTCCCGGTGCGGCGGGCCGTGTATCCATCCACCGCGTCGAGGGCCAGCGCCACACTGGTGAGGACGACCATCACCGCGACCGGTGCCGGTCGGGTGAACGAGTCCGCGGCCAGGGCCGTCACGCCGCCGGCGAGGATCGCCCGGCTCAGGGTCACCCGGTCGGCAGGGCTCAGATCAGGAGCGCCCGCGCGGGTCATCCCCCGACTCAGCAGGGCGCACAGGACCACCCCGTAGACCAGCCCGGCCGCCCACCCGGCCGGGCCGAGGCCGACCGTCTGCGCGAGCACCGCCAGCACACCGATCTGCGCGAGCAGCCCGATGACCGGACCCGTTCGAACCGTTGACATCGCGCCTCCGTGACTTTGGGGGGGGACCCTGACCGTCATCACGGAAAACATGACCGATCGGTTCATTCTGAACGAGCCTCACCATGTATACGGACGGACGTGCCCCGTCGGATGCGGATTAGTCGTCGCCGGTGAGTGCAGGCCGTCGCCGCCGACGACGCCCCGGACGCGACGACGTGTTCAGGTCAGGTCACGCCGGTCGCGGACGAGCCGAGGGCGTGGAGCGTGGCGGTGGTGACCGGGTCGGCCGGGAAGAACGCCTCGACGGCCAGCCCGGAGACGGTGACATCCAGCGGGGTGCCGAAGAGGGTGGTCGTGCTGACGAAGGACAAATCCCGGTCGCCGTGGCGGTAGCGAAGGGGGATGACGACACGCGACAGGGTGTCGTCCTCCGGTGCCGCGACATCGTCACCGCCGGGATAGCCACGAAGCTCCTGGAGCAGGGCGGACAGGGCCGCGTCGTCGGTTGCCAGGACCTGCTGGCGCAACCGTCCGAGAAGGTGGCCCCGCCACTGGGAGAGGTTGACGATGCGCGGGGCCAAACCGCCGGGGTGCAGGGTGAGCCGCAGGACGTTGACCGGTGGGACCAGGAGGCGGGGGTCGACGCCGGCGGTGAACAGCGCGACGGCGGGGTTGGCCTCGACGAGGTGCCACTGTCGGTCGACGAGCACCGCGGGGTACGGGCCGTGTCCGTCGAGGATCTGCCGTACGGCTGCCCGCAGCGGGGCCAGTTCCGGGTCGGCCAGCTGGTGGCTGGGGTAGGCGGGGGCGTATCCGGCGGCGAGCAGCATGGTGTTGCGCTCAGCCAGCGGAATGTCGAGCTGCTCCGCCAGCCGCAGGATCAGGTCGGGGCTCGGTCGGGATCGCCCGGTCTCCACGAAGCTCAGATGCCGGGCCGACACCCCCGCCTCGATCGACAGGTCGAGCTGACTCATTCCACGAGTTCGACGCCACTCGCGCAGGAGGTCCCCCAGCGGTCGCTCCGGTCGGGCCACTGTCGTCACACCCTGACCGTAGTGACCTCACCTGTGTGCGCCGCTTTACCTGCGACGTAATCGACAGCGCGTACCGGCGCGCGCGACCATCTCCTGGGATGCGGGGAACCACCCGACCGAAACGAACGGAGAGTCATGACCGCGTACGCGCTTGCTCATCTGCGTAAGGCACCCATGCATGCCGAGGTGCTGGAATACCTGGAGCGCATCCAGGCCACCCTCCTGCCCTTCGATGGCCGGTTCATCGTCCACGGTGGGCCCATCGAGGTGCTGGAGGGCGACTGGTCGGGCGATCTGGTCGTCGTCGAGTTTCCGGACCTGATCCGGGCACGCTCCTGGTACCAGTCCAGCGCGTACCAGGAGATCAAGCCCTTGCGGACGAGGCACCTCGCGGGCGAGCTGGTCCTCGTCGAGGGGGTGGAGGCCGACCACGACTCGTCGAAGATGGCCGCCGCGATCCGCCGGGCCGGTGGTCACTGACGTCGGGGTCAGGACCTCGGCAGGGTGAGCACCTCGACGCCGTCGTCGGTGATGGCGATGGTGTGCTCGCTGTGCGCGGTCCGGCAGCCGGTGGCGCTGCGCAGGGTCCAGCCGTCGGGGTCGGTGACGAGCGTGGCGGTGTCGGCCATGACCCATGGCTCCAGCGCCAGCAGCAGCCCCGGGCGCAGCCGGTATCCGCGCCCGGGGCGCCCGGTGTTGGAGATGTGGGGGTCCTGGTGCATCGTCGACCCGACGCCGTGGCCGCCGAACTCGGTGTTGATCGAGTAGCCCGCCGCGCCGAGGACAGAGCCGATGGCGTACGAGATGTCACCGATGCGTACGCCGGGGCCGGCGGCGGCGATCCCGGCTTGCAACGCGCGTTCGGTCGCGTCGATCAGCGCGACGCTCTCCGGGGGCCGGACGTCGCCGACGATGAAGCTGATGGCCGAATCCGTGACAACTCCCCCCAGTGAGACGGCGAGGTCGAGCGAGAGCAGGTCGCCGTCGGCGAGCGGGTAGTCGTGCGGCAGCCCGTGCAACACCGCGTCGTTGACCGACGTGCAGATGTAGTGGCCGAACGGGCCGCGCCCGAAGGACGGCTCGTAGTCGACGTAGCAGGACTGCGCCCCGGCTTCGGTGATCATGGCCTGGGCCCACCGGTCGATGTCCAGCAGGTTGGTGCCGACCACGCAGCGGCTCTTCAGTGTCTGAAGGATGCCGGCGACCAGCGCGCCGGTCTCCTTCGCGCGCAGCACGTCGGCGGGGCTCAGGATCTCGATCATGCAACGCCTTCCACGAACCAATAAGTATCCCGGCCATATTATCCCGGTACTAGAATCGGAGCATGGTCAGGTTGCCACTCACTCCCGCGGAGGTCGAACGCGGACAGCGCCTCGGCGCCCTGCTGCGTCGCGCCCGCGGAGAGCGTTCGATGCTCCTCACCGCGCTCGACGCGGGCGTCTCGCCGGAGACCCTTCGAAAGATCGAGTCCGGCCGGATAGCCACCCCCGCCTTCCCGACCATCGCGGCGATCGCCGACGTGCTCGGCCTCTCCCTCGACGCCGTCTGGTCGGAGATCAACACGTCGGACGCCGCCGCCGACCTCCCCCGACCGGCACACGTCGCAGGCGAGCGACTGGCCTCGTAGTCTCGGCCCCACCTCAACGGGACGGGTCGACCGGTGACCGACCACACGGCGCTGGTCCCGGTCGATGACCGACCGGGACCAGCGGGTGGTGCGCTCAGGAGGCGGCGATGCCCTCCATGCCGATGCCGTCGGCGAACTTCGGCAGGCCCTCCACTGTGGTGACGAGTGTCAGCGACCCGTCCTTGCCCACCTCGTAGCCCTGCACGTTGCCGGCGACGGCGTTCTGCACGTACAGGAAGCCGTCGCTGGTGGTCATGTCGATCGACCCGCCGCCGGTGTCGGCGGCGACGCCCTTGACGAGTTCGAGCTTGCCGTGGTCGTTGACCCGGTAGGAGCTGATGGTGGAGGTGCCGGCGTTGGCGGCGAAGAAGTAGTCGCCGACGCGCTGGATCCAGCACGTCGCCTGCTGACCGTTGGGCACCGACGGCCCGATCTGGTCGAGCGCCCCGTCGTCCTCCAGCTCGAACCGGCTCACCGCGTTCGCGCCGGACTCGGTGACCAGCAGCGTGTCGTCGGTGTCGAAGGTAAAGCCGAACGGGGTGTTGCCCGCGTCGCTGATGACCGGGGTGCGCGACAGGTTGCCGTGGCGTCCGATCTCGTAGCTGAACATGACGTTGGCGGCCTTGGTCGACACCAACACGAACTCGCTGTCCGGGTCGATCTTGACCTGGGCCGGGGCGGTGCCGAACGCGGGCGGGTTGCCGTTGTGCAACCCGAGTGACCGGTTGGCGTCCTCGATCCGGGACAGCCGACCCTTGTGCAGCTCGAAGCCCTGCACCGAGCCCTCGCCACCGGCGTTGAGGACGTAGACGAGGTCGCCACGGGCCGCGACGCTGGCCGGCAGCAGGCCACCGGACCAGATGACCTGGAGCTTGTGCAGCCTGGTGCCCTCGACGCGGAAGACAGTGACGGTGTTGCTGCCGGCGTTGACGGCGAACAGCAGCCCCTTGTGATAGGTCAGGGAACCCTGCGAGGCCAGCGCGTCGAGCGGCGCGCCGATGGTGAAGCCACCCAGCCCGCCCGTCTCGTACTCACCCGCCTTGGTGAGACGGCCGTCCTCGTCGCGGTCGTACACCTTGATGGTGTTGCCCTCGGCCTTGTTGGTCTGGACGAAGACCGCGCCCTCGTCGCCGTGGTGGTGATCACCCCCCTTGCGGTCGTCGTGGTACCCAGGGCCACCGCCATCGGCGAGGGCGGTCCCGGGGATCGATCCGATGCTGGTCAGACCTGCCAGGAGGGCTGCCGCGAGTGCGACACTGCGCTTCATCACTGACTCCTCATGCATCCGAAGGGAGGAATACGAGTTTTCCTCTCTTTCGAAAGTTATCGGACCAGCTATCGCAGATCGCCATACTTACCCTAAAGCGGTAATTTCGTGCCGTTCCATGGAATGACCAGACGCACCCACCGGGGGTCAGCTACCCCGCCGCGACCTACGCCCGCTGAGGCCGACGCTCAGCTGGCGTCAGGCCACCACGGTTCCAGGACGGCCGGGTCGGCGACGTACTCCCGCACCGGCGTCCGCTGCTCCGCAGGCAGGGGCAGCGCGCGGAGGCGCTCGCCCCACTCCGGCACCCGATCGTCCTTGTCCAACACGGTCGCCAGTTCGATCAGGGCGGCCAGCGCCATCGCCTGCTCGACCACCGGCGCGTCCTCCGCGCGGCGGCGCATCCCCGAGTCGAGCGCCCGGTAGGCCGCCTGATCGTCCAGCTTGAACTCGCGCAGGATCCGCGCGTTGTCGAGCACCCGGGCCAACCCCGCAAGCTCCTTCGAACCGCCGTACTCCACGTCCTTCGGCTCATCCCGCTGGATGAAGGTGATGGTGTTGCCCGACGGGTCGACGATGCTGAACCGCGACGCTCCGGCCCGGTAACGGGTCATCCGCGGCAGGCCCTTGACCAGCACCTTGCCGTAGCTGCGGCGCATCGCCTCGGTGAACACCTCGTGGTACGCGGCGACCGCGTCCACCAACACCAGGCAGCCGCCGGAGTGCTCTCTCGCCGGGTCGAGATCCTTCGGCGCCGGCCCGTAGTGCAGGTCGAAGCCGCTCCACCGAAACGCCAGGTACACGTACGGCCTGGTCTGCTCGTAGGTCACCTCGAACCCGAGCGCCCGCCAGAACGCCAGTGTCTGCTCCGGGTCGGCACAGTGCAGCAGCGGCACTGCGGTCTCGTTCGGTTGGACACGGTCCGCATTGGTGGTCATGGTCGCTCCCCGTCCGGTCGACAGGCCGGCCATTGTGCCAGCACCGTCGGACGGCTTCGACGGGTTTCGTCTCCTACCCGGGGAGGAGACGGGCTCCGACCACCGGCCGCGACCAGGGCTCGGGGTCGGACGCGACCGGCGGGCGCGGCCACGAACATCTACAGGCATGACAACCCTGCTGCGCCGGGCGACGCACTGGAATCGCCCAATGATGGTCTTCGTCTCCGCGATGGCGGTGCTCGCCGTCGTCGCGGCGGTCGGCATCCTTGTCGACCCGCGCGTCCTCACCGGAGCGCCGATCTGGCTCAAGCCGTTCAAGTTCGCGGTGTCCTTCGTGCTGTACGGCGCGACGCTCGCCTGGATGCTCTCCCTGCTGCCGCGTCGCAGCCGGGCCGCCGAGTGGGCCTTCACTGTCATCGTCGCGATGGCGGTGATCGAGATGCTGGTGATCGTCGGTCAGGTGGTACGCGGGCAGACCAGCCACTTCAACGACACCACTCCCCTGAACACCGCGCTGTTCGCGGCGATGGGCGCGGCGATCATGGTGCTCTTCCTCGCGCACCTCGTGGTCGGCATCGTGGTGCTGATCCGGCGGATCCCGGACCGGGCGGCTCTGACGGCCGTCGGGTGGGGGCTCGGCCTGTCCCTGCTGGGCATGCTCGCGGCGGTACCGATGGCGCTGCCCATGCAGGACCCGGGGATCGAGGGAATCGGCGGGGCGCACAGCGTCGGCGTGCTCGACGGCGGGCCGGGGTTGCCGATCGTCGGCTGGAGCACCACCGGCGGTGACCTGCGGATCGGGCACTTCGTGGGGCTGCACGCGCTGCAGGCGTTGCCGATCCTGGCGATCCTGCTGAGCCGGTTCGCCACCCGGTTGGACGAGCGCACCCGCGCCCGGCTGCTGGTCGTCGCGGGCGGCGCGTACGGCGTACTCACTGTGTTGTTGACCTGGCAGGCCCTGCGCGGACAGCCGCTGTTGCGCCCGGACGCCGCCACGCTCGTCGCGGTCGCGGCGCTGGTGCTCGCGACGGCGACCGCGGCCGGCCTGGTGCTGGCCCGCCGCCGCCCTGATGTGGCGCTGGCCGCATGACCGCGACGCTGTTCGCCCTGACCTTCGCGGTGGCCGCGCCGTTCTGGGCGCTGATGATCCTGCTGCCCCGCTGGTCGTGGACCGCCCGGATCATCGCCTCGCCGCTGATCGTGCTGCCGGTCGTGCTGATCTACGCGCTGCTGGTCCTTCCGGCGTTCGGTGACGTGCTGCCGGCCGTGGCGTCGCCGACCCTGACCGGGGTGCGCGACCTGCTCGGCACCTCCGACGGGGCGGCGGCGGGCTGGGCGCACATGATCGCGTTCGATCTGTTCGTCGGGCGGTGGGCGTGGTTGGACAGCAGGGAACGGGGGGTGCCGGCGCTGGTGATGGCTCCAGTGCTGCTGCTGACCATCCTGCTCGGACCGCTCGGCCTGGCCGCCTACCTCGCGGTCCGGACCCGGTGGCGGCGGCCGGCGACCGCCGCCACCGGCCCGCAGCGCCTAGGCTGACCGTCGTGAGCTGGCTGGTGCGACTGTTCGACCTGCGGGACACACTCGTGCGGATGGTGCTGCTCGACCTCACCGGGTTGTGCTACCTGCTCGTCGTCCCGCACTCCACCAGCACGCCCACGACGGCACAGTGGGTCCTCGCGGTGCCAGCGTTCGCGATGGCGCTGGCGGCGCACCGTCGACCGGTTGTCAACATGGTGGCGCAGGCCGCCCTGCTGGCGGTCGCCATCAGCCTGATCGACGACTTCACCATCAACCAGGTCGGCGCCAGTTGGGCGTTGCTCGAGATGACCATGCGGGCGCGCGGCCCCCGGGCCATCTGGCTGGCCACCGCGCTGCTGGTGGTGGTCGACCTGACCGACTCGATCGGCGACCCGCCACGCCGGTTCGCCTCCGGGGTCGTCGGGCTCGCCGTGGAGGTCGGCGTGCCGGTGCTGCTCGGCCTGGTCATCCGCGCCAACCGGGAGCTGGGCCGGCAGGCCGTGGAACGGGCCCTGGCCGAGCAACGCCAGCACGAGTCGGAGAGCCGCGCGGCCCGCGCCGACGAACGCAGCGCCATCGCCCGCGAGCTGCACGACGTCGTCGCGCATCACGTGGCGTCGATGGTCCTGCGGGTCGGCGTGGCCCGGCACGTGCTCACCGACCCGGACCCCCGGGTGGCCGAGGTGTTCGACGACGTGCACGGCACCGGCACCGCGGCCCTCGCGGAGCTGCGCCGGCTGGTCGCGGTGCTGCGCAACCCCGACGGGGTACGCGGCGACGCGGCGCTGACCGCCATCGAGCCCACCGCGCTGCCGGCGGCGCTCGGCGCGTCCATCGACCGGGCCCGCCAGGCCGGTATCACCGTGGAGGCCGACCTCGACCCGGCGATCGGTTCCCTCGACGCGGTGCGCGGCATGGCGGTGCTGCGACTGACCCAGGAGGCGCTGACCAACGTGGCCAAACACGCGGGAACGTCCGCGCTCGCGCACCTCGTGGTCGCCGTCCGGGACGGCGCGGTGCACTGGGAGGTCAGCGACAACGGCCGTGGTGGGGTGCCGGTGGGCGTGCCGGCCGGCGGCGGGCACGGCATCACCGGAATGCGCGAGCGGGTCGAGGTCCTCGGCGGCCGGCTGGATGCCGGCCCGACGGAAACGGGGTGGCGGGTGCGGACCGTGCTCCCGGCCAACGCCACCGAGCCGTCGACCCGGTCGCTGCCCCGGGACCGCGCGGCGTCCGCCGGCTCCCCCGCACCGGAGCCGGCGTGATCCGGGTGCTGCTGGTCGACGACCAGCACCTCATCCGGGCCGGGCTGCGCATGCTCTGCGACGCCCAACCCGACATCGAGGTCGTCGGGGAGGCCGACAACGGCCGCGAGGCGATTGCGCTGGCCGGGCGGCTCGTCCCCGACGTCGTCGTGATGGACCTGCGGATGCCCGGTGTCGACGGGATCACCGCGACCAGCCGGATCCTCGCCGACCGTCCCACCACCCGCATCCTGGTGCTGACCACGTTCGGCGACGACGACCATCTGTACCCCGCGTTGACCGCCGGGGCGTGCGGGTTCCTGCTCAAGGACGCGCCCCCCATCGAGCTGCTGGACGGCATCCGCCGGGCCGCCGTCGGTGACAGCCCGTTCAGCCCGGAGGTGCTGCGTCGCCTCGTCCAGCGCGCGGTGCACGCCCGCCCCGACGCCCCACCGGTCCTGCCGGGTCTGACCGCCCGGGAACGCGACGTGCTCGACCTGGTCGCCGAGGGTCTGTCCAACACCGAGATCGCCGACCGGCTCCACATCGGCGTCACCACGGTCAAGACCCACATCACCAGCCTGATGGCCAAGACCGACAGCCCCAACCGGGTCCGTCTGGCACTGTTCGCTCGCGGCGTCTGACGCGCGGAAGCCGTCCGCTCGCGCCTCTTGACGTGCCGCTGGGAGCGCTCCAAGATCAGCTGGAGCGGAGCCGCACGAACGGCGGGCCGCCCGAGGCGGGTGTGGTGGTCTGTTGCTGGGCGCATTCGGTCTGAGCGAGCTGGAGGAGAAGGTCTACCTGGAGTTGGTCCGTGGCAGTGCCGGGACCGCTGCGGAGCTGGCACCACGGGTCGCGGCCACGGTCGCCGAGCTGGAGCACGCGCTCGACGCCCTCACCCGGGCCGGGCTGGTCCGCGTGGTCGCCGGCCGCGCCGGTGCCGCCCCACCCGACCTGGCCATCGAGTCGCTGCTGAACCAGCGGATGCGCGAGCTTCAGGAGGCGCGGGTCGGCCTGTGGGACTGGCTGCGGCAGCAACGCCCGGCGGACCCGATGGACCAGGACGTCCAGTTGGTGGTCGGCGTTCCCGCGATCATGCAGGCGTTCGACCAGTTCCTGCGCGGGGCGCAGGAGGAGGTGCTCGGCTTCGACCGCCCGCCGTACGCGGCAGTGCTGCAGGACAACCCGACCGAAATCGAGATGCTCGGCCGGGGCGTCGCCTTCCGGGTGGTGTACGACCGGCGGGGGTTGGAACGGCCGGGTGCGGCCGCCCACATCGGCCGGTTCGTCGCCGCCGGTGAACAGGCACGGGTCGCCGCGAACGTGCCCGGCAAGCTCGCCGTCGCCGACCGCCGGGTCGCCCTGATCTCCTTCCCCGCCCGCGCCGACAGCACCGAACCGTGGGCACTGGTGGTGCGGGGCGCCACCTGGGTGGAGGTGCTCGTGGCGCTGTTCACCGAGGTCTGGGACCGGGCCACGCCGCTGCGGCTCGCCCCGGCCAGCGAGGTGGTCGACGACGTCGAGCGGCAGAGCACGCCCACCCTCGTCGACCGGCAGATCCTGTCCCTGCTGATGACCGGGCTGCCGGACAAGGCGGTCGCCTCCCAGTTGGGCATCTCGCTGCGGACGGTGCAGCGGCGGTTGCGGCAGTTGATGGACGCGACCGGGAGCGCCACCCGGATGCAGCTCGGCTGGTTCATCGCCCGCCACGACTGGCTCTGAACCCGGCGGTGGGGGGCCTGCCGACACGGGAGGTGACGGCAGGCCCCGGTGCTCACTTCGTGACCGTCACCGACACGGTGACCGGGGTGGACGCGCCCTTGGCACCGTTGTTGGTGACCAGCAGCGTGGCGACGTACGTGCCCGGTGCCAGGCCGGTGGTGTCCACAGTGACGGCCAGCGTGCCCTTCGCCCCAGCCGGCACCTCGCCGGAGGTGGCGGCGGACAGCCACGGCACGTCGCTGTACGCCGGCAGCGACCCGTCGACGTGATAGACCTTGGCGCCGTACGGCCGGCCGGTCGCGTTACCGAGCACCCACAGGTTGCCCTGCTCGTCCAGGTCCAGCCCGGCCCCGCTGAGCGGGTTCGGGTCCGGGTCGGGCACCGAGGCCAGCGGCTGGCAGGTGGCCGGGTCGAGCGCCCAGATCGACTCCTTGGAGTCCTGGTTGATGCCCCACAACACGTTGTGTTCCTCGTTGAGGGCCAGGCCGGTCATCCACGGGATGGGCGGGGTGCACTCCCCCAGCACCGAGCCGGGCTGCGGGTGCGACAGCCCGGCGAGGTGCCGGATGCGGTTGTCGCCGCTGAGGTAGAAGGTGTCGTCCGAGGCGCGGTAGGCCAGCCCGTAGTAGAGCTTGCCGGCCCACGGCCCGGTGATGGTCTCCTTCACCTCCAGGGTGTCCGGGTCGAAACACACGATCGGCAGGTCCCCGATGAACGACATCTTCGGCGCGCACATCAGGTCCCGGCTCGCCACGTACGCCATGTCCGAGGGCCAGCCGTCGATCGGCAGCACACCCTTGGCCAGTGACCGGCCGTCGGTGCTGAAGCGCTGCAACTGCCCGAACAGGTACGAGTTGGAGACGATCAACTCGCCGTTGCGGTAGCCGACGCCGTAGGCGTTGTAGAGCTCCTTGAGCGGGAACGAGCTGAGCTGCCGGCCGGGGATGCCGGTCGGCGGGGTGGGCGAGTTGATCTCCCGGGCCAGCCAGCTGGCCGGCAGGTCACCCCGGTTGGTCAGTGTCACCGTCGCGGTGCGGGTCGCTCCGGCCCGGGCGGTCACCGAGATCGCGTTCCTGTTGGCCAGCAGCAACGGCGTACGCAGCGCCAGGTCGTGCGTGACGACCGTCGACTCGACCACGTCGACGGTGCTCCCCGGCAGGTCGTAGCCCGGTTGCAGCGCGGTCACCGTGACCGGCCCGGCCGGCGCCTCCAGCTGGTAGAAGCCGTCCGCGTCGGTGGTAGCGGTGACCGGCTGAGGGGCGTCGGCCGACTCGACCCGTACCGTCGCGCCGGCCAGCGGCTGACGGTCGTTCGCGTCGCGCACCGTGCCCCGCAGCAGGCCCCGACCGGCCACCCGGAAGGTGACCGCGTCGCCCGCGTCGAGCGCCTGCTCGTCGCGCGAGTAAATCAGCGCGTCGCGGCCGGTGGCGTCCTCGATGCCGACGGTCGCCGAGCCGCCGGCCCCCGCTGCGGTGGTGGCGAGCTTGCGGTACTGGATGGTGACGGTGCCGTTCTCGCCGAGGCGTACCTGCACGTCGATCCGGTTCTTCGGCGCGCTCTTGAGCGCGGCCCGGTTCCAGCTGACCACGAACTGTCGGGTCGTGCCGGTGCCGGACACCCTGGTACGCACCGTCGAGGCGTGGTCCAGGATCAGGTCGTCCCAGAACGCGTAGACGGCCGGCGCCGAGACCGCCGGGGCGGGCAGCGGACCGTTGTCGCCGACCGAGGTGCTCGTGTCGACGCCGAGGGTCAGGTAACCGTCGGTGTGCACGGTGAGCCGACGGTAGGTGCTGCCGTAGAAGGTCATCGGGAACGGCAGGTCGACGGCCCGGCTCGCGGCGTCACCGGTGAGGGCGAGCACGCTGCCGCCGTCGACCCACTGCGCGGTGGCCGTCCCCGCCTGGTAGCCGTGCCGGTCGGCCTTCGCGGCGAGCGCCACGTCCACCGTCTGCGGCCCGTCGACGCTCAGCGCGACAGTCTTGGGTGCCAGCCACCGGCCGTACTCGACCAGCAGGTCGTAGTCGGCCTCGGGCAGCATCCCGGTGTAGTGACCGTCGGCGTCGGTGACGAATGCCGGGAACGTCTCCCCGGCGAGCGCCAACCGGGCGCCCACGACCGGTTTGCCCGCCGGGTCGGTGACCCGGCCCTGGATCGCCTGCCACGGCGCGGGCTCGGACAGGTCCACGGTCAGGTTGGTGGTGCCGCTGGTCGACACGGTGATGCTCTGCCGTACGGTCCGCCGCGCGAAGAACGACGCGGTCAGGGTGTACTCCCCGGCCGGGACCCGACCCAGTTGGACGGTGCCGCGCGCCTCGGTGCGGGCGGTGCGGGTGACCAGCGCGGAGGTCAGGGTGATCTTCGCACCGGAGAGCACGGTCCCGTTCAGCTTCGCGTGCACCACGACGCCGCCGAGCTGCGCCGTCGAGGCCTGGGTCACCAGGTCGTACGCGTCGAGCCGACCCTCGCCGTAGACGTTGTTGTCGGCCGGGGTGCCACCGCACTGAAGGTCGTTGACGTCGTGCGCGGTGCGGTCCAGCAGTTCCCGGGTGGTCGCCAGGTCGCGGCGCAGGTTCGGCACCGCCGACCACGCCAGGGCGACCGCGCCGGCGACGTGCGGCGCGGCCATGGAGGTGCCGTCGCTCATGCCCCAGTCGCTGCCCGGCACTGAGGAGAGGATGCCCACCCCGGGGGCGGTGATGTCCGGCCGTACCGCGTCCTCGCGGCCCGGCCCACGGCTGGAGAAGTCGGCGATCACACCGGTGGAGTCGGTCGCGCCGACGGCGTACGCCAGCGGGTTGGTGGCCGGGTGCCCCGCCGAGCCGCACGGCTCGGGCAGCTCCTTGGCCTCGTTGCCGACCGCGAAGACCGGGAAGATGCCGGCGGCGACCCAGGAGTCGATGATGGTGTCGTAGAAGGTGGGGTCACCGTCGTGGCCGCCCCAGGAGTTGTTGATGATGTCCGGGGCGAGGTCGGGGCGGGGGTTCTCGCCGTTGTGGTCGGTCGGTGCGAGCATCCACTGACCGGCGGCGAGCAACGCGCTGTTGCTGCAGTAGTTGGCCTCGCACCCCTTGGCCGCGATCCAGCTGGCGCCCGGGGCCACACCGGTGATCCGCCCGTCGCCGTCGTCGCCGACCATCGTGCCGACCGTGTGGGTGCCGTGCCCGAAGTTGTCGCAGGGCGTCGACGGCAGGCAGATCCCGGTCGGGTCGTACCAGTTGTAGTCGTGCGTGAAGGTGCCGTCACCGTCGTTGCCACGGTACTGGCGGACCAGGGCCGGGTGGTCGTACTGCACACCGGAGTCGACGCTGCCGACGACGATGCCCTCGCCGCGGGTGCCGTACTCGCGCCAGACCTTGTCGGCGGCGAGCGACGTGAGGTTCCACGGCAGCTGCGGGTCGTCGGCGGCGGCGCCGGCGGTGCGGACCGGCTCCGCGAGCGCGGTCCCACCGATCGCGGTGATCCGCGCGACGTCCGCCCGGCCGGCCAGCTCGGTCACCAGCTTCAGGTCGCCGGTGACCTCGATGATGTTCGCGATCCAGTACGGGGTGAAGTCGGCGTGCCGCTCGCGCAGCAGGGCACGCAGCCCACGCTGGGTCTTCTCGGCATGGGCCAGCTTGGTCTGGTAGACCCGGGTGGTGCGGGCGACCCGCCCGGCCCGGCCACCGGCGGCCCGCGCGACCCGGTCCAGGTCGCTCTGGTTCAGCGTGGCCTCGTCGGTCAGCTCGACGAAGAAGCTGGCGTTGGTGCCGGCGCGGGCCGAGCCGAGCACCAGCGGGTCCACCTTGCGCAGTGGGTCGGCAGCGCCGTTGCCCGGTGCGGGCGCGGCCACGGCGGCGCCGGTCGGCAGTGCGAGCACGATGGCCAGCGCCGCGCCGACGGCGCCCATGGCTCGACGTGTCAGCGGTCTGGGTCTGAGCATGACGTACGTCCCTCCCTCGGGCGGTCGCCCGGGAGGGCCGACACCGCCGTCGCCGATTCTCGGGCGACGGGCATCCGGTTGACCCGCAAGATCACTGGCGGAGCACGGACATGGCGGGTCTCCGCCATCCCGCGTTGGCCCCACCGACACCGGCGGGCCACCACCACGGTCAGCCCCGCATCCGCGCGGACACGACGATGACGAGCACCAGCGGCACCAGCGGCAGGGCCGGGGCGACGACCGGCAGGTGCAGGGCGACCAGGGCGCCGACCGCCGCGCCGACCATCAGGGCCAGCAGCACCTGCGCCTTGGGCCGCAGGCCGGCCCACGGGCTGCGGGCGGCGACCCCGGCGATCAGGCTGGTGAGCGTGCCGGTCAGGTACGTGGAGGACAGGCCGGAGACGCCGAAGCGTTGGATGGCGCTGCTCTGCACGCCCAACGCGACAGCGGACAGCATCAGCAGCGCCAGGTGCACGCGCGCGTCGGGGGCGTGCAGCGTGACCTCCCAGACGACGGCGAACACCACGAACACCGACAGCTCCAGGACCAGCGCCCAGGTGACCCGTCGAGGCCAGACCGGGTCGTCAGGCTGCGCCGAGCCGACGACGCGGGCGCCCGCGAGGACACCGACGATGAAGCTGACGATGGCGCAGCCCGACGTCAGGGCCAAATCGGCCTCGCCCCGGCCCGCCGAGAGCCCGAGCAGGACCATGTTGCCGGTCATCACGCTGGCGAACGCGCCGCCGAGGGCGAGGAACCCGAGAGCGTCGGCGGTTCCGGTCAGGAAGGTGAGGACGACGACGAGCGCGTGCCGTCGGCGCAGCAGTCGATCGTCTGGGTGTGCGGCGACGTGGGGGCGGGTGACGCGGGGCGCTGTGCTCGACACTGTCGGCCACCTTCCGGTGATTGTTCTTCGTATACACTTTGTCCGGACACGTTCACGGAGAGGCGACCAGGTGGCTGAAGACCTACGGGACAAGCTCGGCGCGCAACACCTGCCGCTCCGCGATCAGGTCCTCGCCGCGCTGCGGACCGCCATCATCGACGGCGACTACCTTCCCGGGGAACGGCTCACCGAGGACCGGCTCGCCGAGGACTTCGGCGTCTCCCGCAACCCCGTCCGGGAGGCGCTGCGGGTCGCCGAGGCGGAGGGGTTCGTGGTGATCCTCCCCCGCCGGGGAGCTGTCGTCGCCTCACCGAGCAGCGGGACCATCGCCGACATGTTCGCCGTACGCGAGCGGCTGGAGGCGTTGGCCGCCCGGCTGGCCGCCGAGCGGGCCACCGCCGCCGACGTGGCGTCCCTGCGCGCCCTGCTCGACCAGGGTCGCGAGGCGACGCAGCGGCAGGACCTGGCCCGCGTCGCCGAGCTCAACAGCACGCTGCACCTGCGCATCCTGCAGATCAGCGGAAACCCCTGGCTGTCGTCGATCGCCAAGTCGCTCTACCTCCATGTGCAGTGGATCTTCCGGCTCGGGGCGGCCGAACGGGCCCCCCACTCGTGGGCCGAGCACATCCAGCTCGTCGACGCCATCGAGTCGGGCGACGGCGACCGCGCCGAGCGGGCCGCGCTCAACCACCTCGACGCGGCCTCCGCCGCGGCCTACGAGAACGCCGAAGGCGGCTACGCCGCCCGCTGACGCTCAGGTGGCCGCGGCACCCGCTACCGGCCGCACGCGTAACCCTGCATCCCCCGGGGGTTCGCACCGGCGGCCAGCAGCCCGGTGGCCGGGTCGCGGGTCACCGCACAGAGCCGGCCCAGGCTCCACCCGTCGGTGACCCGCACCTCGTGCCCGTACGCCCGCAGCGCCGCCAGCACGCCCTCGTCGAGCCGGTCCTCCACCACCAGGACACCCGGCTGCATGTCGCGTGGATAGAACGACCCCGGCAGGCTGACCGTGTGCCACGCCGGCGCGTCGATGGCCTCCTGCAGACTCTGACCACCCACGAGGTGCCGCAGCAGGAACGGCAACTGCCACTGGTCCTGCTGGTCGCCACCGGGGGTGCCGCACGCCAGCACCGGCTCACCGTCGCGGTGCACCATCGTCGGGCTCAACGTCGTCCGCGGGCGACGGCCCGGTGCCAGCGACGAGGCCAGCCCCTCCTCCAGCCAGAACATCTGCAACCTGCTGCCCAACGGGAAACCGAGCTCCGGAATCGTCGGGGAGCTCTGCAACCAGCCGCCGCTGGGCGTCGCGGAGATCATGTTGCCCCAGCGGTCGACCACGTCCACGTGACACGTGTCGCCCCGGGTCACCCCGTCCGACTGCACCGTCGGCTCCCCCGTCGCGGCATCCGTCGACCCGGTACGCCGGACGGCACCGGGTCGGACGTGGGCCGGCAGGCGCGGCTGCGCACCGTCCGGACGCCCCGGCCGCAGCTCCGCCGACGCGCGGTCGCCGATCAGGGCGGCCCGCTCCCGCGCGTACTGCGGGGAGAGCAGCGCCTTGGCGGGCACGTCGACACCGTCGCCGTACCAGGCCTCCCGGTCGGCGAAGGCGAGCTTGAGCGCCTCGACCTGGGCGTGGACGCCGGCTGCGGCCCCCGGGTCGTACGCGCCCGGGTCGTCGAGCGCGTCCAGTGTGGCCAGTGACTCCAGCAGCACCGGGCCCTGACCCCAGAACCCGGTCTTCGCCACCGAGTAGCCGTGCCAGTCGAGGGTGGCGGGTGCCTCCCAGCTCGCCGAGTACGCCGCCAGGTCGTCGCCGGTGACCAGCCCGGCGTGCGGGCGTCCGCTGGAGTCCTGGAACGGTCGCCGGCTGAACGCGTCGATCGCCTCGGCGACGAAACCCGTGCTCCAGGCCCGGCGCGCCGCCTCGATCTGGGCCTCCCGGTCGACGCCGGCAGCCTGTCCCGCCTCGACGAGCCGACGCAGCGTGTCCGCGTACGCCGGGTTGGTGACCAACTCCCCCGCGGCCGGTGGCCGGCCGTCGCGCAGCCAGAGCGCGGCGGACGTGGGCCAGTGTTCCTCGAACAACGACCGGACGGCGGCCACCGTGTCACCGACCCGGCCCACCACCGGGTGCCCGGCGCCGGCGTAGCCGATGGCCGGTTCCAGCACCTCGGCGAGGGTGAGCGTGCCGTGCTCACGCAGCAGCAGGAGCCAGGCGTCCACGGCGCCGGGCACGGCCGCCGCGAGCGGGCCGGCGCCCGGGATGAGGTCCATCCCGAGGGACCGGAAGTGCGCGATGGTGGCGCCGGCCGGTGCCGGCCCCTGCCCGCACAGCACCTTCGGCCGGGGGTCCTGTGCGGTGGCCACGATGGCCGGCACCTCGCCGCCCGGCCCGTTCAGGTGCGGCTCAACGACGTGCAGGACGAACCCGGCGGTGACCGCGGCGTCGAACGCGTTGCCCCCGCGTTCGAGGATGCCCATCGCCGCCTGGCTGGCGAGCCAGTGGGTGGAGGACACCATGCCGAAGGTGCCCTGCAACGTGGGTCGGGTGGTGAACGTCATGACAACACCTCACTGGGATCTGCGGTGCGAACGTCGGGGCCGGTGCCGTCCGGCTGGACCAGGTGGCACGCGGCCATGCCGTCGCCGATCGCGGTCTGCGCCGGCACCTCGGTCGCGCACCTGTCGAAGGCGAGCGGGCACCGGGTCCGGAACCGGCAGCCCGACGGCGGGTCGAGCGCGGACGGCAGGTCGTCGCCGAGCAGCACCGGCTGACGGTGGCGCTGACGCACCGGATCAGCCACCGGCGCGGCGGACAGCAGCGCCTGCGTGTACGGGTGGGCGGGCCGGGCGAAGATCCGCTCGCGGCTGCCCCGCTCGACGAGTTGCCCCAGGTACATGACCGCGATCTCGTCGGCCAGGTACTCGACGGCGGAGAGGTCGTGGGTGATGAAGAGGCAGGCGAACCCGATGTCGCGTTGCAGGTCGGCGAGGAGGTTGAGCACCGACGCCTGCACCGACACGTCGAGCGCGCTGGTCGGTTCGTCGGCGATGAGCAGCATCGGTTCGGAGATCAGTGCCCGTGCGATGCTGACCCGCTGGCGTTGCCCGCCGGACAGTTCGTGGGGATAGCGACGGGCCACCTCGGCGCGCAGGCCCACCCGTTCCAGTTGGGGAGCGACGCGGGCCTCCCGCTCGCGCCGGGACATCCGTTTGCCGGAAAGCCGCAGCGGCTCGGCCACGATCTCACCCACCAGCATGCGCGGGTCCAGGGACGCGGCCGGGTCCTGGAAGACGATCGACACCGCGCCGCGATGGGGGCGCAGGTGCCGTCGGGACAGGTGGGTGACGTCAGTGCCGGCGATCCGCACCGTTCCCGCTGTCGGCTCGACGAGGCGCACCACGCAGCGGCCCACCGTCGACTTTCCGGAGCCGCTCTCCCCCACCAGGGCGGTGACCCGGCCGCGCGGGATGGTCAGCGACACCCCGTCCACGGCACGCACCGGGCCGAAGTGCATCACCAGGTCCGTGATCTCCAGGGCGTTCGGCTGCGGCGTCATCGGTTCGCCTCCTGAGGGGCCGTCTCGCACGGGTGCCAGCAGGCCGCGACGTGGTCGGTGCCACCGACCCCCGCCAGCGGCGGGGCGGCCGTGCGGCACCGCTCGTCGGCGGCCGGGCAGCGATCCGCGAAGGTGCAGGCGTCGGGTTGGCTGGCCAGGACGGGCACCAGCCCGGGGATCTCGGTCAACCGGTCCGTCCCGGCGTGCCGGCCCGGCTGCGGCGACGCCGACAGCAGACCGGCGGTGTACCGGTGTCGGGGGTGGGCGAACAGGTCGTCCACCGGTGCCCGTTCCGCCACCCGTCCCGCGTACATGACGACGACGCGGTCCGCGATGTCGGCGATCACGCCGAGGTCGTGGGTGATGATGAGGACACTCGTGCCGAGCTGGTCGCGCAGGTTCCGCAGCACCTGCAGGATGCCGGCCTGCACTGTGACGTCCAGTGCGGTGGTCGGCTCGTCGGCCACCAGCACCTTCGGGCCGCAGGCCACCGCCATCGCGATCATCACGCGCTGGCGCATGCCGCCGGAGAGCTGGTGCGGATAGGTGTCGACGCGTTGGGCCGCGGACGGGATCCCGACGAGCGTCAGCAACTCGACGGCGCGCGCCCGCGCCGCCCGCCGGGACATCCGCTCGTGGACCTGGAGCACCTCGCCGATCTGCCTCCCGACGGTGAGCACCGGGTTCAACGACGTCATCGGTTCCTGAAAGATGTAGGCGATCTCCCGGCCCCGGACCCGGCGAAGCGCCGCCTCGCGGGCCCCGATCAGCTGGGTGCCGTCCAGGCGCACCGAGCCGGTGACCCGGGCGCTGCCCGGTAGCAGCCCGGCGATGCTCATCGCGGTGACGCTCTTTCCGCACCCCGACTCGCCCACCATCCCAACGATCTCGCCGGGCGCGAGGTCAAGGCTGACACCGTCGACCGCCGAGACGGTGCCGGTCTCGGTGGGGAACGACACCGACAGGTCGCGGATCTCCAGCACGGGCGCTCCGGCCGTGGTCATCGTCGGTCTCCCTTCGGGTCGAGGGCGTCGCGCAGGGCGTCACCGAAGACGTTGAACGCCAGCGCCAGCCCCATGATGACGACGCCGGGCAGGACGGCGGCCCACGGTGCGCGGGCGGCGAACTGCTGGGCGGTGGCCAACATGGTGCCGAGGCTGGGAGCCGGGGGCTGGATGCCGAGGCCGAGGAACGACAGCACCGCCTCGCCGAGGATCGCGGCCGGGATGGCGACGGTGGCCTGCACCAGGATCACCGACGTCGCGTTTGGCAGGATGTGCCGGGCCAGCACCCACAGGTCGCTCGCGCCGTCGACGACGGCCGCCGCCACGAAGTCGAGTGACTTGAGGCGCAGGGTGTCCGAGCGGACCACCCGGATCACCCCGGGGATCTGGGCGATGCCGATGGCCACCGCGGCGTTGCCGAGGCTGGCGCCCCGGATGGCCGCCAGCCCCACCGCCATGATCAGGAACGGGAACGCCAGCAGCAGGTCGGTGAAGCGGGAGATCACCGCGTCCCAGGCCCGGAAGTAGCCGGCCGCGAGCCCGAGTGGCACCCCGATGACCAGGGACGTGGCCACCGCGAGGAGCCCCACCTGCAACGACGCCCGGGCACCGAGCATGATGCGGGAGAGGACGTCGCGGCCGAGGTCGTCGGTGCCCAGCAGGTGCCCGGCGGTGCCGGGCGGTGCGAACGTACGGGCGAAGTCGGTCTGGTCGACCGAGTAGGGCGCGAGCCAGGGCGACAGCACGGCGATGACGCCCGCCAGCGCGAGCACGACGAAACTCACGACGGCGAGCGGGTTTCGGCGCAGCCGCCGCAGCACGCGGGTACGCCGGGTGACGCTGGCGGTGCCGGTCTCCGCCATCGGTACGGTGAGGACGGTCATGCCGGATCTCCCGTCACCCGGATGCGGGGATCGATGACCGAGTAGAGCAGATCCACGAAGAGGTTGATCACGATGTAGGCCGCCGCGGTGAGCAGGACGACGGCCTGGATCACCGGGTAGTCCCGTTGGAACACCGCGTCGATGGTCATCTTGCCGAAGCCCGGCAGCCCGAAGATCTGTTCGGTGACGACCGCGCCGGAGATCAGCCCGCCGAGTTGCAGGCCCACGACGGTCACCACCACGATGAGGCTGTTGCGCAGGGCGTGCCGGGTGATGACGGCGCGCGGTCGCAGCCCCTTCGCCTTCGCCGTCCGCACGTAGTCGGAGGAGAGCGAGTCGAGCATCGCCGAGCGGGTCTGCCGCATGATGATGGCGGCGAGGCCGGTGCCGAGGATCACCGCGGGCAGGACGATGTGGTGCAGGTTGTCCACCGGGTCCTCCAGGATCGGCACGAAGCCGGAGGCGGGGAAGAGTCCGGTCGCCACGGACAGGTAGAGGATCGCCAGCAGCCCCAGCCAGAAGTGCGGCACCGACAGGCCGATCAGGGCCAGGCCGTTGGCGAGCCACTCCGCCGGCCGTCCACGACGGACCGCCGCGAGCACCCCGGCGCCGACGCCGAGGGCCGACGCGATGAGGATCGCCAGGACGGACAGCTCGACGGTCACCGGCAGCGCGGTCGTGAGCATCGACGAGACCGGCGTGCCCGTGCGGATCGACACGCCGAAGTCGCCCTGCGCCATCCGCTCCACGTACTGGGCGAACTGCACCGGCAGCGGCTGGTCCAGCCCGTAGTGCCGACGGATGGCCTCCAGGGCCTCCGGCGACCGGTCCTCGCCGGCCAGCGCGAGGGCCGGGTCGCCGGGGAGCGCCCGTACGCCGACGAAGACCACGATCGTCGACAACAGCAGGGTCACTGCCGACTGCCAGGCACGGGTGAGCAGATATCGGGCCACGACGACCTACTTGCCGAAGCCGGCGAAGGCCGCCCGGATGACGCCGTCCGGGTAGACCTGCAAACCCTGAACCTGCTTGCTGACGGCGGTCAGGTTGCGCTGCCGGTAGAGGTAGATCAGGGCGTCGTCCTGCTGCAGCAGGGTGACCGCCTGGCCATACAGCTTGCGGCGCTGCTCGACGTCACCGGCCTGGCGGGCCTGGGTCAGCAGCGTGTCGAGCTGCGGGTTGCGGTAGCCGGCGACGTTCTGGCTGCCGCCGGTGCCGACGAAGTTGGTGATGTTGGCGTCCGGGTCGATCCGTCCGCTCCACCCCAGTTGCAGCAGCTCGAAGTTGCCGCGGTCCTGCTCGTCGAGGAGCGAGGAATACTCCACCGGGTTGATCTTCAGGTCGAATCCGCCGTCCTTGACCATGGACTGCAACGCCTGGGCCAGGCGCAGCGTGTCAGGGGTGTTCGAGGCGAGCATCGTCACCTCGTACGGCGTCTGCACTCCGGCCTCGGCGAGCAACTGCTTGGCCTTGGCGGGGTCGTGCGCCGGGCAGGTCTGCGCCTCGGGGGACGAGAACGTGCTCGCTGGCGAGATCGGGGAGCAGGCGACGGCGTGTTCGCCGTTGAAGACCGCGTCGACCAGGGCCTTGCGGTCGATGGCGTGCTCGAAGGCCTGCCGCACCTTGGCGTTCTGGGCGAGCGGGCGGTTGATGGGCTTGGGGGTGGTGCCGACACCGTCGACGTTGCCGACGTTGATGGTCAGGCCCTGGTATCCGAGGGACTGCGACTGGAGGACGGAGACCGCGGCGTCCTGCCGGAGCGAGGCGACGTCCTGGGTGGAGACGGAGTCGGCCACCTGCGCGTCACCGGAGCGCAGGTTGGCAGCCCGGATGCTCGCGTCGGTGAGGATCCGCCACGAGATGCCATCCAGGTGCACCTTGCTGGCGTCGTAGTAGTTCGGGTCCCGCACGACCTCGATCGAGTTCTGGGGCACCCGCTTGGCGAACTTGAAGGGACCGACGCAGACCGGCGCCGAGGCGAAGTCGTCCCCCCGGGCCTGCAGTGCCTGCGCGCTCATGATCATGCCGGCCCGGTCGGCGAGGGCGCCGAGCAGCGGCGCGAACGGCTGCTTCAGCCGGAGGACGACGGTCTGCGCGTCCGGGGTGTCGACGCCGTCGATGGGGCCGAGTTCGCTCTTGCGCGCCGACCGGGCGTTGGTGAGGTGGCGTTGCAGGGTGGCCTTCACCGCGGCCGAGTCGAACGCCGTCCCGTCCGCGAAGCGCACGCCGGGCCGCAGCGGGATGGTCACCGTCCGGCCGTCGTCGCTCGTGGTGGGCAGGGCCGTCGCGAGCTGCGGTACGACCTGCGCCTGCTCGTTGACGTCGTAGAGCTTCTCGCACATCGCCTGGAAGACGTAGCGGGAGTAGAGGCTTCTCGACAGTGTCGGGTCCAGCGCGTCGGGTTCGGCGGAGAGGGCGATGACCAGGTTGCCGCCCTGCTTCACGGAGGCGGGGTCCGCGGGCGTGCCGAAGGCGTCCTGGCCGGCCGACTGGTCGCCGCCGGACGGGTTGCCGCCATCGCTGTTCGACACCGGTGAGCAGGCGACGGCCGTGCAGACGACGGCAACCGCCGCCACCGCGGCCCGGAGCACCCGACGGCGGGGCAGTGTCGTTTCGCGGACGGAGAGGTTCGTCATGGAGAGCTCCTCAAGTGGGCGATTCGGGGAGCGTATGTTGTATACGATGACCGCCGCAAGACCTCCGTGACGGGGCTTCTCAGGCCGGGGTGCGGCCGTACAGGGCCGCGCGCAGCGCCGGCCGGAAGACCCGCCGGACATCGGCCGGGGACAGCGCACCGACCGAGCGGATCGGGTTCAGGTACCGCGTGAAGATCAGCCCACCCAGCACAGCGACCGCTGCGGTGGCCCGTCGCGTCGCGTCCGGCCCGCCGATAAATTCAGCGATGCGGAGGCGCAGCTCACCGTCCAGGTAGTCCCTCAGGGCGCGCATGGTGGCGTCATCCTGCACCACCATCCGGCTCTGCGCGGGCCCGGCGGCGTCCCACAAGCCGGTGACCGAGTCCAGCAGACGGTCGGCCAACTGCTCCCGGTTGCCCCGCAACGCCTGGTCGAGAGCGGTGGGATCAACGCAGAGCAGGTTCAGTGACTGACTGAAGAGGCCCTGCTTGGAGCCGAAGTGGTAGCTGATCAGCGCCACGTCGACGCCAGCGGCGGCGGCGACGGCCCGCAGGGTGGTGCCCGGATAACCGTGCGTCAGGAACAGCTCGCGGGCGGCCCGCGCGATGCGGGCCTTGGTGTCGGGGTTGCCGCGGGGCCGGCCCCGAGTTTTATTCAACACGGTTGAATACTGCGCTTCCCCGCTGGCACGGTCAACGCCGTCAACCCCAGCGAGGAGCGAACACATGCGCACTGTCGTCTTCGGCGCCACCGGCCCCACCGGCCGTCAGATCACCGAACAGGCTCTGGCCGCCGGCCACGAGGTCGTCGCTGTCACCCGCCGCCCGCCCGCCGGGCCACCGCGCCCCGGCCTCACCGTGGTCAGCGCCGACGTCGCCGACCTCGACGCCGTCGACCGGGCGGTGGCCGGCGGCGACGCCGTCCTGTCCAGCCTGGGCGTCCCGCTCACCCCGAAGCCGATCACCGTCTACTCGACGGGCAACGCGAACATCCTGGCCGCCATGCACCGCCACGGGGTCAAGCGCCTGATCACCGTCAGCTCCAGCGTGCTCGACCCCACCTGGCGACCGACCGGCGAGTTCTTCTTCAACAACGTGCTGGACCCGCTGTTCAACCGCAGGGCGGGCCGCACCGCGCACGAGGACATGCGGCGGATGGAGTCCCTCGTCCGCGAGAGCGACCTGGACTGGACCATCGCCCGACCGTCCGGGCTGTTCGACCACCCGACCGTCACCCGCTACCAGGTGGCCGAGGACGTCGCCGACGGCCTCTTCACGGCACGCGCGGACCTGGCGGCGAGCATGCTGGCGCAGCTGACCGACGAGCGGTACGTCCGGCGGGCGATGGCGGTGGTCACCACCGAGGTCAGGCCGAGCATCGCGGGTCTGATCTGGCGCGAGGCCGTGCTGAAGAAGAAGTGACCCGACGGCCGGGCCCCGGTGGGAAGCGGCCCGCTCAGCGCCGCTTCCCACCGTCCTCCTAGGAGTTGTACGCCTGCGCGGTCACCGTGACCTGACGGGCCACGCCCGGCCGCGCCGGCCAGGAGACCCGTACCTCCCGGGTCTCCCCCGGCAGCAGCCAGAAGTAGTTGTCGTCGTAGCGGGCCGGCAGAACCCGGTTGCCGTCCTTGTCGCGCACGGCGAGCCGGACCAGCGCGGCGACCGTACGGCCCTGGTTGCGGACGGTCGTGGTGACGGTGTTGCGCCCGTCCACGACGCGTACGGTGCTCGACGACGTCGACAGTCGGGTGCGCGGCACGTCGTTGAGCGCCCGCATCTGCTCGGCCTTGTCGTAGCGCCAGTAGGTGTTCTCCGCGAGCAGCCGGTCCCGGCTGTCGCGCAGCTCCAGTCGCACCAGGTGCAGCCCGCCGCCGTCCGGCGCGGCGAGGGGGAAGACCGTCCTCGTGGCCGAGCGGGCCACGTCCACCCGCTGACGCTGCGCCGGACCCAACGACCGGCCGCTCAGGTCGTAGCGTCGGGCGCTCACGGTGACCCCGCTCAGCGGCGCGGCGGTGTGGTTGACCACCCGCACCTGCCAGGTGCCCGGGTCGGCCTGGACGTGCACCGGCTCGCATCCCTTGCGGGCTCCGTAGTAGGCGCCGTTCACGTCGAGGTCGTAGTCGTAGGTCTGCCAGACCGTGCTGTGCCACGCCGGGTGCGACATCCACAGCAGCAGACCGGTGGCGTCCTGCCACAGGTTGGCGTTCCACGCCTCGAACATGGCGCGGTGGCTCTCGTAGTTGACGAACTGCGCCCGGGTGGCGAACTCGTCGAGCGAGCCGGACTCACCGAGGCGCGCGTCGATCGCCGCCTGGTACGTGCCGACGCGCTGGTTACCGACCGTCGACCAGTCGTGGTAGTTCCACACCTCACCGATCGGCCACTCCGGAGCGTCCCCGACGAGGTTGCGCATGCTCTCGGTCACCGACACCACCGGCATGCCGATCTCGGTGTGGAAGCCGAACGAGTCCGCCTCGTAGATCGTCTTGTCGGTGTAGGTCGTCGGGTCGACCCAGCCGTACGGTCCACGCCCGCTCACGATGCCGCTGGCCGAGTTGGGGATGTAGAGGATCTCCGGGTGCTCGGTGGCGACGGCCTGCTTGAGCCCGGCGTCGACGATCGGCGGCGGGTCCCCCTCGTTGGCGCCGCACCAGACGACGATGCTCGGGTGGTGGCGGAAGCGCCGGATGGTGTCGGCGGCGATGTCGACGTAGCCGGGCGGGTTGGGCAGGAACGCGCCGGCCTGCCAGAAGTCGTTCCACACCAGGATGCCCTGCTCGTCGCAGGCCTGGTACAGCTCCTCGCGGTTGCTGCTGCCGAGCCAGTTGCGGATCATCGTGAAGTTCATGTCGCGGTGCATCTCGACCGTGTCGGCCAGCCGGTCGGGCAGCACCCGGCGCAGCAGCTCGTCCCAGCCCCAGTTGCCGCCACGGGCGAACACCGGCACGCCGTTCACCGTGATCTTCAGTTCGGTGATCTTGTTGCTGACCGTCTTGACGTCGGTCCAGCGCTGCCCGTCGGCGGAGACCTGGATGACGAAGTCGCGGGCGTACGCCTGCTCCCAGACGATGGTGACCTGGTCGAACGCGACGGGAGCGCCGAGGTCGACCTGGATCCACTGGTTGTCCTCGAACTTCGACGACCACCGGGTCCGCGGGTTGCCGTCGACGGCCCGCTCCGGGCCGTTGGAGTCGCCGTCGGACGACGACGCGGTGGCGGTGCGGCGCAGCGCCAGGTCGACGTCCGGCTCGGCCTGGCGCTGCACCGAGAGCGCCCACATGGACACACCCCACGACGTCGCCCGCGCACCGGTCTGGATGCGCAGGTGCTGGGCGGTCTGGCTGGGGAACGTCTCGACCTGGGTGGCGCGGCTGCCCAGCGGGGTGTCGTTGCTGACGGCCTTCACGTCGGTCCACGCGTTCCCGTCGGCGGAGACCTGGACGCGGTAGTCCAGCGCGTACGCCTGCTCCCACACGATGGTGACCCGGTCGAAGTCGACCGCCGCGCCGAGGTCGACCTGGATCCACTGGTCGTCCTCGGCCCGGGAGGCCCACCGGGTCGCCGGATCGCCGTCGACGGCCCTTCCGGGACCGTTGCCGTCGTTCTCCGAGGACGACGCGATGGCGTCGCGGCGCAGGGCGAGATCCGGGCCGGTGCCGTCGGCGACCGACAGCGAGAACATCGAGATGCCCCAACCGGTGGCGCGCTGGCCGGCCTGGATGCGTACGTGCTGGGCGTGCTGACGGTCGAACGTGACCGTCTGGGTCGCGGCGCCGTCGACGAACTCCAGCGCCGGCTTGCCGGGGGGCGAGATGACGACCGGCTGGTGCCAGTCGTAGGCGAACTCGCGGATGCCGAAGCGCAGCGCGCGCCGGTCGCTGACCGAGCGGTTGACGGTGGCGGTGAGGGTGAGGTCGTACAGGTGCGGGTCGCCGTAGCCGTTGGGCCACCAGAGCCGGGGCTTGCGCAGCCGCAACGCGGGGAAGCGCTGCGGGCTGAAGGTGACTGTGGTGTTCGCGCCGGCGGGGACGGTCACCGTGGACTCGACGCGTACCTTGTCGAACTCGGCGCGGACGGTGACAGTGGTGGCGCTGGCCGCCGCGTTGCGGACCGGCACCCGGATGGTGACCTCGGCGGTGTCGGTGCCGGGCAGGTCGGGCAGCGTGGTCTGCACGTGCGGGTCGCCGATGACCACGGCGCCGGTGCTGCGCAGGCGGACGTGGTCCCAGAGGCCGGTGACCCGGTCGCGGACGGCGGGCATCCAGTCCCACCCGGACACCGCCAGGTAGGTCGGCGCGTCCAGGTAGTGGCGGGCCGACTGGAGGAAGGTACGGCCGTCGGGGCCCTTGTCGCCGGGGGTGCCCGGGTGCGGCATCGGGGTCACCCGGACGGCGAGGACGTGCTCGCCACGGTGACCGGCCAACGCGTCGGTGATGTCGAAGGCCGCCCGCGCGAACGGGTGCGTGACGGTGCCGACCTGGACGCCGTTGACCCAGGCGGTCGCCTCGTGGTTGATCCCGTCGAACTCCAGCCAGATCCGTCGGCCTGCCGAGGTGTCCAGCTCGCGTGGCAGTCGCAGCGCGCGCCGGTACCACCAGGCGTGCCGTGACAGCGCCTCCGGGATGCGCATGTTGTTGAAGCCGGCCACGGGGTCGGGCAGGTGACCCTGCTCGACCAGGGTGCCCAGCACGGTGCCGGGCACCGTCGCCGGCAGCCAGGACCGGACGTCGACACCGGCGCGGGAGAGTTCGGCGCCGTCGGCGGTGCCGGCGAAGTCGTCCATCGTCAACGACCAGCCCGACTCCAGCGGGACCGTACCGTCGGCGGCGACTCTCAGCTCGGGGGCCGGGCCGGTGTTGCCGCCCTCCCAGCTGGTCCAACCAGCGGCCTTCGGCCGGCCGGCCAGCGGTACGCCGTAGACCTGGAAGCCGTTGAGGCCCACCGGGTTGCTGTTCGAGCGCTTCGTGACGGTCATCCGGATCCACCGGGCGGTGACGGGCTCCGGCAGCTTGATGGTCTGTACGCCGCCCTGCCCCTCGCTGGTCTCGTACACCGACCGCCAGGAACGGCCGTCGGTGGAGACCTCGATCCGGTACGCCGTCGCGGCGCTGGACAGGATCTCGTCGCCGTCGGTGTCGGTGTAGTTGCCGTCGAACGGCGCGTCGGTGAGCGTGGCCTCGAAGACCAGGCAGACGGCCTCGACCCGGCACGGCGCCTCGAGGTCCACCGAGATCCACTGTGGATCGCCGTTGGCGGCCCGCCATCCGCTCCCCCGCACGCCCACCAGCGGCAGACCGTCCACGGCGAAGGTGGCGGGGGTCGGGGCGTAGTCGGTCGAGGAGACCGCCACCGGGCGGTACCGGGCGAGGTCGGTGGTGGTCGGGGTGGTGCTCGGCGTCGGCCCGGCGGCGGACGCGAGGGCGTCCGGCAGGACCGCTGTCACCCCGACCGAGGCGAGCAGCGTCGCACCGGCGGAGAGGAAGGTACGCCGCGAAATCGGCGATGGCTCGGACATCGTGCCTCCAGAAGTGACAACGTTGTCAGACGGCGGGGATCCGTGACAACGTTGTCAGATGGTGGCCTGATGTTTCCCGGGAGTCAAGAGCCGGCGTCCATCGTGATTCCGCCACCACGTTCCGCAGCTGTTCCACTCCGGACATCGACCGTGGCCGTCTTTCCTGCTGGCTCGGCCGCCCGCACACGGCGAGGGCTGTAAGCCCATCGGATCGCGAGGGCGTGGGGCTCCGGGGTGTCACGGGTTCGGCGGCTCGGCGGCTCGGCGGCTCGGCGGCTCGGCGGCTCGGCGGCTCGGCGTGGCAGGCTTAGCGGATTGCCTTTGGAGCTGATGTCACAAACGAATCAGCCGTCCACTCCGCCGGGCCGACGATGCCACAAACGATCACACCGCCCACCGCCAGGCCGGCGATCCCGCAAACGATCAGACCACCCACACCGACAAGCGGGCGATGCCGCAAACGATTCAGCTCCAAAGGCAGCGACCGCCACCTACGGATCCGCCCCGAAGATGCCCACCCCCGCGGCAACACCCGCTCGGCCGCCGATCACACCCGGAGGCCCGGCGACCCAGCCGCCGACCCAGCCGCCGATCCGGTGGTGCCGCGAGTACCGGCGCTGGGCTAGGTGCTCGCCCACCCGTACCCGTCAATCACCTGGCTGGAGGCGACCAGCGCCCGCGCGGTCACCTCGCCGGCCCGCCCTCGCGGCGATCGGGATCCCGGGGGCGGTACTCGGGGCGCAGCTTCGCGCTCGCGAACGCCGCCTTCACCGCCGCCGAGAGTGCGGCGATGTCGTACGCGCCGTGGTGTCGACGGCCGTTGATGAAGAAGGTCGGGGTGCCGGTGACGCCGCTGAGGTCGGCGGAGTCGACGTCCTCGGCGATCCGGTCCACGCCCATCCGCTTCACCATGTGCTCCCGGAACCCGTCCAGATCCAGGCCGAGCTGCTCGGCGTAGCCGAGCACGTCGGTGGGGCTGAGCGCGTCCTGGTGGGCGAGCAGCAGGTCGTGCATCTCCCAGAACGCGCCCTGTTCCCCCGCCGCCTCGGCGGCCTCGGCGGCGAGTTGGGCATGCGGGTGGACGTCGGTGAGCGGCAGGTGCCGCCAGACGTACCGGACGTTGGCGAAGTCCGCCAACAGCTCTCGGACCACCGGCTCGGCCTGCCCGCAGTAGGGGCACTCGAAGTCGCCGTACTCCACCACCGTCACCGGCGCTTCGAGCGACCCGCGCATGTGGTCGCGGTCCGGGTCGACCGGCAACATCAGGTCGACGATCCCCTCGGTGACGCCCAGCAGCGCGCGTGACCGCCGCGCCGGCGAGAGCCGGCCGACGGAGCGGAACACCAGCCAGGTGACGAGGGACGCGCCGAACGTGGCCACGAGGATGCCGAACTTCGCCTCGTCCAGGGCCGGGCCGTCCAGGGCATGGGTGGCGATCAGCAGCGCGACGGTGAACCCGATGCCGGAGACCGTGCCGACCCCGAGGACGGCGATCCACCCGACGGGCGGCCGGAACCGGTTACCGCTCAGCCGGGCCACCAGCCACGCGGTGAGCACGATCCCGGCCGGCTTGCCGACGACGTACGCCACCACGACGCCGAGCGTGACCGGGGAGGTCACGGCCCTGGCCAGCAGGTCGCCGTCGATCACGATCCCGACGTTGGCCAGCGCGAACAGTGGCACCACCAGGTAACTGGCCCACGGGTGGTAGAGCGTCTGCAGCCGCTCGTTCGGCGACAGCGCGGCGGTGAGCCCGGCTCGCGCCATGCGGGCCAGTTGCGGGGTGGGCTGTTCCCGGAAGAGGCGGAACTGGTCGCTGGCGTGTTGCAGGTCGCTGCGGCCGGGGGCGTACGCGTAGGTCAGCAACCCCATCACCAGGCCCACCGCCACCGGATCGACACCGGACATCGAGACCGCCAGCCAGGCCGCCACCCCCAACAGGCCGTAGATCGGCCCGAACTGCACACCCCACGCCCGGATGAGCAGGACGACGCCGAAGATCACCGTCGCGACGACCAGCGCCGTCACCGAGGGATGGTGCGGGTACGCGATGGCCAGCACCGCGATCGCCACCACGTCGTCGACGACGGCGACGGTCAGCAGGAAACCCCGCAACCGTTCCGAGAACCGCGGCCCGAAGACGGCCAGCGCCCCGAGCGCGAGCGCCGTGTCCGTGGCCATCACCGCGCCCCACCCCGCGGCGGTGGTCCGCCCGGCGTTGATCGCGAGATAGATCGCGACCGGCACGAGCATGCCACCGATCCCGACCAGCATGGGCAACGCCAGGCGACGCCGCTCCCGCAACTCGCCGATGTCGAACTCGCGGCGCAACTCCAGCCCCGCGACCAGGAAGAAGAACGTCATCAGGCCGCTGTTGATCCAGGTACGCAGGTCGTGCGACACGGTCCATCCGCCGAGCTGGATCGACAGGGAGGTACCCCAGACCGACTCGTACGACGACACATGCAGGTTCGCCCAGCCGAGAGCGGCCACCGCGGCGATGAGCACCACCCGCGCGCCGCCGGTCTCGGTGCGCAGGAACCGGCGCAGCGGAGCGTTGATCCGCCCCTGCCAGGCCGTTCGGCTGGTCCAGCCCCGGCGCATGTTGTCGCTCGTCACGGGGACAATCTTCGCCGACCCGACCGTCACACGGCCCCGATTGCCACTCCTCCCCGCCGAAGACGACCGCGCGCGCTCATCCCTCCCCCACTGCGCCGATCTTGCGCTTTCGGTGGTCGGGTTGCGGGCTTCCGTGTCATTTGTCGCGACAGAAAGTGCAAGATCGCGCGGGGAGGGCGGCGACCTTGGCGGGCATGCACGCAGCGGCACCGGTTGGTAACGTGTCGTGGGGTCGCCGGTTGCCGTCGGCGGCGCTCCCCTGGGGAGGGTCGACATGTGGGCGGACGACGCCGCGCTCGACGCGGCGGCGCGCCGGCTCGACGAGTGGGAATCATCGCTCGCCGAACGGGCGGAACGCGCCAGGGCGCTGTCGACGACGATGCGGGACCTGACCGGCACCGCCCGCAACGCCGACCGGACGGTCGAGGTCACCGTCGACTCGACCGGCATCCTGATCGACCTCAGGCTCGACGAGCGCATCCGGCAACAATCAGCTACCCACACCGCCCGGCAGATCCTGGAAACCACCGCCGCCGCCCGCGCCGACCTGCTCCGACAGGTCACCACCGCAGCAGGGGAAACGCTCGGCGACGACGCGAGCACCCAGGCCATCATCGACTCGTACCGCAGCCGGCTTCTCCCCGACCAGAGGTCGAACGATGCCCGCCGGTGACGGCATCCAGGTCGACCCGGACGACCTGACCGCCCACGCCGCGCGCCTCGACCGCTGCGCCGGCAGTCTCGATACCGCCCACCAGGCAGGCCAGCACGTCCGGTTGGGCGCTGACGCCTACGGGCAGCTCTGCGCGATGATGCCGGTGCTGCTCGGCGGCCTCCAGCAGGCAGTGGTCGACGGCATCGGCGCCGCCGCCACGTCGGTCCGCGACACCGCCGGCAGGCTGCGGGTCGGCGCGGACCGCTACCGCAGCTCCGACGCCCATGCCCAACACCTGTTCGACAGCGTGCGGCAGCACCGGCCCGATGAGGTGCGGCAGCACCCGCTCGACGGGGTGCGGCAGCACCGGTGACGTCGAACCCGCTCGTCGCCACCGCTGCGGACACCCCGCCCAGCGCCTGGGCGGGCGTGTGGATCTGCGAGGACATCGACCTCATCGCGCAGGGCATCCGCAACGGCAGCTGGATCGACGGCAGCCTCGGCGTCGTGAGCGCCGGGCTGGACGCCCTCGCCCTCGTCTCCGACCCGGTCGGTGCGCTGCTCCAGTACGGGATCGCCTGGCTCATCGAACACGTCAAGCCGCTCAGCGAGGCGCTGGACTGGCTCGCCGGCGACCCCGCGCAGATCACCGCACACGCCCAGACCTGGCGTACCGTCGCCGGGTCACTGCGCGACGACGCCGCCGAACTGGCCCGCGCGGTGCGCAACGACGTCGCCGGCTGGGGCGGCAGCGCCGGCCCCGCCTACCGGGCCTGGGCCGCCGAACAACACCAGGCCATCACCGGCCTCGCCCAGGGCGCCGACACCCTGGCCGCGATCACCGAAGGCGCCGCCGGCCTGGTCGCCGCCGTCCGGCTCCTCGTCCGCGACGCCATCGCCACCTGCGTGTCCCGCATCATCGTGTACGCGGGCGAACTCCTCATCACCGGCGGACTGGCCGCGCCCCTGGTCGTGGAGCAGGTGACGACCTTGGTCGCGTCGTGGGGTGCGCGGATCGCGCGGCTGCTGCGCGGGTTGCTGGCCAGCCTGCGGCGGCTGATCCCGGAGGTACGCCGACTCGCCGACCTCATCGAGAAGCTCAAGCAGGTGTTGGGGCGGCTACGGAGAGGTGAATCGCCATCGGGCCGGAACACGCCGGAACCTGAGCCACCTCGCGAGACAACATCCCATTCCCTGACGGAGCAGCAACGAGTCCACGACCTTGGCATGGATCCGGCCACAGGAAGGTTCCGTCCGGGTGAGGCGGAGACGGCGCTTCGTCTGGAGCAGGAACTGGGCGTGCGGCTGCATCGCGCTCCTGCGGATTCCTCAGCCGACTGGGTTGACGATGCCGGCCGGACCTACGATGCGGTGGGCAACTTTCCGGGGCAGTACTTTGACCGTCAGTGGCCGCAATTGCAGTATCAGATCGAGCGACACTTAGATAAAGCAGACCTGGTGCCGGTAGACGTCTCGCGGTTCGCTCCGGAACAGGTCGCCCGGATCGAGCAGTTCATTGGGGACCGACGCCTCGGTCCACGAGTATTCGTTGTGGGGAAGTAATGGCTGGCCTCATCGTCCTGAAACCAGGCGTCGACTGGACCGCAACCGGAGGGTTGTTCGACTGGACGCTGGAGTTCCTGATTTCCCGCCTCTCGGACAGGCAGACCGCCAACCACCTGCAGGAGATCGTCGACAACAACCTTGGGTCGGTGTGGATCGACGACTTGCCCGCCGCAGCGCAGGAGGAGATCGTCAGTCACTGGCGCGACGGCCTGGTGGCGGCTGGCGAGCGACAACTTCCGGAAACTGAACACAAGGTCGATGTCATCCGCCACCTTCAGGAACTGGTCGACGCCACCTATTCGGCTGGGTTCCCCGGATCAAGCAACCCTGGTGGTCGCTGACGCCGTGCGGTCCCATCGTCGCAGGAGTTGGACTGCGAACCGGTACTATGCGCCCATGAGCTCAGAGGCGGTTGGCAGGTACATGCCCCCGGTCGTGACGCTCGATGACCTGACGGCGATGATGGCCGCAGACGAGAACCACCGGTACGAAATCAGCCCCGAGGGAGTCGTCTCGATCATGCCGCCGCCGGGCTACACCCACGCGATCATCGCGACCCGGCTCATGGTGTGGCTCGCCCAGGGCGGTGTTCCAGCGGAACACATCGCTCAAGCAGTCGGCTTACGCATCCCGGGCCGTGACGGTGGTGTCGGTGGGCGCATTCCGGACCTGGTTGTATGGAGCAAGGCTCAGGTAGATGGCGTGTGGCTGCCGGTGGCCGACGTGCTCCTCGTGGTCGAGATCGTTTCGCCCGGCTCCGAGGGCGTCGACACGGTGACCAAGCGCAGCGAATACGCTGCCGCCGGCATCCCCCAGTACTGGGTAGTGGATCAGGATTCGGCGCAGACCGTGACCATGCACCGCCTGGACGGCGACCAGTACGTCACCCAGGCGACCATGCCGCTCGCGTGGGTTCTCAACACCGGCCTGGATGAGCACGGCCTAGGCTGACGCGGCCAGTGCCGGGCCCATCCGCCATCCCGGCCTGGGCAGCTCAGTTGAAGGCGAGCGCCTGAGTCAAGATCGGTAGGTCGAACGGAACCACCAGGCGCAACGGCTTGTCGGTCCGCCTCCCGTTCTGAGTGATGATGAGCGCCATACTCTGTTGCCCGGCAAGACAACTCTGGCTGAGCAGGTCGATCGCCTCCACCACGGTGATCGCCCTGGGGACCAGAACCGCACCCTCCCCTGGTTCGGCGAAACGAAGCACCTGCCGAACCGGTTCCTCCTCGGCCATCCCCGTGTTCCTGGTCATCTGATCGGCGAGCCAGCGCGCGATGGCGTTGGTGGTCAGCACGCCGACGTAGCCGTCGTCGTAAACCGGCAACTGTGAGTACCCGAATGCGCGGACGTGCTCCAGCGCGATGCTGATGGGGTCGTCCGGGCGCACCGCGCAGACCTTGCCGGATTTGAGGACCGTCAGCGCCAACGGCGGTTCGATGATCTGCTGTCGAAGATGCTCGATTTCCTGCACGACGGTTTCAACCGGGTCGGCGATCGGCCGGCCGCCGTAGTAGGTGCCGTGGCTGATCGCGTTGCGCAGCGAGGCGAACGCGACCAGGGCGTTCCGCTGCTGCTGCGACAGCGTCCGCCGTTGCCCATAGTCCCGGATCAGTTGGGCGAAGCCGACCGCCACATCGGCCCGCAGGGTGGAGCGGAAGTGGTTTTCGATGTCATTGAAGGCGGCGAGAAATCGCGCGCCTGCCGTCGTGATCGTCACCGGCGGAGCCTGACACACCCCGAATCATCACCGTGATGCCGAGCGAACGCTGTTCACCAGCTCACACGACGACGGCAGTCATTGTGACCGAGCCGGACATTTTGGAAGCTGACCGGCGCATACCGTGTCATGGCCCTGCTCATTCAGCCGTGTCATGGCGGTCCGTCGCCGGCAGCGCTCCGTCAGCGGCGTAGGCGGCGGGAGCAGTCGCCGTCGTGGCCGTCGCGCAGGAGGCAACGCCTACCGCCGGGCAGTCGCAGGTCGCAGAAGACCCGGTGACGGAGGAACTGCTGGTCCTCCGCGGAAACGGTGGTCTCCCCCGGCTCTGCCATGGGCAGCACCAGCATCCATCGGCCGATGACCCGGGCCAGGCGTTGCGCGGCAGGCAGATCGTTGGCAACGACGGGCAGATGGATGACGTACCGCTGGCTCATCTGGTCTGGTCCCGCTCGTTGCGGGCGCGGGCCTGATCGGTCTGCCAGCGACGCAGACCGGCCTTGATCCGGGCGGTCTCGCGGCGACTCTCGGCGAGCGCGGCGTAGACGGCGGCCATGTCGCCGGCGACCCGGTCGAGGAAGGCGTACACGTCGTCGGGGTTCAGGCCGCGACGTCCGAGCCCGACCGGCGGGAAGCGGCGCTCACGCACCTGCCACGGCAGCAGACCGGTGTACGCGGCCGAGCGGTAGGTCGCGCCGCCGCGCGGCGGCTCTGGTCGCTGATTGCTGGCGTTCATGTCTGCCTGCCTTCCCGCCGCGCAGGGATCTTCGGAGATGCACGGCGGCCGTTCGGGGGGACCGGCCGGCCGCCGTGCTGTGATCAGCCTGCGACAGTCCGCAGTGGAAACGCAACGTTCTAAACCGCAATTTCGCTGCTGTGCATTGACTTTCTTTGCTGAAACCCGTAGGAGTTGCAGGAGCAGGTCACGCAGTGTTGCGAGACGGAACCAGGGAGTGTGCGGATGCCCGAAGACATCGGATCGACAGTGCCGCGCCGGCAACTCGGCCGGCTGCTGCGACAGTTCCGCAACGAGGCCGGGGTGACCCTCGACGCCGCCGCCGAGGCCCTCGAATACAGCCGGCAGAAGATCTGGCGCCTCGAATGCGGCCAGGGTTCCGTCCGGGTGCTCGACGTCAAGGCGATGTGCGAGCTGTACGGGGTGTCGCCGGAGATGACCGAGGCGATGCGCGGGCTGGCCGTGGAGACGAAGTCGAAGGGCTGGTGGCACGCGTACGGCGATGCGGTGCCGAACTGGTTCGAGCTGTACGTCGGCCTGGAATCCGCCGCTTCGCGGCTCAGAGGCTTCGACGAGTCTCTGATCCCCGGCATCCTGCAGACCAAGGGCTACGCCGACGCGCTGATCCGGCGCGGCAGGATCCTCAGCGACGAGGAGAGGGAGCGCGCCGTCCAAGTAAGGCTTCAGCGGCAGGCGCTACTCGTCCGGCGGCTTCCTCCGGCGCCACGGCTGGAGTCGGTGTTGTCAGAGGCAGTGCTTCGACGCACGGTCGGCGGTCCCAACGTCATGACCGCGCAATTCGACCGCCTACTCAGGGTGTCAGAGCTACCGAATGTGTCCGTCCGAGTGCTACCACTGGCTGCGGGGCCACACCCCGGCGCGGTCGCCGGTACCGTCATGATCCTCGACTTCCCACCCACCAAGGGCGGCAGAGCAGCCCCGGAACCATCGGTCGTCTACAGCGAGTCGCTGACCGGGGCGCTCTACCTCGACAAACCCGACGAGCTAGCCGCGTACGAACGCGTCTGGGGAGGGCTGGATGCGATGGCCCTCGGCGAGGCAGAATCGAAAGACATGATCAAGAGGATCTCCGGGGAGTTGCGGCATGACTGACCTGACCGGCGCCGTCTGGCGCAAGAGCACCCGTAGCGGCGACAACGGCGGCGCGTGCGTCGAGGTCGCCATCAACCTCCCCAACGCTGTCGCCGTGCGCGACTCGAAGGATTCCGCGGGACCGCTACTCACCTTCACCGCCCAGGCCTGGACGGACTTCATCGCGGCGGCCAAACATGAGGGCCGCGCCAGCTGAAGGTCGGGCGTCGCCGACGGTGTGCGGGCGCCGCCTTAACCAGTCGGTCACCAGTCACCTGCCCACTTCGACGGCGGTGTGACGGCGAGGTGCGGCTCCGCACTGATCGGTTCGAGGGCGTGCACCACCCGCAGGTGCCCGTCGGCCGCCGCGTCCTCGTCGATGATGACGCGGCCACTGCTGCCGTCGGTGCTGACCAGCAGCCACCGGCTGGGGTAGATGCTGCCGTCGTCGACCAGCGCCCGCACCCCGAAGGCGCGGGCCAAGGTAATCGCCGACTCTCGTTCACCCTGACCGGTGGCATCGGCTGGGTCGGTGTCACCGGTCAGGATCCAGCCGAACTCCTCGTCGTGCGGTGGAGGGCTGAGCATGGCGACCGGCCGAGGGTCATCGACTGCTCGATCCTCGACGCGTCCCACGTAGACGGCGTCCGGCGAGATGCCGTAGCTCTCGTCCAGAAATCGGCAGAGCGCCCCTGCGGGCAACTCCTGCTCGACGTGGATCTGATAACGCACCCTCACCCCCCGGGTAGCTCCCCCAACGCCGGCTGCCATCGCACGTCTGTTGCACGTGTGGGAATTGCGCATCCGTGATGGACAGCAATCACGTGTCACTCCGTCGAAGCCGCCAGCATTTTGTCCGACCACCGACAGAGTTAAATGCGAGCCGGATAGCTGACAGGGCACTTCTTCGACCACCACGCTAATCTGCCTTCGGCGGTTTCGCTGAAACAGGCGACCATTCCTAAAGGAGAATGTCATGTTCATCGTGGCGACGCAGGATCCGAAGACACGCGGTCAGTCTGAGGCTCCCGAATCGGGCGCGGACGCGTGGGGTGCCCTCCTACCCATCGACGCCGGGCTCACGCAGGCCGAGGCGGACCGGCAACTGGCCACCTACCTGGCCGGGGTGCAGGCGGGCGAGCCGCTGTGCATCCGCGCGCACGGCAACGACGAGGAAATCGGCGACGCCGAAGCCGGTGCCAAGGACTGGGGCTGGACGTACAAGAAGCTGGCCCGAATGCTGGCCACCCACCTGACCGCCACCCCGAGCGTCGTCCTGATCCGGTCGTGCGCCGAGGAGGTGACCAACTTCCCCACCCAGATGGCGGTCCGCCTGGAGTCGAACTGGCCGGGCGCGAACCACCTCGACGGGGTCGTCATCTACGGCTACAACACGTCCGTCAGCATCAGCACGCCAATCCCCTCGCCGCAGCAGCTGAAAAAGAACGTCCAGATCCAGCCGGTCATCATTTCGTTGTGACCCCCGACGGCACCTAGCAATTGGTTCCGTACATAATTCCTTCAGCAACTCGGGCTCTCGCATCGACCTGTCACATTCGCACGGAATAGACAGTCCGAGATTCTTGAGGAATCCGACGGCGGGCCCGCCGCTGACCATCTCACCTCTGAATTGGTCACCGGAGTTGCCGACGACCGCGTCCACTCGCAGTCGGTCCGCCGGCATCGCCAGTAGCGGAGGGACAGCAATGGGGCTGCCGCCGCTGGCTCGCAGGCCTGCCATGCTCAGGCCATGGACGACCTGACGAGCCGCGTACGGCAATTCGCGGAAGAACGGGACTGGCAACAGTTCCACACGCCCAAGAACTTGGCCATGGCACTCGCTGGTGAAGTTGGTGAGCTGATTGCCGAGTTCCAGTGGCTCACGCCCGAGCAGTCTGCGGCGGTCATGTCTGACCCGGACGCCGGCAAACGGGTGAGAGCCGAGATCGGCGACGTCATGATCTACCTGACCCGGCTCGCCGATGTACTCGACGTCGATCTAGTGGAGGCGGCTCTGACCAAGCTTCAGGATTCGGCTCGTCGCTACCCCGTTGACCTGGCTCGCGGTTCAGCCTCGAAGCGGTAGCCGCAGGCAGCGTCGGCATGGCGCCGAGTTGATCTATTCGTTACAGTCCACCACGTAGGAGCGCGTCACGACGGGCTTCCGGCGAGTGTCGGATACGCCCCCCATGCGCACGATCACTTCGTGCTGCCCGGGGGCAAGAGTTGTCAGCGTTTCGTACGTCCGCCGATGGTCTGCTGCGCCTGGTCGCTAACGGAACTCTCGCGGACCGGATCGCGGAGCAGATCGGCCGAAACGTGAGTCCGGCGGAACGCCGTGCCTGGTCGCGCAGCCTTGAGGTGCTAGGCCAGGATCTCGCCGATGCCGGCCTGAGCCAGGTCGAGATACTCGTCGAGTACCAGTTGCCGCTGACCAGCAAGCGGGTCGACGTGGTTCTCGCCGGTGTGGACCCGAGGACCGCCGACGACTCCTACGTTGTCGTGGAGTTGAAGCAGTGGTCCTACGCCGAGTCCTACGAGGGCTCCGGCGACCTCGTGGCGGTGGAACACGCACGTGGCCCACGGCTCCACCCTGGCGTCCAAGTCGAGCTGTACTGCCAGTACCTGACGGACTTTCTCGGCGTCCTCACCACGGAGCGGAACCGGATCCGTGGGGTGGCATACCTGCACAACGCGGTCGACCGAGACATCAGTGACCTGTTCGATCGCGGATCAACCGAGCAGAGCCGCATCTTCACCAAGCAGCGGCGCGGCCAGTTCATCGACTACCTGCGCACCCATCTCGCCCCGACATCAGGTACCGGGGCCGCAGACCGGTTCCTCACCAGTTCCGTTCGCCCCAGTCGTCATCTGCTCAGGTACGCCGCACAGGAACTGCAGAGCCGGTCGCACTTCACGCTGCTGGATCAGCAGCGTGTGGCTTACGAGTTGGTGCTGCACGCCGTGGAGCGCGCCCGATCGGCGGATCGGAAATCGGTCGTTGTCGTATCGGGCGGACCGGGGAGCGGCAAGAGCGTGATCGCGTTGTCGGTGCTCGGTGAGTTGGCACGCCAGAACCGGTCCGTCATGCACGCGACCGGCTCGCGGTCGTTCACCCAGACGTTGCGCCGGTACGCAGGCAAAGGCTCGACCCGGATCAAGAACCTGTTCAGCTACTTCAACAGCTTCATGTCCGCCGAGCGCAACGGTCTGGACGTCTTGATCTGCGACGAGGCGCACCGCATCCGGGAAACCTCCGTCAACCGGTTCACGCCGAAAGTCAAGCGGGAGAAGGCTCGGTCGCAGATCGACGAGCTTATCGCCGCTGCTCGGGTGCCGGTCTTCCTGCTCGATGAGCACCAGGTAGTCAAGCCGGGTGAGTTGGGCAACGTGGAGGTCATCTCGTCGTACGCGAAGCAGCTCAACCTTGACGTCGAGGTGGTGTCTCTACACACTCAGTTCCGCTGCGGCGGCAGCGAGGCGTACGAGCAGTGGGTCGTTGATCTGCTCGGGCTCGACGGCGGCGAGCCGTCGGTCTGGACCGGCGACGGGAGGGTCGACCTGCGCCTCGCCGAGTCGCCGCAGGAGTTGGAGACCTTCCTCGCCGGGAGGCAGGCAGCCGGTCTCACGGCGCGCATGTCCGCCGGCTACTGCTGGCCGTGGAGCGACCCGCGAGCGGACGACAGCCTGGTGCCGGACGTACAGATCGGCGACTGGTCGAGGCCCTGGAACGTCAAGAGCGACCGCAGCGTCGGCGAGGCGCCAGGTAGCGCGTTCTGGGCCACTGACCCGGACGGCTTTGGCCAGGTGGGCTGCGTCTACACCGCGCAGGGTTTCGAGTACACCTGGTCGGGCGTCATCATCGGACCGGATCTGGTGGCGCGGGATGGCCGGCTGGTGACTCGACGCGAGGAGTCGAAGGACCCGGCGTTTCGCAGTCGCAAATTGGTCAGCGACACCGAAGCCGACTTGCTGATTCGCAACACCTACAAGGTTCTGCTGACCCGCGGGATGCGGGGCACGATCGTCTACTCCACGGACCCGGAGACGCGGGAATACCTCGCGTCGATGGTCAAGGTGATCCGACCGGTCGAGACTGTCTACGAAACGGCCATCGGAGACGACCTCGGGTGACGACCGGTGGGCTCGGCGGCACGACAGGTGCGAAGGGGCACTCGCCACACGGGGTCAACTGGTCAAGGGATGTCTGGGCGAGGAGGTCAGCCCGACCGGTCCAGTGACCTATGGTGAGAAATCGGGCGCCGGGTGGGCGGCCCAGGGCCGTGGGGTTTCACGTTGTTCAGCCGGAGGGTGGACCGATGACCGACAACGCCCGCGGCGTCGACAACCGCTGAGATGGACTGGGCCGGATGGGCGTTGTTCGGGTTGGTCGCCACCGCGGCGCTCACCGCGGCGATGATCACTGCTCAACTGGCCGGTCTCACCCGGCTCGACCTTCCCCTGGTGCTCGGGGCCTTCGTCACCGGGGACCCGGACCGGGCGCGGGTCGTCGGGTTCTTCCTGCATCTCTGCATTGGTCAGGGTTTCGCGCTCGGTTACGCGGCCGCGTTCGCGCTGTTGCACCGTTCCACGTGGTGGCTCGGGGCGGTGTTGGGGGTCGTGCACGTCGGGATCGCGCTGACGGTGATTCTGCCGCTGCTTCCTGGTGTCCACCCGCGGATGGCGTCGCAACGGGCGGGGCCGGCCAGCACTGCGGTGTTGGAGCCGCCCGGGTTGTTCGCCGTCAACTACGGCATCCAGACCCCGCTGGTCACGGTTGTCGTCCACGTCGTCTACGGGGCCTTCCTCGGGTTGCTCCTGCAGGCCAGGTGACCCGCGTGACCCACCGCTCGTCCAGGCGGCCCGGCACGGAGCGATCTGCATGACCGACGGGCCACCGATCAGCGACTACGGGCTGATCGGCGACACGCGCACCGCCGCCCTGGTGGCCAGTGACGGCGCGATGGACTGGCTGTGTGTACCACGTTTCGACGGCGATCCGCTGTTCGGTCGGCTGGTCGGGGGCCCGGAAGCTGGCACGTTCCGGGTCGGCCCGGCCGGGCCGACCACCGTCGTCGAGCGACGGTACCGGCAGCACACCGCCACAGTGGAGACCACCTGGGCAGTGGGCGGCGGTCGGCTGCGCCTCACCGAGGCGATGGTGGCCGAGGTCAGCGGTCGGCTGCTGCCGACGACACTGATCGTGCGACGGTTGTCGGCCGAGCAGGCGGCGGTCGACGCGGTGGTGGAGTTCGATCCCCGCCTCGGCGTACGGCACCGCCGGCCGCGTATCCACCACCGGCGCCAGGGCCTCGTGTGTGAGTGGGGGGCGCTCGCGGTCGCGCTGGACAGCACGCCCCCGTTCAGAATTGAACCGGGTCGGCCCGCCTCGGTCACGGTCCGGCCGGGCCGTCCGGTCACCCTCGTCCTGGCCGTGGCCCACCGCGAACCGCTGATCCACGTCGAGCCGGAGGCCGCCTGGGACCTGCTCGTCGAGGACGAGGCCCGGTGGCGGGCCTGGACCGCGGAGATCGACGAGCGGCTGCCGTTCCGGGAACACGTCGCCCGAAGCCTGCTCACCATGCGGCTGCTGACCTATTCGCCGTCGGGAGCGCCGGTGGCCGCACCGACCACGTCGTTGCCCGAGGATCCCGGCGGCGGACGCAACTGGGACTACCGCTATGTCTGGCCCCGGGACGCCAGCATCGGCGTCAGCGCCTTCCTCAGTGTGGGTAAGGCCGACGAGGCCCGCGGTTTCCTCGCGTGGCTGCTGCACGCCAGCCGGTTGCAACGGCCACGCCTGCCGGCGCTGCTCACCGTGCACGGCCGGCATGTGCCAGCGGAACGAGAACTGCCTGGTTGGCCCGGCTATCTAAACAGCCGTCCGGTGCGGATGGGCAACGGTGCGGCCGGTCAACACCAGCTCGACGGCTACGGCTGGGTGATCGACGCCGCCTGGGCGTTCGCTGCGGCCGGGCATCGCCTGGACGCAGAGACGTGGCGGGCGGTGCGCGGCTTCGCCGACGTGGTCGCCGCCTGTTGGCAGGAACCCGATGCCGGCATCTGGGAGGTACGGGAGCCCGGCCAGCACGTCCATTCCAAGCTCATGGGCTGGCTCGCGCTGGACCGCGCCCTGGCCATCGCCGACACGCACCACCTGCGGGAGCGTCAGCGTCGGCGCTGGCAGCACGCCCGTGATGCGATCGCCGCCGAGGTCCGGACGCGCGGCTTCGACGCGAGAGCGGACAGCTACGTCCGGGGGTACGGCTCCGCCGATCTCGACGCGGCGGTGCTCGTCCTGCCGTTGCTGGACATGGACCGGGCCGAGTCACCCCGGGTGCGGGGCACCGTCGACGCCGTGCGGGACAGGTTGTCCGCCGGCGGCCCTCTGCTCTACCGCTACCCGCCCGGACGTGACGGCCTACCCGGCACCGAGGGCGCGTTCCTGCCGTGCTCGTTCTGGCTCGTTCAGGGCCTTGCCCGCACCGGGCGTCGCCGCGAGGCCGTCGACATGTTCCGGGCCATGGTCGACCACGCCAGCCCGCTCGGCCTCTACGCCGAGGAGGTGGACCCGGCGACGGGTGCCCACCTCGGCAACTACCCGCAGACGCTGACCCACGCCGCGCTCGTCCAGGCGGCACTCGCCATCCGGGACGCCCCCGCTGGTGACGGGTCCGCCTGAGGGGCCGTCCGGGCGCAGGACACGCCTGTGGGACGGCTCGCGCGGGTAGGGTTCCGATCATGACGATTCCGCATCTGACGGCCGCCGACGGCACCACGTTGCCGGCGATCGGGCTCGGCACCTACCAACTGAACGGCTCGGCGGGTGTCGACGCGATCGGTCAGGCGATCCGGGCGGGTTACCGGTTGCTCGACTCGGCATTCAACTACGAGAACGAGGGCGCTGTCGGTCGGGCCGTGCGGTCGGCGGGCGACGTACGGGACGAGCTGATCGTCACCTCGAAGCTGCCGGGGCGGCACCACAGCTACGACGAGGCGCTGACCACCGTCGAGGAGAGTGTGTTCCGCACCGGCCTCGACCGGATCGACCTGTACCTGATCCACTGGCCGAACCCGAAGGTCGACAGGTACGTGCAGGCGTGGCAAGCGCTGATCGAGGCCCGCGAACGCGGGCTGGTACGGCACATCGGTCTGTCCAACTTCCTGCCCGAGCACATCGAGCGGCTGGTGGGCGAGACCGGTGTCGCCCCGGTGGTCAACCAGATCGAGGTGCACCCGTACTTCCCGCAGCAGGAGGCGCTCGACTACCACCGGGAGCACGGCATCCTGGTGCAGGGGTGGAGCCCGCTCGGCCACGGCAACGACCTGCGACAGCATCCGGTGATCGGGGAGATCGCTGCGGCGCACGGCGTCAGCCCGGCGCAGGCCATCCTCGCCTGGCACGTGGCCCGTCAGGTGATCCCGCTGCCCAAGGCCGCCTCCCCGCAGCGGCAGGCCGAGAACCTGGACGTCTTCGGGATCACGCTCACCGACGCGGAGGTCGCGGCCATCACCGCGCTGGGCCGCCCGGACGGGCGACTCGCGGACCAGGACCCGGCGGTGTACGAGGAGTTCTGACCGGCCCGCCGCACCGGACGGTCAGGAGTCGGGAGAGCATGGGGCGTGCTCGACGGACTCGACGACATCGACTGGGCGCGGCTCGGCCACGCGTACGGGGCGGCCGACGACGTGCCCGACCAGCTGCGCGCCCTCGCTTCGCCCGACCCGGCCGTCCGAGACGAGGCGCTGGGCGAGCTGTACACCAACGTCTTCCACCAGGGCGGCCGGTTCGAGGCGAGCGCGTACGCGGTGCCGTTCCTGCTGGAACTGCTCGCCGATGCGGCCACCCCGGATCCGGCGGCGGTGCTCGGGCTGCTGGGCGCCCTGGCGGTCGGCTTCGACGAGGGTGTCCTCCCCGACGGTTTCCCGGTTGCCGAACACCGCCGGGCCGCCGAGGGTGGGCGTGAGCTGCTCGCCGCGAAGCCGCCACCGTGGACCGGCCCGGACGAGTCGGCGAAGGAGTACGTCGAGTACACCTACGTCGAGTCGCTCACCGCTGCGGAGCAGAGTCGGCTGTGGGCGTACATCGAACTGTCGGTCTACGACGCGGTGCGCGCCGGGGTGGCGCTGTTGCGCACCCTGCTGCACCACAACGACCCGGGCGTGCGGACGGGCGCGGCGTACACAGTGGCCTGGTTTCCGGAGGAGGCCACCGGCAGCGTGCCCGCGCTGGCTGCCGCGATCGACGCCGCCGGGAAGCCTGGCGCCGAGGTGGCGTCCGGCGAGGTGGCGACGATGCTGGTGGCGTCGGGGCTGCTCGGCGCGGCGCCGGACGTCCGCTGGTTGGCCGATCCGCGCCCGGTTGTGCGGTGGGGCGCCGCGATCGGGCGGGCCCGTGTCCTCGGCGCGGCGGCCGACCCGGCGACCGTCGAGGAGCTGCTGAGCTGGGCGGCGGCCCCGCCCGACGGCATCGCCGCCCCCGACCACGCGGCCGATCCGAGCCGGGACGAGGTGCCGACACCCCTGCCCGAGGGGTGGGTGCCGTTCCTCGACGGCGACCTCGGCGGCTACGCGGGCCTGGCCCTGCGGCAGCTCGGCCCGCGGCACAGCGACCGGGCCTTCGACGCGTTGCTCGACCGGCTGCCCGTCGTCAGCGGTGACCGGTCGTTGACGGTGCTGGGTGCCGCGCTGCGCCTCGCCTTCCCGGACGGTCCCGCGCCGATGGCGGCACCGGTCGCGGCGTTGACGCCCCGGCAGCGGCGGCTCGCCGAGGTGCTGGGCCGCTCGACGCAGCCGTGGCTGATCGACGGGCAGGAGTTCGGCAACGTCAGCATGCTGGTCGAGGAGTACGGCCTGCCGGGAAGCCGCCCGGGGATGCTCGCGTACCTGCGGTAGCCGCCGACCAGCGGCGGACGGTCCGGCGCTGACCGGTGACGGTGTGTGCCGGGTTCGGCCGACGTGCTGTTCACCACGCCCAGGTCGGGGAATTCGGGTCCGCGGGATCGGGGTTGAAGTGCCGGAAGCAGCGGAGAACGGATGCGGCGGGCGCATCGTGACGAGGAGGATGGACGTGGCCACCGAGGTGGAGTTCGGGCTGGACAGCTTCGGGGATGTCACAGTCGACGCGAAGGGCAGACCGTTGCCGTACGCGCAGGTGATCCGCAACGTCGTCGAGCAGGCGGTCCTCGCGGACCGGCTCGGCGTGGACGCCATCGGCCTCGGTGAGCACCACCGCGACGACTTCGCGATCTCCGCCCCGGAGATCGTGCTCGCCGCTATCGCCGGTCGGACCGAGCGGATCCGGCTCGGCACCGCGGTGACCGTCCTCAGCTCGGACGATCCGGTGCGGGTCTTCGAGCGCTTCGCCACCCTCGACGCGGTCTCCCAGGGCCGTGCCGAGATCACCCTGGGCCGGGGCTCGTTCACCGAGTCGTTCCCGCTGTTCGGGTACGACCTGGGTGACTACGAGAAGTTGTTCGAGGAGAAGCTGGAGCTGATGACCCGGCTGCTCGCCGAAGGTCCGGTGACCTGGGAGGGCAGCGTACGGGCGCCGCTGAAGCAGCAGGAGGTCTACCCGAAGACGGAGTCCGGGCGGATTCGCACCTGGGTCGGCGTCGGCGGCAGCCCGCAGTCGGTGGTCCGGGCCGCCCGGCTCGGTTTCCCGCTGGCCCTGGCGGTGATCGGTGGTGACCCGGCCCGGTTCGCGCCCTACGTGGAGCTGTACCACCGTGCCCTCGACCAGTTCGGCCGCGAGCGCCTTCCGGTCATCGCACACGTGCCCGGCTTCGTCGCCGCTACCGACAAGGAGGCGGCCGATCGGCTCTGGCCGCACGCCCGCAACATGTTGAACCGGATCGGCCGGGAGCGCGGTTGGCCGCCGGCCACCCGGGCCCGGTTCGAAGCCGACATCGCCGAGGGGTCCTGGCACGTCGGTTCGCCGGAGACGGTGGCCCGCAAGATCGCGGAGACGGTGCGGGTGCTCGGTCTGCAGCGCATCGACCTCAAGTACGCCACCGGCACCCTGGCCCACGAACACCTGATGAGCAGCATCGAGCTGTACGCCACGACGGTGATCCCGCGGGTGCGGGAGCTGCTGGCCGACTGAGCCCGCGACCCCCGCCTTGCCGGGCGCTCAGGCCGCCGCTTGCCGGCGCGGAGGACTATCTGGTCAAGCCTGCCGAAGTCGCCGAACTGCTGGCCAGAATCCGGGCGCTGCTCCGCCGTCACCAGGACGCGGCACGCCGACTCCCCCTGGGCCTGCGAAGCTGGTTGGACGTGGGCAACCGCCGGGCGCGGCGGCGACGACTGAACCCACGCCGGTGCCGGGCGGCCACGTGGCGGCCGCCCGGCACGGCATCGGCGTGCGTGAGATCAGACGAGCCCGCCGAGGGACGGGTCGCTGATGCTGTCCTTGCCGTTCTCGACGTGGCCCGCGTACCGGTACTCGAAGGCGGCGTCACCCGCGACGCTGACGGTCAGGTCGTACCAGCCGTGGGTACGGGAGAGCGGCCACTGCGCCCGCTCCGTCTCGCCGGGCCGCAGCGACAGCTTGACCGGACGGGAGTTGTAGAGGTCCCGGACGGTTACCTCGACCCGCTTCGACCCACGGTTGGTGAGCGTGAGGGCGACCTTGAAGTCCCGCTCGTCGTACGAGGGGGTGACGTCGAGGTTCGACCGGCCGCCCGTGAACCGGCGGAAGAACCCGTTCGGCCCGTGCACCGACAGGTCGTACCCGGACTCGACCTTCCACGTGTCCGACAGGTGCTTGCCCGGCTCGACGGTGAAGCTGCGCGGGGCGTCCGCGCTGCCTGCCTGGCGGACCTGGAAGACCGCGGCGACCCCGCCCGAGTTGCGGAAGTCGATCCGGAACGCGCCGTCGGCGAGGTGCCCGTCGGCGTGCAGGGTGTACGGGATCGGGCGCGCCGGTCGTACCCCGTGCTCCTGCTTCGGCAGCCGCTGGTCCGCCGGCGGGACCGGCACCTCGTCGGGGTGCCGGATGAGGTCCTCGGGCTTGAAGTCGTCGGTGTCGGGCAGCCGGACCTCGCGTGAGCGGTTCGGGTGTCGGAAATCGAAGGCCGTGGTCAGGTCGCCGACGACGGCACGCCGCCACGGGGTGATGTTCTGCTCGATCAGGTCCGGCCGGCCGTGTCCGAACCGCGCCTCCAGGAACTTGATCAGCGAGGTGTGGTCGAAGACCTGGGAGTTCACGTAGCCGCCGCGGGTCCACGGCGACACGATGATCATCGGTACGCGAAGGCCGAGCCCGTAGGGTCCGGCCGGGTGGTTGGCGTCGCCGGGGAAGATCTCGTTGGTGGTGGGCACCGTGGACTGCCCGTGCTCCCGCGACTGCGGTGGGGTCGGCGGGACCACGTGGTCGAAGAAGCCGCCCTCCTCGTCGTACGTGATGAAGAGCGCCATCTTGCTCCACACCTCGGGGTTCGCCGCGAGGATGTCGATGACCTGCGAGATGTACCAGGAGCCGTACGCCGGCTCCCAGTTCGGGTGCTCGGTGTACGCCTCGGGAGCGGTGATCCAGGAAACCTGGGGCAGGCGTCCCGCCTCGACGTCGGCGCGGAAGTCGGCCAGCAGCGCCTCCGGGTCGCGGCCCTGCGTCCTGATCTCGGTGCCGGTCTTGGCCTTGTCTGCCAGCGGCGTTCCGGGCTGCGCGTTCTGGTACTGGTGGAAGTAGAGCAGCGAGTTGTCGCCGTAGTTGCCGATGTACGGGTCGTTCGTCCAGCCCCAGGAGCCGCCGGCGTTCAGGCCGGTGCCGACGTCCTGGTAGATCTTCCAGGAGATGCCGTTGCGCTCCAGCCGCTCCGGGTAGGTGGACCAGTCGTAGCCGGCCTCCGCGTTGGTGATGACCGGACCGCCACCCTTGCCATCGTTGCCGACCCAGCCGCTGAACATGTGGTAGCGGTTCGGGTCGGTCGGCCCCATCAGCGAACAGTGGTAACTGTCGCAGACAGTGAAGGCGTCGGCGAGCGCGTAGTGGTACGGCAGGTCCTGGCGGGTGTGGTAGGTCATCGCCGTGACGCCCTTGTTCGGCACCCACCTGTCGAACCGGCCGTCGTTCCAGGCGGCGTGCCCGTCGTTCCAGCCGTGCGGCGGGTCCGGCAGGAAGGTCTGGCCGAGGTCCTTCACCTCGGGCCGGAAGGGCAGCAGCTCGTCGGCCCCATTGGGCTGGTGCCACACGTCCTTGCCGGACGGCAGTGTCGCCGGATGGGGGTCACCGAATCCGCGTACACCGCGCATGGTGCCGAAGTAGTGGTCGAAGGAACGGTTCTCCTGCATCAGGATGATGACGTGCTCGACGTCCTTGATCGTGCCCGTCCGGTTGTTCGCCGGGATGGCGAGCGCCTTGCTGAGGTCCAGCGGGAGCGCCGCGCCGATCGCGGGGACTCCCATCGCCTTGAGGAACGTGCGCCGATCCACCGTGCCCATAACTCCGCCTTTTGTGCGATCTGGTCGAGAAACTGGCGACCGGACGCTACCGACGACGGGTTGACGGCGGATGACCGTAGTTCGTTGGTTTTGCGACCACTCGTCGACCGGCTCTGGGCCCTCGATGAGTGCCGGTCACGCCGCCGTGACGTCGACCCGGGTGAGCCGTCGATGCCCGCTCGGGCTCAGGCCGTGCACGCGTTTGAAGGCCGCGCTGAAGCCGAACGCGTCCGCGTACCCGAGGCGACGCGCCACGGCGGCGACCGTCGCTGTTGATTCGGACAACAGGTCGGCGGCCACCGCCATGCGCCAGTCGGTCAGGTAGGTGAGCGGCGGTTCACCCACCAATGCGGTGAACCGTTTCGCCAGTGTGGACCGGGACACCCCGGCCTGGGCGGCCAGGTCGGCCAGGGTCCACGGTCGGCCCGGCGCGTCGTGCATGGCGCGCAGCACCGGACCGACAGTGTCGTCGCTCAGCGCGCGGTACCAGCCGGGCGCCTCGGCCTCCGGCTGGTCGAACCAGTCCCGGACCGTGCACACCAACAACCAGTCCAGCAGACGGTCCAGCACGACCTGCCGTCCGGGCCGACCCGCGTTGAGTTGGGCGTCCAGGTAGTCGCGCAGCGCGGCGCAGTCCTGGTCTTCCGGCACGACGAGCACCGGCGGCAGCGCGCCCAGCAACCGCTGAGGCACCCGACCCCGGACGTGGTACACCCCGACCAACAGCACGAGGCGGTCGGTGTGATCCGCGTCCACCGGGTCGACGACCCCGGTCTGGCCGCGCCGGACGTCCCGCAGTTCCCCGGGCTCGAAGCTCGACCGGGGCTCGGCGGAGAAGACGAACGGCGCCGGCCCGCGCACGATGGCCGCCTCGCCGACCCGGACCAGGCGAGGCTTGTCGCTGTCCGGATGGGAGATCCAGCCCTCGCCCCGCATCGGAACACAGAGCGTCAGCGGGGCGCCGTCGGTGAACCGCAGCGCCCACGGCGGCGTCAGCACCGACCGGCCGAAGGCCGCGCCGTCGGCGTGCAGACCGCGCAGCAGATTGTCGAACGGGTCCATGTCTCCGACGATAGGTCGCGGAGGATGGACCGCGGACGATCGGACATGCCCGTCGTACGACAGGACATGTCCCGCAAACGACCGGGCGCGTTGACTCGTGGTCATGACGACGAACGCACCTTCGACACTCGTGATGGCCGGCACCGGCAAGACCGGTCGCCGGCTGGTCCAGACGCTGCGGGCGGCGGGTCACCACGCCCGGGCCGCCTCTCGCTCCGGTGAGGTGCGCTTCGACTGGTCGCGGCGGGACACCTGGCGGCCGGCCGTGGCAGGTGCCTCTGCTGTCTATCTGCTCGCTCCGGAGGACCCGGCGCTGGCCACCGACTTCGTGACGCAGGCAGTCGACTCAGGTGTCGGCCGGATCGTGGCGCTCTCCGGGCGCGGGATCGACCGGATCGGTGACTTCTCCCCCGGCATGCTCGCCGCGGAAGAGGCAGTGCGGAAGTCCGGCATCGAGTGGACGATCATCCGGGCGAACAACTTCAGTCAGAACTTCAGCGAGGACCTGTTTCGCCAACCACTGCTCGACGGTCGGCTGGCCCTGCCGATGGGGGCCACGCCCGAGCCGTTCGTCGACGCCCAGGACGTCGCCGACGTGGCGGCGACGCTGTTGACCTCGCCCGGTCACCACGGACAGGTGTACGACCTGTCCGGCCCCCGTGCGCTCACCTTCGCTACGGCGGTCGCCACGATCGCGCGGGTGACCGGCCGCTCGATCCGCTACGTGGAGCTCACTCCGGAGCAGTACCACGCCGAACTGCGCGCCGAGGGTTATCCGGCGCAGGCGGCCACGGGGCTGAACGCCCTGTTCGCCGGGATGCGGGCGGGCCATCTCGCCGAACCGACCGACGGGGTACGTCGAGTTCTCGGACGGGACCCGCTCGACTTCGACACCTACGCCGAACGGGCCGCTGCGGCCGGCGCGTGGTCGTAGTCCGCCCGGCGGGCGGCATGAGAGCGGCGTAACAGGTGATCTGCCCGCATACCGCGAGCACCCGGACGTACCGTGAGATCGTGTCGACGAAAGACGTACTCACCAAGGCTGACCTCGCTGAACTTCGCCGCTCGGCGCTCGGGACGGCCAACCCGCTCGGCGTCGCCGCTGATCTCGCCGAGGCGGCGGAGCAGGGCCGACTGGAGGATCCCGACGACGCCGGGGACGCGCTGACACTGGCCGCCGAGATCGCCGAGATCCGGGCCCGACCGGATGCCGCCCTGCGCTACGCGGAGCGGGCCCTGGCGGCGTACCCGTCCGGGGACGATCCGCGGGCCGGGTTCGCCCGGGCGCTGCGGGCCCGGGCGCTGTTCCGCGCCGGCGGTCGGGACGACGAGGCGATGGCAGAGTTGACAGCGCTGCGCCCGTTGCTGCGCACGCAGCCCGACGCCCCCGCCTACGTCAGCGCGGCGCTGGATGCCGGTGGTCGTTCGGCGATTGCCGAGCAGTGGCTGAGCGAGGCGGTCGACGCGGTGCTCAACGAACGCGCGACCGCCGCCTCCGGGCCGGCCAGCACCGCGATCGACCCGGTGGTCGATCTCGGTCCGCCGGACGCGCCCGGTGTCACCTTCTTCCTGCTGCAACAGCGGCATCGGGTACGCCGGAACCTGAACCTGCCGCACGACCGGCAGGACGACCTGGCAGACCGGCTGGAGACCCAACTCGTGCGCCGGGCCGGCGAGCGCAGGGACGCCGAGTCCGACCTGCTCTTCTGGCCCCGGGTCGAGTTCGACCGACTGCTCGCCGAGCACCCCGCGCTGAGCGAGGTGTACGGGTCGGACTGGGACGCGCACCGGGGCCGGCTGGAGAAGGAACTGGTCCGGCTGAGGGGGGCCGGTCAGGCCGGGTTGGCCGTGTTCCGTGCCACCGTGGACGGGTTGAACGCGTTTGCCGGTCGACGTGACGGCGATCCGGCCGACGCCGCGGTCCGGGCGGGATACGCGGCCGAGGTGCAGGCACGACCCAGCGCGCGGATCGCCTGGCCTCCGGAGCGCAACGACGTCTGCTGGTGCGGGTCGGGCCTCAAGTACAAGAAGGACTGCCTGCCGCGTTCCCGCAGCTGAGCGTGGCAGCTATCGAGGTGCGGCGTGCCGCTGATAGTGGCGGGCGACCCGGGCCCGGTTGCCGCAGGAGGGCTTGCACCACTCCTGACGTGGGTGGTCCTTGACGAAGTAGCGCACGCAGCGGGGTGCGGGGCAGGCGCGCAACTCCTCGCGCGCCGGACCGGTGAGGAAGCCGATGACGGCCCGGGCCAGGCCGGCGGTGATCGCGAGCCGCGCGTCGGCGGCCTCGCCGTGCCAGGCGAGGGACGGTGCGCCCTCCTGCGCCCAGCTCAGCACGGGCCGGACCGGCACCGCCCCGGCGGCCTGGTTGAGCTGGGCGACCGCCTCCTGCGGCGAGAGCAGTGAGGCCGAGTCGGCCCGGCTCGGTGGGCCTGGGCGGACCGCCACGGCGAACAGGCCACGCGCGGCACGGCGCACCGCCACCACGTCGAGTCGGGTCCGTTCGTCGACGACGTCGCCGTGGGCGTCGAACCCGTCGACGTACTCCCGCAGTGCGTCGGCCTGCTCGTGCAGCCAGGCGGTGAGGCCGGCGAGGTCGTCGAGGTCGTCGGCGACGCCGCCGTTGCCGTCGTGCCGAATCGTGCTGACCAGGGCGAGCGCGAGCTGCGCTGACATCGGTCCCTCCGGTGCTGGCTTGTGCTGTCGATGCTGCCAAGAGTAGCTTCCCTAATGCTTACGCCGTTCGTGAACCATTAGGGGGCGCCGTGCTGGTCATCGCACATCTCAGCGACACTCACATCGACAGCCACCCCCGATCGGCCGAGCGGACCGCCCGGGTCATGGACCACCTGCACTCCCTGCCACGACCGGTCGACGCCATCCTGATCACCGGGGACATCGCCGACCACGGCGAGGTGGCCGAGTACGAGACCGCCGCGAAGCTCTTCGACTCCCCGCTGCCGGTCATGGTCTGCCCCGGCAACCACGACGTGCGCGACGCGTACCGCAAGGGTCTGCTCGGCGACGACGGCGGCGGCACCGGCCCGATCAACGCCCGGCACGACGTGGCCGGCGCGGTCTTCCTCCTCGCCGACTCGTCGGTGCCCGGTGCCGACGAGGGCCACCTGGACGACGAGACCATGGCGTGGCTCGTCGACGAGCTGGGTTCGGTGCCGGCCGGGACGCCGACGTTCATCGCCCTACATCACCCGCCGGTGGTGCTGCACCACCCGGTCATCGATCCGATGCGGCTGCTGCCGGCCGACCCCCTGGCCGACCTCGTCGCCGCCCACCCCCAGGTCGTCGCCGTGCTGACCGGGCACTTCCACACCGCCGCCGCGAGCACCTTCGCGGGCCGTCCACTGCGGATCGCGCCGGGTGTCGTCTCCACGCTGCGGATGCCCTGGGAGGGTGACGGCCCGCTGACCACCCAGACCCAGCCGCCCGGCGTCGCGTTCCACGTGTACGACGACAGCGGGCTGCTCACCACCCACTACCGGGTGGTGGTCTGAGCGTGCACGGGGTCGCGGTGCTCGGCTTCATGCTCGCCGTCGCGCCGATCACCGCCACGCCGGGCGCGAGCCTGACCCTGGTCGTCTCGCGGGTCGCCAGCGGCGGCCGGCGGCAGGGCTGGTGGGTGATCCTGGGTACGGTGACCGGGCTGTACGTGCACGCCACCCTGGCCGCTGTCGGTCTGGCCGCGCTGGTGCTCCGCTCGTCGCAGGCGTTCTGGGTCGTCAAGCTGGTCGGGGCCGGTTACCTGGTCGGGCTCGGGCTCTGGCTGCTCTGGTCCGCGTCACGCCGTCGCACGACGGCGCAACGACGACCGACGGTTGCCAGCCGGAGGCTGCCCTGGCGGGTGGACCACCCTTACCTGCAGGGGTTGCTCGGCAACGTGCTGAACCCGAAGGCCGCCGCCATCTACCTCACCCTGGCACCACAGTTCCTCGAACCGGGTCGACCGGTGCTCGTGCCGATGGTGCTTCTCGCCACGGCACACGCCGCGCTGCACACCTGTTGGCTCGCCGGCTGGACCGAGGTCTCCGGTGCCGCCGCCCGGCTGCTCCGCACCGCCTCGGTGCGACGCGCGTTCGATCGGTTGACCGGTGCGATCCTGCTCGGCCTCGGGGTACGGGCGGCGGTGACCTGAGGTCGCCGTGGCTCGCGCCCCGCCGGGCGATCGTGGGGGCTGACACATCCGAGCGGTACCGATAGCGTCCATGCCCGGACGAACGACGTCCGGCCGGTATCAGGAGGAGACGCCGATGTTCGAGGAGTTCATGGGCATCCCCGCCCACCCTCTGCTGCTGCACGCAGCCGTGGTGTTCGTGCCGCTGCTGGCCCTGCTGACCGTCGGCTACGCGTTGGTCGCCCCGATCCGGCCGCACACCCGCTGGGTGTTGGGGCTGCTCGCCGTGGGCGCGCCGATCGCCGCCCTGCTGACGAAGCTCTCCGGTGACGCCTTCCTCGATCGCATGCAGGCGGCCAACCGGGTCACTCCCGAGTTCCTGCCGAAGCTTGAGGCGCATCAGGAGTTCGGTGACATCACGCTGTACGCGACGATCGGGTTGGCCGTGGTGGCGCTGGCACTGGTCTGGTTCGTCGCGCCCAGGGCGACCGACGGCGACGTCGACCGGCGCCCCTCCCTTGCGCTGACAGTGGCGTTGCAGGTGTTGTCCGTGGTGGCCGCCGGCGTCGCCGTCTACTACGTGTTCCGTACCGGCGACTCCGGGGCGAAGGCGGTCTGGGAGGGCCAGTGACCCGCCAGGCGAGCAGCAGACCGGCCGCGATCAGCGACCGGAACGCCGCCCCGCCGGATCGACACCTCCGGCGACAGAAGGATTCGGCACCGGGTCGAGGGCGGGCCCGAGGTCTCCGGTTGCTGGTCAGCCAACACGCTGACCAGCAACCGGAGACGGCACCGGCCCAGCCGGGAGACCTGAACGGGACAGCTAGCTCTGGAATCGCCGACGGCGACGCGTCCACCAGAGCATGCCACTGCCGACGGCGATGAGCGCGGCAGCGAACGTGAGCACCAGACCGACGGGCAGGCTGTCGCCGGTGATGGGCAGACCACCACCCGATCCGCCGTCGTTGGACGGCGGCTCGGGGGTCGCGCCTCCGCCCCTGGACGCCTTCACGGTGGTGTTACCGCCGAGGTAGAGGATGTTCTTGGTCTCGGCGTCGTCGGTCATCGCCTTGACGGAGGTCTGCGTGGTGCGCGGCAGGTGCGGGTGCGCCGTGGTGAACTCCGATTTGGTGATGTTCTTCTTCGGTGCCTGTGAGAAGTCCACGCCGCCGACGGTGTAGACGTAGACCCTGCCGCCGTACTCGCGCTCGAAGCTGTAGTCGCCCTCCTTGAAGGATTTCAGGTACCGCTGCCAGGTTTCGTTCTTGTCCCACTTCGCACCGCGGATCGGCCATCGGGACACCTCGTTGCTGTTGATGATGGCGCGGTAGTCGGTGGCCTTCTCCGCGTCCTGCAGCCGGATCCACTCCGCGGCGACGCGCGAGGTGTACACCCGGCGCAGGTCGGCGTACGCCGCATGGTTGTTGATCTTCTTTTCGACTTCGGGGAGGATCATGGTGTTGACGAGGCTCTGGTTGTGCTCGATCTGCGCTTTGGTCAGGTCGCAGGTGCCGCCTGGCACAGGCGTGTTGACCTCCTGCGGAACGGAGTTGACCTTCAGCGGCGCGTCGAGGATGTAGATGCCGCCGTCCTGCTCCCGCACCTGCGCCGGCTGGGGGACGATCCAGTTGCGGATGCTGTGCAGGCAGGGCCGTCCGTCGACCCGACTCAGCGAGTCCCAGAAGCGGGCGCCGCGGGCGGTGCTGGGGTTCATCGTCTGGGCGAAGTCGTGCTTCATATCCAGGTCAGCTTCGAGCAGCACGCGGCCAGCGTCGGTCTCGCCGAACCGGTCGTCCATGATCTTGTCGGGTTGGTCCGGGTTGAGGTTCACCCAGAACTTGTCCGGGGTGAGCGCGAGCCAGGTGAAGAACGAGTCGGAGACCAGCTCCGCCTTCTCCTTGCCGCCCGCACCGGGATTGGTGTCCGGATCTGGCATCTTCTTGGCGCTGAAGGAATAGTCCAGGCCCTCGCCCTTGACCGGCGCGCCCACGAAGCGCAGTTCCAGGGTGGAGAAGTCCACGCCGCCGGGACCACGCACGCGCTGACCGGTCGTGTCCAACTGACGGGCACGCTCGATCTGCTGGCGCGCGGTCTCCGGGTTCGGCGCGGACCGGTTGATCATGTCGTTGCCGCCGCCGCGTGAGCCCTGGTTCACGCCCGGCTTGGCGTTGAGGGTGGAGTCGTACCTGCTGTGCGGGCCAGGCGTGTAGCGGACGACTGCAGTGGAACGGTGCTCGTAGGTGGTGACCCTTGGCCTGCCCTGCGCGTCGTTGCCGATGTCCGCGCCCAGGTTCCGCACAGCCGTCCTGGTCTTCGGTTCCTGCTCCTGGCCGAAGGCGTACCGCAGTTTGTAGTCCTGGTACCTCGGGTCCTTGAGTACGACGCGGTCCTTCGGCGGCTGGCTCGTGTCGTGCGCGCCGCCGGACTTGAACTCGACGAATTCCTTGGTCCGGTGGTTGGCCGCGTCGTACTTGCGGATGGTCTTGCCGTCCTTGTCGAGGATGTACTCCTCACACAGCCAGTCCGGTCCGACGAGGTTCAGATCGCGTACGATCTTCGCGGTGAACGCGGCACCACGCCGGTTACGGGCGTAGTTCTCGATGTAGACCTCGTTCAGCCACTCGTCGAACGTGCCCGCGAACGGCCTGGTGCCGTTCTTCTGGTTGTTGTTGTAGGTGGCGTAGACCCGCTTCGGGTCGCCCTCCTTGTATCGCGAGCTGTCCTCGCCGATCTCGTCCAGGAATTTCGTGCGTTCGGCCGGGTCAGAGGGAAGGGTCAGACCGTCCATGGCCTGCCGTGGGTTGTCGAACTCGTACTCGTCCCAGTCCGCCTCGCGACGGATCGTGCTGTCCGCCGGCAGTCCGCCCGGCTTCGCTGGATCGCCTCTGACGCCGTACATCTCGTCGCAGCGCTTCGCCTTCGGTGCCGCCTCCACGCCGCCGGTGAGAACAGGCAGGCCACTGAAGGTCATCACGCTGGCGCAGGCGACCGCCACCGCGATTCGCGCCAGGCTGCGTGGGCGACGTCTGGGTGTCGGGTAGCTCATCTGGATCCTCGTCTGGGGAGGCTGAAAGACCAGACAGCGGAAGCGCTGCGGCAGATGCCTCCCCGTAGTCATCTGGTCACCAGCGCCGTCAGGCACCCTAGGCGTGAGTTCGCCGCCGATGCAGTCCAGCACTACCTGATCGATAGCTTTGGATGCGGGATCGTTACGTTCGCGCCACCACAGTCGTAGGGTGGAACGCCATGAGCGTCGATCGGCAGAGCGAAGAGCAGGAGTGGGCCGACAACCCACGGCTGAACGCGTGGCTGGCGAAGCAGGAGGCGGCCTTCCCGGGGTGGACGCAGCAGAGTGGCCAGGCGTGGGACTTCACGCCCGGGTCGCTGGATCAGCTCGAAGACCTGCTCCGGCGGCAGTTCTCCACCTGGGAGGAGGTGAGCGCGGCGCAGGAGGATCCGATCGTGGCAGTCTCGGCCTGGTACCTCGGCGAGGTGCAGAACCGGCACTACGGCACCGTGTGGCACTGCAACCCGCAACTCCCGATGAACCACCCTGACCAGGACGGCACACCGTTCGTGCTCATGCCCGAGGATCCACGCGACGAGTACGAAGAGGACGATGACGAAAGGTACCGACCCGGCAACAACCCCTTCGTCGAGATCCGAGCCCTGTTTGTCCGGGGCCCGGAGAACCGACTGCGTGACGTCCTCAACCGGTACCGATGACGGTCTCGGGGTGCCGGTGCGGCCCGGTCGAGGGCCCGGGCCGCACCAGCGGGGTGACCGTCAGCCGGCGTGGTACGCCCGGATGATGGTCTGGTCGATGCCGCTACCACCGTTCGCGCCGGCCTTCACCCGCAGCGAGACGGCCTGCCCGGCGGCGGCCTTCGGCAGCACGACCCGGTAGCTGTCGCCACTGCTGGTGACCCGGGCCGAGGTCCAGGTGGCACCGTCGTTTGTCGACGTCCACACCTCGAACGAGGTCACCTTCTGCGCCGTGACACCGTGCGCCTGCCGGACGGCCAGCTCGGCCGTACCGCCGGTGGCGTGGTTGTTGGTGTCCATCGGCAGCGCGTAGTCCACCGCGAGCAGCGGCAACGGCACGCTTGCGGTCCCGTCCGGCCCGGCCGACCGGAACGTCCACGAGGTGCTGACCTTGGTGGAGATCGGCAGGATCAGGCTCGTGTCGACGTCGAGGGTCAGCCGGTAGTCCGACAGCTGCTGCGGCACCGTGAAGTCGGCGAGCGGGCGGTCCCGTTCCTCGACCAGCTTGCCGTTGCGGTACAGCGACAGCTTGCGGTTCACCCCGATGGAGGGGCCCTGGAGGCAGTCGGCCCGCTGGTGCTGGTCGGTCAGCGACACCAGGTCGATGTGCAGGTTGCCCCGGGTCCGCGACGGCGCGGTGGCGCAGCTCTGGTCGACGCCGGCCGGGTCGTCGTAGAAGCCGGAATGCAGCGGTTGGCGTGCCCAGACCTTGGTCTGCTGACTGCCCGGCTGGTAGCTGCGGGGCGCCTCCTGGGCCGACAGGCCACCGTAGACACCCTCGTCCGCCCAGCGGAACCCGGGCGAGAGGTAGTCGGTGCGGTTCGGCGGCAGGTTCCCCTCGTGGGTCTGCGTCACCGGGAACCCGTCCGGCGCGAAGCCACTGCGGATCAGCTGGGTGACCATCCCCTCCGAGTCCATCTGGTGGAATCGCTCATCGATGCGGGCAAGCGTCGCCTGCTCGGCCCGGCCCACCCGGAAGGCGGGGTCGGCCGGTACGCCGTCCGGGTACTCGTGCACCAGGTTGTAGCGGTACGGCTTGGCCGTGCCGGCTGGCGAATCGAGGTTGACGGCCGCCCAGCTGCGCCGGGACCCGACAGCGGGCTTCGGCATCGCGGTGGTGCGGACAGTGGTCTTGGACCCGTACCCGCTGACCTGGTGCCACCAGGACAACCCGTTCGGCGCGGTCTGGACGTTGGTGAGGTCGGTCTTGGTGGGTGTGGTGGGCACCCCGTCGACAGTCGCCGTCACCGCCCTGGCCCGCGCCGGGTCGAGGGTCACGCTCCGAGCACCGCGCACGTCCAGGTCGGCCTCGGCGGCGAGCGTGGTCTCCAGCACGTCACTGTCGACGTAGTAGGCGACGGACGAGCCGAGGATCGCGTACCGGCCGGCCGGCACCCGCAGCGTGAAGGTGTCTCCGGGGACACCGCCCGCGCCGCTGTAGTAGACCACCGGGTCGGTGAGGTTGGTGACCAGCAGGTTGATCCAGCTCTCCGCGCCGTCCTTGAGCCCGGGCAGCGGCTTCGTGTGGATGGTCAGGTCATAGCTGGGCGGCTCGACGGAGAAGCTCACCGGGGTGGTCGAGACCAGCTTGCGGCCGGGGCCGCGCGCGGTGACGGTGGCCAGGTAGAAGCCCGGCCGGGCGGCCAGCGCCGCGCGGTCGATCCGCACTGTCGTACCGGCGGTGGAACCGCGCTTGAGCGTCACCCGGTTGGTCGACAGCGACGCCGCCCCGCGCGGCACCGGCTGGCCGTCGTGGTTGACCACCGACACGTCGAGGTCGAGGTGGGTCGTCGCCGGGGTCGCCGCGCCGGTCCAGCTCAGCTTCGCCTCGCTGGTCCCGGACTGCGGGTACGCGAAGGTGCCGAGGTTGACCACCGGCTGGTTGCTGGTCGGGCCGTCGAGGGCCCGCGCCGCGTTGAGCCGGCCGGCCCCGACGGCGTACGCGTCGACACCGGTCAGCGGGTCGGCGGCGCCGACGAGCGCGGCCTTGATCTGCTCGCCGGTCCAGTCGGGGTGCCGCTGAACGAGGAGCGCGGCGGCGCCCGCCACGTGCGGGCTGGCCATCGAGGTGCCGCTGATCGCCTCGTAGTGCTCGTCGATCGGATCCTGCAGGTTGGTGCCGGCGGCCCGGGCGGCGACGATGTCGACGCCGGGCGCTACCAGTTCCGGCTTCGCCACGTGGCTGTCGACCAGCGGCCCACGGCTGGAGAAGTCGGCGAGCTTGTCGTTGCGGTCGACGGCGCCGACGGTCAGCGCGCTGGCGGCGGAGCCGGGCGAGGAGATCGCGCCGCCGCTGTTGCCGGCGGCGATGACGAAGAGGACGCCGGTGGACTTGCTCAGGCCGTCGACGGCGAGCGAGAGCGGGTCGTTGCCGTCGTCCGGGTCGCTGCCGCCGAGGCTCATGTTGATGACGTCGGCCCGGGCGGCGGCCCACTCCATGCCGGCGATGATGCCGGAGTCCTCACCGGAGCCGTGGTCGTCGAGGACCTTGCCGATCATCAGCCTGGCGTCCGGTGCCACGCCGCGTCGCTGGCCCTGGGCGGCCGCGCCGGTGCCGGCGATGGTGGCGGCGACGTGCGTACCGTGGCCGTTGTGGTCGACGGCGTCACCGCCCTCGGCGGTGAAGTCGGCCCGGTCGGCGACCCGGCCGACCAGGTCCGGGTGGGTGAAGTCGGCGCCGGTGTCGAGCACCGCGACGGTGCTCCCCTTGCCGGTCCAGCCGGCCTGCCAGGCGTCGGATGCGGCGATCTGCTCCAGGTTGCGGTCGAGGTCGGCGCGCTCGCCGCCGGTCAGCGCGGTGGCGCGGACCTTGCGGTCGAGCCAGACCTTCTTCGCGCCGGCGAGCAGCGAGTTCGTCGCCAGCTTCGCGGTGGCCGGGCCCTTCTTGGGTACGCGGCCGGCGACCGCGCCGATGCTGGGCAACGGACGCACGTCGCCGAGCGCGGCCACCCGGGCCGACGCCGTGGCGGGCTGCACGATGAGCGGCAACTCGAGGGTGTTCTCATCGTCGTACCCGTCGGCGATCAGCGCGGTGACGTCGAAGAGGTCGGGGTCGAGGACCGAGCCGATCTGGGACGCGACGCGGGCGGGGATGACGTGCAGGTGGCCGTCAGGACCACAGGTCTGGCGGATCACCGCGTTCTCGTCGGCCGGCCGGACCGTGGCGTGCGGGCAGCCCGGTCCGGTGTCCCGTACGGTCACCACGTCCCCGGTCAGCAGGGTGACGGTGTGCGTCTTCGGATCGGCCGTGGCTGCGGGTGCGCCGGTCTGACCGATGTGGCGGGGTCCGGCCGTGGCCGCGCCGCCCGGTAGGGCGGTCAGCGTGGTGGCCGTGACGGCGATGGCCAACAGCCACCGCGTTTTCCTGAGCATGGTGCTCCTCGTCTTATGTGGACGAAAGCGCCTCTTCGGGCGACTTCCCGCAAGATCATATGCACGGAGACGACCAGGCGGGCACCCCTTGACGAGGGGGTTTTCCGGCCCACGCGCTGCGGATTTCGGCGTTGTATCGCCGACGGGCTCAGTTCGATGTCGTTTCGATTGCGGCCCGCCGGACCGGCGGCGACGGCGTGGACGACAGGTTCGTACCCGGTCGAAGGGATCGACGCGACGCCGGACCGGACCTAGCATGGCGACGAATGGATCTTCGAGATCGGCCCCCGCCGACCCCGGCAACCAGCCCAACCGAAGGGAGACGCGCATGCGTCGACCCCGTCATCTGGCACTCCTGAGCGTCGGCGTGTCCGGCGCGCTGGTGCTCAGCGCAGCCCCACCAGCGGCTGCCGCCCCGCCCCCGCCCACCACGCCCACCGGCATCGTGGTCAGCGACGGCATGACCCAACCCGTGTTCTCGCTCGCCGACGCGATCGAGGAACGCGTGTTCGTCCAGACCCCGGTGGACACCGACCACGACGGTCGATTCGACCGGGTGGCCATCGACATCTCCCGTCCCCGGGAAACCGCCACCCAGGGCTTCAAGGTGCCGGTCATCTTCGAGCACAGCCCCTACCGCAAGGGCACCTGGGGTGACGTGCCGTACCCGAGCGTGCTGGTCGACGACCTGCCGCAGAACGGTCTGACCGACCGCTCCGGCCGCCGGGCGCTCGACGTGGGCACGCAGCGGGCCCAGGCCAAGGCCAACCTGCCCGGCTCGCTGGACGACTACTACGTGCCCCGCGGGTACGCGGTGGTGCTCGGCCAGAGCGTCGGCACCGGCGACTCGGACGGCTGCCCGACCAGCGGCGACCAGGCCGAGACGCTGGGCACCAAGGCCGTCATCGACTGGCTCAACGGCCGGGCGAAGGGGTACGACGCCAACGGCGCCCCGGTCACCGCCGGCTGGACCACCGGCGCGGTCGGCATGACCGGGGTCTCCTACAACGGAACGCTGCCCAACCAGGTCGCCACCACGGGCGTCAAGGGGCTCAAGACCATCGTGCCGGTCTCCGCGATCAGCAGCTGGTACGACTACTACCGGGCCAACGGCCTCGTCGTCGCACCCGGCACGTTCCAGGGCGAGGACCTCGACATCCTGGCCCAGTACACCGCCGGACAGGCCCGCGCCGAGGGGCAGTGCGCCGACGAGCTCGCGAAGATCACCGAGGAGCAGGACCGGATCACCGGCGACTATTCCACGTTCTGGCGCGACCGCGACTACCTCGACGCCCGCGACGTCGAGGCGAGCGTCTTCGTGGTGCACGGCCTCAACGACTGGAACGTGAAGACCGAACACTTCGCCGGCTGGTGGGACGAGCTCGCCAAGCGCCACGTGCCGCGCAAGATCTGGCTGCACCAGGGCGGGCACGGCGGCCCGGGCAGCAGCGCCTCGGTGACCCTGCCGAGCGGTCAGACGTGGACGTACAAGCAGACCGAGAACCGCTGGTTCGACTTCTGGTTGTGGAACGTGCGCAACGGCATCATGGACGAGCCGACGGCGGTGCTCCAGCGCGAGGACCGTGCCTACACCACGTACGCCAACTGGCCCGACCCGGCCGCGCGGGAGGTCGGGCTGCGCTTCGCCGCCACCGACGCCACCGCGCCGGGCACCCTCACCACCGGCAAGCCGCCCAAGGCCACTGTCGAGCAGAGCTTCGTCGACGAGGGCCGGACCATCCACCCGGACACTCTGGTGTCCAATCCGGACACCGCGAGCGCCAACCGGCTCGCCTACCGTTCCCCGGAGCTGACGCAGAGCGTGCGCATCTCGGGGCGTCCGGAGATGCGGCTGCGGATGGCGATCGACAACAAGCCGGACGCGAACCTCACCGCGTACCTGGTCGACTACGGGCCGGCCGGGTCGACCGCAGCACCGACAGTGGTGACGCGAGGCTGGATGGACCCGCAGAACCGCAAGAGCGCCGCCCGCACCGAGCCGGTCAAGCAGGGCAAGCTGTACGACTACCGGTGGACCATGGAGCCGAAGGACTACATCTTCCCGGCGGGCCACCGGATCGGCGTGGTGGTCTTCTCCAGCGACCAGGAGTACACCCTGCTGCCGCTGGGCGGCACCGAGCTGCGGGTCGCGCCGAAGGACAGCGAGCTGCGACTGCCGGTGGTCGGCGGGCGGGCCGTCCTCGGTTTCTGATCAGCTCCGTCAACGGGTGGGGCGGTTCGACGACGCGTCGGGCCGCCCCACCCGGGTGTTGTCGTCGGCAATCTCGGTGTGCGCGAGTGCGGCGAGCAGCCGCAGTTTCTCGTCGCTGTCGCTGTCCTTGTCGGGGTAGTAGACGACGAGGATGACGTCACCGATGGGGAGTTTGTCGCGGTGCAGGCGTAGTTCACCGACGACGGGGTGGTGGACAATGGTCGTGCCCCCATCGAGGTTGCGGACGTCGTGGCGGGCCCACAGGGTACGGAACCGCTGACTGGACAGCGCGAGTTCGCCCACCAGCTCGACGAACCGGGGGTTGTCGATGTCGTCACCGATGGTGGTGCGCAGGGTGGCGATGAAGTCGGCGGTGGCCTTCGTCCAGTCCTGGTGGAAGGCTCGTTCCTCCGGATCGAGCAGGAGCGACCGCAGCCGGTTCTGACCGGGCCGCAGGCGCGGGGAGAGCGCCACGGCCATCGGGTTGGAGGCCAGGACGTCGAAGGCGCGTCCTTCCACGAACGCGGGGATCTGAAGGTGGGCGAGCAGTTCGTACACCCGCGCCGGTACGTGCTCGGACCGCTTGCGGCGCGGCGCCCTGGGACGCGCCGCCGCGAGGTCGAGCAGATACGTCCGCTCGATGTCGTCGAGTTGCAGGACGCGCGCGAGTGATTCGAGGACCTGCGGTGAGGGGTTCCTGTCCCGGCCCCGTTCCAGCCGCAGGTAGTAGTCGGGGCTGATCCCGGCGAGCAGGGCGACCTCCTCGCGGCGCAGGCCGGGCACGCGGCGCCGACCGCCGGTCGGGAGCCCCACCTGCGCCGGTGAGACCAGTTCGCGCCGGGCCCGGAGGTAGCTGCCCAGCCGATGGCCGCCGGCCGACTCCTCATCCCTCATGCTCACCACGGTAGTGCGGTGCGCGGGGCGCAGAGGGGTCCTGGTGGGACCTGGGAAAACGGGGGCCCTGCCACCTCCGCCCAGCCCCGTCAAGACTGTGATCGCGCTGTTGTTGAGAAGGACAGCGCGCATCACTGTTCGCGCCGCGAGTTGACGCGTCGGCGCCCTCTGGATCGAAGGGAAGATCTCGTGGATCTCTCCAACCGCACAGTTCTCATCGTCGGCGGCACGTCGGGTATCGGGCGGGAGCTGGCCCGGCGGTTCGCCGCGGCGGGCAGCACCGTGGCCGTTGGCGGTCGCAGCCCCGAGGCCCTCTCCGCGCTCGCCGCGGAAGGTTTCGGCACGTTCGGCATCGACGTCACCGACGGCGCCTCTGTCGGCGCTGTCCGGGACGCCGTGCTCGCCCGTTACCCCGAACTGGACACGGTGGTGACGATGTCGGGTGTCATGCTCACCGAAGACCTTCGCGATCCTGCGCACTTCGGGGCGGCGGAGGCGACGATCGACACCAACCTGGTCGGCACCATCCGGGTCATCGATGCCTTCACCCCGCACCTGCTGGGTCGGGGTGCCGGCACGTTCATCACCGTCACCTCCGGCATCGCCTTCCTGCCGTTCCCGCCCATGCCCAGCTACGCCGCCTCGAAGGCAGCGGTGCACGCCTACTCCGAGGCGCTGCGCGCGCAACTCGACGGCACCGGTGTCGACGTCGTCGAGCTCGTTCCCCCGGCCGTCGCGACAGCCGGGCAGGAGAAGGTGAACCCGCACGCGCTGCCGCTCGACGACTTCGCCACCGAGGTCATGCAGCTGCTCTCGGCGAACCCCACCCCGCGCGAAATCCTCGTGAAGGGCGTTCTCATGCATCGTTGGGCCGAACGTGACGGCACCTACGCCGATCTCGTCGCGCAGCGCGCGAAGGCCCTGGCGATGTTCCCCGGTCGCGAAGGCTGACACCCCTCCCGATCGGGAGGGCTTCGTCGAGGGGCACGCGAACGGGCCCGCGACGTGACCCAAGGGTGGGACCGGGTCCGGCCAAGTCGCCCGGTTCCGTCGGGCACTGTCTCCCCCCCGCGTCGGCCCCGGTCGAGGGGGCGCAAATGGCGCAGACGGGCGTGATCCACTCGGCTTTCAGGAAGCCGCGGTATCCCCCACACCGGGACAGCGCGCTTTTCAGGAACCCGAGTCGATCATCCCGTTCGTCCGTCATGTCGGGGCAGCCCGGCAGGCATCGGTGTCCGGTTTGGGTGGGGATGTCGGGTGGTCGGGACCACCCCGACGGCGGAATCGGGGGCCGGGCCGGGTCGTTATACCTGGCAGACCACCGCGCCCCCGGCCCGGTGGAGAGCAGCCGCCGGGAACACCCGCCCGGCCGCCACGGTTACACCCCCCGCACGGCCGAGCACCACCGGCCGGCCCCAGGTAGGCGAAACCAGCCAGGCCCGAGCACCACCGGCCGGCCCCAGGTAGGCGAAACCAGCCAGGCCCGAGCACCACCGGCCAGCCCTGGTAGGCGGAACCAGCCAGGCCCGGCATCACACAGGGCCGATGGGCAGGCGGAATGACCCGCCACCGCCAACCGTTACACCCTGTCCCGACGCCGACCCCTCAGCGGGTCGCCGGGCACCCCGCGAACGTCCCCGCACGGCCACACCCCCCACGGGCACACCCCCCGGTTCAGTGCCTGTGCGGTTTCCCCCGATGCAGAGGAGCACGCCATCATGCGTACCGATCTGATCCGTAAGACCGCCCTGACCGCCGCCGGCCTCGCCTTCACCGGCGGCGCCATCGCCGGCCCCGTCACCACCGCCTTCGCCGCCCCGAACACCAGCAAGCCCGCGTCGCAGACCCAGACCGACCGCAAGGGCCACGGCGAGCGGGAGCTGGGCGTGCGCTACGAGGCCCAGCCGAACTTCTACTACTGCGGCCCCGCCGCCGCCCGTAACGCCCTGTCCGTGCAGGGCAAGGACATCAGCGTCGACGCCATGGCCAAGGAGATGGGCACCACTGAAGCCGGCACCAACTCCATCAACGACATCACCCCGGTGTTGAACAAGGAGACCGGTAAGAACAACGCCTACCGGTCGGTGGAGATCAGCACGCCCGCCGCGGATGACAAGCAGACCGACCAGCTGCGCGCCGACGTTGTGAAGACCGTCGACGACGGCCGGGCCGTGGTCGCCAACATCGCCGGCACCACCACCGACACCGACGGTGGTATCCACTCCTTCGAGGGCGGGCACTACATCAGCGTCGTCGGCTACCGCGATGGCGGGAACGTGGTGAAGATCGCCGACTCCGCCAACCCGGACACCGCCTCCTACGAGGTCACCGTCGAGCACCTCGCGGACTGGATCGCCACCCGCGGCTACGCCACCAGCTGACCCGCACCACACCAACACCGAAGGGCCGGACCCCACCACGGGGCCCGGCCCTTCGGCGTCTTTTCCACCAGTTGCCGAACGTATTGACAAGAGTCGACATACGGGTGAGGCTGGGACGAAGAGAGCGCTCTCTCTTCTCGGGCTCACCAAGCCACCACCATGTCTGGCCAGGACACACTCCGCTGTCTTCGGCGGCGGCGCCGGAGCTGTCCCTGACCCGTCCTCCCGACAGGAGTCACACGATGGACAGGGCCGCACCCCTCTCCGGCATGCCCCGCCGACTGCGCCTCGCCACGGCGATCGGCGCACTGCTGATGCTCCTCGGCACGTACCTGGTCTCCGCCACCGGCCGGGCCGACGCCGCCACCGGCCGAGCCGGCGCTGACTTCGGCGCCAACGTCATCCGGGTCGCCGAGTTCCCCGCCGACTGCACCTACAGCCACCGGTTGCCGGACGACCCGATCATCTTCCCCGGGCTGCCCGGGGCCTCGCACATGCACAGCTTCTTCGGCGCCACGGTGACGAACGCCAACACCACCCTCCCGGACCTGGTCCGCTCCCCCACCAGCTGCAACCCGGCGGTGGACGTCTCGTCCTACTGGGTGCCCACCCTGTACCGGGACAACGTGCCGGTGGAGCCGGCGATCGCCACGTTCTACTACCTCGGCGAGGGCGTACGCGCCGACGTCGTCGCGAACACCCAGCCGTTCCCGCAGGGGCTGCGGCTCGTCGCCGGCAACGCGAAGGCCACCGGGCCGAACGACAGCATCGCCCGCTGGTCCTGCCTGCACGCCGGACACGTGCCGCCGTCGAAGGACTTCGTCAACTGCCCGTCCGGCACGATGCTGGAGTCGTACCTGGACTTCCCGCAGTGCTGGAACGGCCGCGACCTCGACTCACCGGACCACAAGAGCCACCTGGCGTACCCGGTGAACCAGGCCTGCCCGAGCACCCACCCGGTGCACGTGCCGAAGTTGCGGCAGGTGCTGCGGTACCCGGTCACCGGTGACCCGTCGCGGTTCCGGTTGGCGTCCGGGCCGGGCTACACGATGCACGGCGACTTCTTCAACGCCTGGCCGGTGGCCGAGCTGGCCCGTCGGGTCCAGGACTGCATCCGTCCCGTCATCAAGTGCGGTCACGACGGCCGACCGATCTGAGCGAGCGGGTCACACCTCAGCGGCGGGTCCGGTCATCCCGGGCCCGCCGCCCGGGTGGGGAGGGAGTCGGATGCGCCAACCCAGGGCGGGTGCCCTGCTCGTCGCCGTGCTGCTGGTCGCCGGCTGCGGTGCCGGGCGCCGGGACGCGGCCGGCACACCACCCGTTACCGCGCCACCGGCGACGGTCGCGCCGACACCGTCGGGTACGGCGGGGTCGTTCAACCCGACCGACATCGCCTGGCTGCAACTGACCGCCGCGATGGCCGAACGTCTGCTGCCCGTACTCGATCTGGTGCCGGCCCGCACCACCGACCCGGCCTGGCGGCGAACGGCCGCCCAGGTCGCGGCCGCCCAGCGCGCGGACCTGGACCGCGCCCGCCAACTACTCGCCGAGGCTGGCGCGCCGACGACCAATCCGCACGAGGGGCACGACATGCCGGGCATGGTCACCGCCGAGCAGTTGGCGACGCTGCGGTCGGCCACCGGGGCGCCGCTTCACCGTCTGCTCGCCGGGCACCTGCGGGCGCACCTGACGCAGTCGGTCCGGATCGCCACCGCGGAGCAGCAGAACGGAGTCCAGCCCGCGACCATCGCGCTCGCTGCCGCCATAACCCGCAACGCCACCACCCACCTCACCCACCTCCCACCTGAACCCACCTGAACCCCCGCCCGCGGTGATCAAGAGGTTCGCGTCACGACACGCCGAGCCCGCTGACGCAAACCTCTTGATCACCAAGGGCGGGAGCGTCGCGGTGCACGGTCAGTTGCGGAGGTTCGCTGGAGGTTGGGCGGGGCTGGCCTCAGCTTCCGCCCATGCTCGACGAGCTGTTGTCTGACGAGTTGCCCGGACGCGACGTGTATCGGCCGGTCAGTCGCCCGGCCCGTGCCCGACGCCCCAGCGCGCCGATGATCATCAGCAGGAGCGCGGCGACGAGCGGGATCCCGCCGCCGAGCAGCACTGCCACCAATCCTGCCGACACGAGCGACCACCCCTCTCCGACAACGACCGGGGCACGGCCGGACGAGCAGATTCTCACACGATCAGGCCGTTCGAGCACCTGCCCGAAGCGAGTCGATGGTGAGGTCGAGGACGGCTTCGAGGTGGTCGATCTTCCCGGTGGAGAGCAGCAGCAGCACACCGCCCTGGATGCCGGCGAGCAGTGCCGCGGCGGCCCGGTCGGCGTCGAGGTCTCCGGCCATGTCGCCGGTCGACTGCATGTGCCGGATGCCCTCGGTGATCGCCTTCTGCCAGCGCCACATGAGGCCGGTCACGATCGCCTGCGCGCCGGGCGCCCGCCGGCCGGTCTGGCCGAGCAGACCGTTGAGCGGGCACTTCACCCCCTGTGCCTGGTACCGCTCGATCAGCCGGTCCCGCCAGGCGAGCCAGGCCGGCCAGGTCGTCAGGTTGCTCAGCATCGGCTCCTGGTCGGCGAGCACCTGGTCCGCCTCGTGCTGCGCCACCGCGAGCAGCAGCCCCTCCTTCCCGTCCGGGAAGTAGTGGAAGAGCTGCCCCTTGCTGGTGCCGGTGTGGGCCATCACGTCTTCGAGGCGTACCTCGTCGACGCCGCGCTCGCGGATCTCGGCGGCCGCGCCGGCGACGATGCGGGCCCGGGTCGCCTCGCCCTTGCGGGTCAACGCCCGTGTCATCGGACCTCCTGGTCTCGGGGTGCGGGTCCGACCCTAGCTCGACTTTTGGACTTGCAGGTCCATTTTTGCCGAGCAAAGGTCTGGAACACGCGGTCCGCAGCGGGCCGACACTCACGATCGGAAGGGCACCACAATGAACCACTACTACCTGCTCGGGCGGTCCGGTCTGCGGGTGAGCCGGCTGGCACTGGGCACCATGAACTTCGGCGTCGACGGGTTCCACGCCGCGTACGGCAGGACCGAGCAGGAGGCCGAACCGATCTTCCGGCAGTACGTGGAGGCGGGCGGGAACTTCATCGACACGGCGGACTTCTACACCGCCGGTGAGAGCGAGAAGATCCTCGGCCGCCTGATCGAGCGGGCCGGCGTACGCGAGCGGCTCGTGCTCACCAGCAAGGCCACCAACACCGTCGACCCGTCCGACCCGAACGCCAGCGGCAACGGTCGCAAGCACATCATGCGGGCCGTGGAGGCGTCGCTGCGCCGGCTCGGCACCGACTACATCGACCTGTACCTGCTGCACACCTGGGACCGGATCACCCCGGTCGAGGAGGTCGTACACACCTTCGACGACCTGGTGCGCTCCGGCAAGATCCGGTACGCCGGGCTGTCCGACGTCCCGGCCTGGTACGCGGCCCGGGCGCAGAGCTACGCCGCGGCGCACGGGCTGGCCCCGATGGTCAACGTGCAGTTGCCGTACTCCCTCGTCACCCGCGACATCGAGGCGGAGCACGTGACGATGGCGCAGAGCCTGGGCATGGGGCTCACCGCGTGGAGCCCCATCGGCGGAGGGCTGCTCAGCGGCAAGTACCGGCGGACCGCCGAGGGCATGAGCGGGGCCGGCCGCCTGACGAACCCCGACGCCGCGGGTCGGGAGATCAGCCCCGGCGACTGGCAGGTGATCGAGACGCTGGAGAGTGTGGCCGCCGATCTCGGGCGCAGCATGGCGCAGGTGGCGATCAACTGGGTGGCCACCCAGCCCGCCGTCGGGTCGGTGGTCATCGGGGCGAGCAGCCCCGAACAGCTCGCCAGCAACCTCGGAGCGCTCGACTTCGAGATCCCGGCCGACGCCCGACGCCGGCTCGACGAGGCGAGCGCACCGAAGCTCCCGCTGCTCTACGGCATGTTCACCCCGCAGTACCAGTCCTGGGTGGTGAGCCCCGGCCTCGGCATCGGCGACAAGCCCACCGGCTACGCCCCGGCCGTGTTCAACGGCGCCGGGTCGCCCTCGTAGAGCGCGACGTACCGCCGTCGCCACTCGTCGCCGTCGACGCCGAGGTTGAGGGTGTTGTGCTCGACCCCCAACTCCTCCGGCAGGGTGCACACCCGCAGCGGTATCGCGTTCGCGTCGGCGATCCGGCGCGGCAGGTGCACCGCCGCCCGGAGGTCCACCACGGCGTCGAGCGGGCTGATCGCGACAGCTGCGGTCCGCAGGCCGGTCCGCCGGGGCGGATTCGGCAGGGTACGGGCGATCGTCAGGTACTGGGTGACGGCGGCGAGGGAGTATCCGCGCGATGTGACGCGGTCCCGCAGCACGCGGCGTCCGTACAGCACGATGAGCGGTTTGACCGCGTACGCCGGTGCCTGTCGCGGGTTCGGGCCGAAGAACGGCGACAGCAACAACAGGTGGCGTACGACGTTGCCGGGCACCTGCGCGAGCCAGGTGGCCAGCACGGCACCGCCGGAGATCCCGACGACGCCCGCCTCGTCGCCGAGGGCCGCCGCGACGGCCCAACCCTGCGCGGCGTACGTCGTCAGCTCACCGGCCCGGACCCGGTGGTGGGCCCGCCGGTCGACGGTGCCGTGCTGGGGGGCCCGGGGGATCCAGACGTTGTACCCACTGTCGAAGAACTCCTCGGCCAACCCCGCGTACTGCTCCGGCGCGAGGGTGTATCCGTGCAGCAACAGCACGGCCCGGCCGGTACGGGAGCCGTGGCTCAGCAGGCGGCTGCGCGACTCGGGCCGGATCTCCGGATCGGCAGCCTCGGCGGCGATGGTGGCCTCGGCGGCACGGATGGCCGTGTCGAAGTCGAGCGGTCGGGCCGGCGCGACCGACAGCCCACGGCGGCCCACCGGCCAGAGGTAGAGCCCCGCGACCGCCGCCACGACCAGCGCCAACCCGCCGAGGAGAAGGGCGATGATCTCCGGCATGCCCAGATGCTGACAGCTGGCGGGGTCCGCGCCGGCTGAGGGGGTGCGCCCGGGTGACCGGGCGCACCCGGTCAGCTATTCCTGACTGTCCGGCGGCGCGAAGGCGACCCGGGAACGCAAGTGCCGAAAGCCGGTCCGCTCCAACTCGGCGAGCACCGTCACCCGGTGGGACTCCACATCGGCGATGACCTCGCGGGCACCACCGGCGGCCAGCACCCGCACCGCCTCGGCCAGCAGCTCGGGCCGGGCCGCCTCGTCGAGCAGGCCGAGGTAGGCGAGCAGGGGGTAGCAGGCGTCTCCGGCGGTGCCGACCAACCCGACCGGGTCGCCGGCCGCCAGGGCGACGCGCCATTCCTCGGTGGCGTCGCCCAACCAGGCCAGTGGGTCGGTGGCGAGGTCGACACCGGCAACCACCCGCGCGATCTCGACGCCGGTCAGCACGTCCGGCTCGACGATCCTGGCGACCAGCGCGTTGATCTCGGCGACGTCGGCGGGCGGCCGGAAGTCGTAGCGCCCGGAGGACGCCGGCAGCGGGGTGCCCGTCCAGGAGCACCGGATCCGCTCCCCCCGTTCGACCAGCCCGGCCAGCCGGGCGGCCGCCATCGGTGCCTGCACCACGGCCAGCACCTCCGGCCGACGCCGCCAGTGCGCCGGCAGCGCGGCGTAGTACAGACCGGGACCGCCCAGCGCCTCGTGGGCGGCGCGCAGCAGCTCGGCGCCCACCTCCGGCTCGGCGTCCAGGTCGAACCGGTCCAGCCAGGGGGCACCGACCGCGCCCGGCGGCAGGAGCCAGGCGGCGCGGCCCACCAACCGCCCGGCGCGCAACGCGACCCAGGTGGTCTCGGGCCGGTAGCCGCCGCCGGCGACCCCGTCGGCGTACGCGACCTGGCGCAGCTGCGGCAGCGGATCGGGCATGGAGTCGAACAGATTTTCCTCGCCCGCGACGAGCGGACGAATGACCAGATCAGTCATGGGTTGGTCCTCCGGGAAGCGAGCGCCCCGGGTCAGACCCGCGCGGACGCCGGAGCGCGGAGGGGGCGCAGAACATCGGACATTGTTCTGACCTCCTTCCCGCTCGACGGCGTGCCCGACCACGCTACGCGCAGTGGCCGCCGGCCCGCAACGGGATCATCACAGCGTCGGGTTGGACTCCGACCCCAGCCGGTGGACTCGGCGGTGGGCTCGTTGGTCGAACACGGTGATGGCGGCCAGCATCAGCGCCGCGACGGCCGCCACGGCGACCGGTGGAAGCAGCACCATTACCGGGGCCGCCACGGCCAGCGCCACAGCGCCGAGATAGAGCACCCGACACCGAGGTGCGGATCGGCTCGCCCGTTCCAGGGTGCTCCGCCCGATCAGGAACAGCACCGGGCCGCCGAAGATGATGGCCACCAGCGCCCAGTCGATCGGCGGGTGTGGGTCCTCGATGACCTGACCGAAGCCGACCGCGGTGCAGATGATGCCACCGACGATCAACAGCAGGCTGTAGCTCGCCCACCGCGACAGTTGGATCCCCTCCCCGCTCGGGGTCGAGGCATGGCCGGATCTGACGTGGTAGAAGTACATTCGCCAGAACGAGACGACCGCCACGAACGAGGCGACGAGGGTGATTGTTCCCTCGGTCGAGAAGCCCGGAAAGCTGACCGCGGCGCCGGCTTCGAGCACCACCTCGGCGAGAGCGATCATGAAGAACTGGTTGTACCGCTCGGCGAGATGCTCCTGCGAGACGGTGACCCGCAGGCTGTCGATCTGTCTCGGACCCAGGCGGGGCAGGGGGTAGGTGGTGGCGGCGCCGATCATCTCGACGGCGAGAGCGATGGTCCAGAAGACCCCTCGACCGAGACCACCACTGATGCCACCACTGATCCAGAGCACACCGGTGGCCAGGTGCCAGGTCAGCACCCGGAGCGAGAACACGTGCACCGGGTGGCCCCGCAGGGCGAACGACAGGAAGAGCGGTCGGCCGACCTGGATGACGACGTAGGTGCAGGCGAAGATGACACCGCGTTGGCCGAAGGCCTGCGGCAGGGTGACAGCCAGCACCAGCGTGCCGAACATCGTCGCCAGCAGGATGACCTGCAGATCGGGGCGCCGCGGGTCGTAGGTGCTCGCCAGCAGGGCGTTGAGCGACCAGATCATCCACATCGCGGTGAAGAACAGGACGGTCTGGCCCGCCTCGGAGAGCAGGGTGTGCCGGACGATGGTCAGGTCGTCCGCGACCCGCCCGGCGAGGCGGGCCAGCGCGAAGACGTAGACGATGTCGAAGAGCAGTTCCAGGACGGTCGCCGAGCGTGGGCTCCTGCTGTCCCCGAGGCCACGGAAGAACTCGGCGCGCCTCAGCACGGACGTCGAGACAGCTCAGCCGGCCAGGGCCGCTGGCACGGACGCACCACGGTGGTGGCCCCGTTCCGCTGCCATCGTCCCCGAGCCTCCTCACCGACCGGTCCCGCCTGATCCCCTATCTGCGCACTTTATCCATCTTTATCGGGCTGTCGTCGCTGATGGCGGATACCGGGTCGGCGGTACGCCGGATCATCTGTGCCGTCACCCCGCGGTACGAGCCCGGGTCGACCGGTAACAGCCACTGCCGGGCCCGGGTCAGCGAGCCGAGGTTGAGTCCCAGTTCGTCGAGCACCTCGTCGATGTTGTGCATCGAGAACGGGATGATGTTCGTGCCACGAGCGTGCCGTCCGTTGGTGCGTGCCGTCATCCAGGCCAGCCGGGCGCGCACCTCGTCACGCATGCGCTCCTCGGGTGGCAGGGTGATCCCACCCCGCAGGTACGCGGCCGTCCAGACCGCCGCCATCTCCGCGCTGAGCGGGCTGAAGAACGACGAGTTGTAGCCGGCGAACGTCAGGCGCGGCACGCCGAGCGGCAGGATCTGCCGGTAGAGCATGAAGTTGCCGGCGTCGTCCTGCAGCCGGGCGTGCACCGCCTCGTCGAGGAACGGCACGCGCTGGCGGAAGCCGGTGCCACAGAGCACCAGGTCGGCGGGGAGCACCGTGCCGTCGGCCAGGCGGGCGGCGGGCCGGCCAGCGTCATCGACCAGCAACTCGGTGATCACCTGATCCCGGTGCACGACGATGCGGCCGTCGGTGACCCGCTCGAAGAAGCCCTCGGTGGCGAGGCTGACCGTGCTGCGGGCGATGTCCTCGAAGCTGCCGTTGGGCACCAGGCCCAGCGCGCGCAGGTTGAACTGCCGGGTCGCGACCGAGCCGACGCTGGTGACCATGCGCTGCCGCAGGCCGTTCCCCGGGCCGTGCAGGAACCGCTCGAAGCCCTTCAGGTGCAGGTAGCGGAAGAGCGCCTCACCCATCCGGGTGAGCAGCAGATACTTGTAGTTCAGCGCCCCACCGAGCTTGCGGGGCATCTTCCAGAGCAGTTCCCGGGCCACCACGTGGGTCTGGGCGGCGACCTCGCTCACCGGGACCGCCACGTCACAGGCCGACTTGCCGTACCCGACCACCAGGACGTTCTTACCTCGGGCCGCCTCGACGTCGGGGAACTCCCCCGTCGCCAGTACGCGCCCTCCGGCGGCGGCGAAGGCCGCCTGCCCGTCGAAGGACGGCACGAGCGGGTCGGAGAAGATGCCGTTGGCGACGATCAGGTGGTCGTACCGTTGCACCGTCAACGGTTCCTGGGCGCCGGTCGGTCGGGACGTGACCAGCCACCCGGTCTCGTCGTTGACGAGTTCGGCGGAGACGACCTCCGTGGACAGGCGCAGCGCGCTGGCCAGCCCGAACTTCTCCACGTAGGTCTCCAGGTACCGCTGGACCTGCTCGCCCGAGGGCCACTGCGGGTAGTGGGCGGGCATCGGCAGGTCGGAGAGGTGGTAGGTGCCCTTGTCGTTCTGGGTGGTCAGACCGGGGTAGCGCCGGGTACGGCTCCACACCCCGCCGACGTCGGGCGCGCGCTCGAACACGGTGACGTCGAATCCGCTCTGTCGCAGCACCTTCGCTGCGCTCACACCGGCGAATCCGGCACCGACGACAGCAATCCTCATGGTCTCCTCCAAACGACGTGAACCCTGCGACGTGAAGCAGCGCCGGAAACCCGTGCCGACCCTGACCGACCCGCGGTGCTCGCACGCTAGCGAGCACGCCGCGACTGTCGCTATCCGCGCGACGCGGCCACTGTCCGAGGTACGCGGCCGGACCCTTTTCCTGTCGGGTCGACGGCTTTCCGGGCTGTTCCGGCCCGCGCACGCCTTACGGTCAGCGCGACAGGACGCCCGGGAGGTGTCGAGTGGATGCGGTGACGGTCCGGACGGACGACGTCGACCGGGCACGCGCCGAGGTCGGCCGGGTCTTCTGCCCACACCGGCTCACCCCACAGGCGGGCGTCCGCAACGTGCGCCTGCGGATGGCGGCTCGCCGGGCGGGCGGGGTGGGTGTCATCGACCTCGACTACGGGCACGCGGTCCGCATTCAACCGCCGGCGCTGGAGACCTTCTACCTCGTCCAGATCCCCAGCGCCGGCAGCACACTGGTCCGGCACGCCGGTCATTCCGTCACCTCGACCCCCAACGTCGCCTCCGTCCTGTCCCCGTACGACGCCTCGGACATGCGGTGGTCCGAGGGCTCTCCCCACCGGATCTTCTACGCCGACCGGCGCGCCGTCGACCGGGAACTCGCCCGCCTGCTGGGCCGCCCGGTGGACGACCCGGTCCGCCTGGACGTCGGCATGCTCATGACCACGGCGACCGCGCAGGCGTGGGCGCGCGGGGTGGCGTTCCTCGCCGACGAGCTGTCGCAGCCGGCGGACGCGTCGCTGTTCGACCACCCGCAGGTCGCCGCCCGCTTCGAGCAGGGGCTCATCGGCAAGCTGTTGCTGGCCCACCGGCACAGCCACTCCCACCTGCTCGCCGAGCCGGACCAGCACGCCCACCCCGGGCGTCTCGTCCGCCGGGCCTGCGCCCTGATCTCCGAACACCACGGCGAGGCACTGACCGTCGGTGACGTCGCCGAGGCGCTGCGGGTGAGCGTACGAACGCTGCAGGACTGTTTCCGCCGTGAGTTGCAGACCACCCCGACCGCGTACCTGCGGGCCTGCCGGCTCGACGCGGCGCACCGCACGCTCCGTTCGGCCGCACCGGGGGTTTCCGTGACGACTGTCGCCCTGCAACACGGCTTCGTGCACCTCGGTCGGTTCGCGACCGAATACCGGAGCCGGTTCGGCGAGTCGCCGTCGACGACCCTGCGTCGGTGACGAGCCCCGCCTCGCCCCGGCGGCGCGCCCCCAAAAGGGGCATTTCTGGCTGCTGACCGCGCCTCGCCCGGTGCTTGCCTTGACGTCGACGACAAGGTTTAGCGTGGTCGCGACGGGCCGATGGAGGAGGTCAGATGCTCATTGGCGAGTTGGCTGAGCGGGCCGGCACAAGCCCTCGCACGCTGCGCTACTACGAGGCGCACGGGTTGGTACGGGCGCAGCGCTCCGCCAACGGCTACCGCATCTACGACGAGGCGGAGCTGCGCGTCGTACGGGAGATCCGGGCGCTGCTCGACGTCGGCTTCGGCCTCGACGATGTCCGTCCGTTCGTCGCCTGCCTGCGGGCCGGCAACAGCTCCGGCGACGTCTGCCCGGACTCGGTGGTGGTGCTGCGGCGCAAGATCGCCGAGGTCGACGCCGTCATCGACCGGCTCGGCGCGGTGCGCCACCAACTGCACGGTCAACTCACCCACGCGATCGCCCATCGGGAGAAGACATGTCTCAGAAGTCGGAAGTAGGTTCGCTGGTCACCGTGACCGACGACACGTTCGCGGAGCTGGTGCTGGCCAGCGACCGGCCCGTGGTCGTCGACTTCTGGGCGGACTGGTGCCCGCCCTGCAAGGCCATCGAGAAGAGCCTCGTCGAACTGGCCCAGGAGTTCGGTGACCGGATGGTCGTGGCGAAGCTCAACTCCGACGAGAACCCGGTAGCGACCCGTAGCTACCAGGTGATGTCCCTGCCCACGCTGCTGGTGTTCCGTCAGGGCGAGGTGGTCGGCTCGACAGTGGGGTCGCGGCCGAAGACGTACCTGCGACAGACCCTGACCGCACAGGCCGGGTGGTAACGGCCGGCAGCGCGCCCGGGGACAGCGCTCCCGGCCACCATCAGCCGCGGAAATCGTTATTCCGGTCCGGCCGGCCAGTCTCCTGAGGGGAGGCAGCTGGCGGTTCGTCCGCCATGCCCCCGTCAGGTAGAGGTACGACCAGGTGAGGGAGTCGAGACGATGCGCGCAACCGGCCCGGGTGAAGCGGACGCCGCGAGGGGAAGACGAGGCGTCCACGCGGAACCCCGACGCGGGACGCTCGGCAGTCTCCCGGTCGGCGCGCGGCGGCTGTTGTGGCCGCTCCTGGTGGCCGCCGTGGTCGCCGTACTGGTGACCGGTGTGGTCGTCGTGGTGCAGCCGACCGGGCCGACGCCGGCCCCGGCAGCGACCCAGGCCCTCGACGCGCCCACGCCGACGGGTTCGCAGCCCGGCGCGACCGGGCCGAGCGCACCCACCGCCACGGCGAGCCCGGCGGGGGCGGCCCCGACCCCGCCCCCGACGCCGGCGGTGCGGCCGACAACCGGGCGTCCGGTCGCCCCGGCCTCCCCGGCGGCGACCTCGAAGCGCAAGGGCGTCGGGGTGTGGACCTTCGACGGCGTCAGCCAGGCGCTGGCCGACTCCGGGGCGAGCTGGTACTACACCTGGGACGTGAAGCACCAGGGCGTCGCCAGTCCGCAGGGCACCGAGTTCGTCCCCATGATCTGGGGGGCGAAGAGCGTCACCGCGAGCAACCTGCAACAGGCCAAGCAGAACGGCCGCTACCTGCTCGGGTTCAACGAGCCGGACCTGAACGGTCAGGCGGAGATGACCGTCGAGCAGGCGCTGGAGCTGTGGCCGCGGTTGCAGGCCACCGGTCTTCCACTGGGCAGCCCGGCGGTCGCCTGGGGCGGCGACCGTCCGGGTGAGTGGCTCGACCGGTTCATGGCCGGGGCGAAGCAGCGCGGCTACCGCGTCGACTTCATCGCCCTGCACTGGTACGGCGGCGACTTCACCACCGCCAACGCGGTCAACCAGCTCAGGTCGTACCTGCAGGCCGTGCACGACCGGTACGGGCTGCCGATCTGGCTCACCGAGTTCGCCCTGATCGACTTCTCCAACGGTGTCCGCTTCCCCACGCAGGCCCAGCAGGCCGCGTTCCTCACCGCGGCCACCCGGATGTTGGGCGGCCTGTCCTGGCTGCACCGGTACGCGTGGTTCGGCCTGCCCGCCACGGACAAGGACCAGACCGGGCTGTTCCGCACCGGCGGCACGGCCACCGCCGTCGGCCGTGCCTACCAGGCGGCGCGCTGACCTACAGCAGGTCGACGTGGTCCCGCCAGGAGTGCTGCGGCTCGTACCCCAGCACCCGGCGGGCCTTGTCGATGCTGAGCAGGGTCTCGTGCTCGCCCAGCTCCTTGCGGACCTCGACGTCCGGGTAGACCTCGGCCATCAGGCTGGCGCTGGAGCGGGTCATGACGGTGTCGGCGTTGGCGATGATGAAGACGTCGGCGCCGGGCTGGTCGTAGGCTAGGGCCCGCTCGACGGCCTGGGCTCCGTCGCGGGCGTCGATGTAGCCCCACAGGTTCCACCGGCGCAGTTGCGGGTCGGCGTCGAAGGTGGGGAACGGCGCGTAGTCCTCGACGTCCATCACGTTGGAGAAGCGCAGACCCACCATGACCAGCTCCGGGTCCCACCGGCAGAAGTGCCGGGCCATCTCCTCCTCCAGTGCCTTGTTGAGCGAGTACGTCGACTCGGGCCGGGGCGCGTACTCCTCGTCGACCGGCGCGTACGGCGGCGGGGTGTCGAACGGCAGGCCGAGCACCGTCTCGCTCGACGCCCACACGACCCGTTTGATGCCGGCCGCCCGGGCGGCGGCGAACACGTTGTAGGTCGCGGCGGAGTTGTTCGCGAAGGTGGTGGCGTTGGACATCAGCCCGGGGGCCGGCACCGCCGCCAGGTGCACGACCGCGTCGACGCCGCCCGCGTGCTCGTCGGCACCTCCGGTGAACGCCTCCACCACCTGCCCGTAGTCGGTCAGGTCGGCCAGCAGGAACTCGCCGTTCACGTCGCGCGGGTCGCGGCCACCGGTGCGGTCCACCGCCAACACGTCGACGCCGACGGCGCGCAGGTGGGCGACCACGGCTCGGCCGAGCTTGCCGGTGGCCCCGGTGACGACGACACGCCTGGGCAGTGCGGAATTGCTCATGACCACATCTTCGTCGCCGCCGGCGTCGCTCCGGCAGCCGGGTGCCCGCCACGCCGTGATCACGATCCGAGCGCGATCGGGCCGGCGGGTGCGTAACGTGCAGGGGTAAACGTTGTCGCGACGAGGAGACTTCATGTCCAAGCCACCGCTTCCCGAGGCCGCGGTCGCCATGCTCCAGAAGCCGAACCCCGCCGTCATGACCACCCTGCGCAACGGTGGCCAGCCGGTCTCCGCCGCCACCTGGTACCTGTGGGAGGACGGCCGGATCCTGGTGAACATGGACGAGAGCCGCCGCCGGCTGGAGCACGTCCGCAACGACCCCCGGGTGTCGCTCACCGTTCTCGACGAGGCCGGCTGGTACACCCACGTCAGCATCATCGGGCACGTCACCGAACTGCGTCCCGACGAGGGCCTCGCGGACATCGACCGGCTGTCGAAGCACTACACGGGCAACGCGTACCCACGGCGAGAGCGCGCCCGGGTCAGCGCCCTGATCGAGATCGACCGCTGGCACGGCTGGGGCGCGCAGAAGGACAACAACCAGGTCGGCTGAGAGTTGCCGCCCGCTCGCCCTGGCCCCGCCGTCGGGGAGAGCGGGCAGCGGCCGTCAGGGCGTCAGGGCGGTGGCGGACCGGGCGCCGGCCCGGGTCACCAGGTAACCGAAGGCCGCCGCGGTGAAGAACATGACGATGCCGTAGACGGCGCCCGGGATCGCCATCTGGGTGCTGTTGAGCAGCGCCGGGCTGAGCGCGATGGTGATGGCCAGGGTGCTGTTGTGGATGCCGATCTCGAAGCCGGCGGCCGTCGCGGCGCTGCGGTCCACACCGGCGAGGCGCGGCACCCCGTACCCGATGGCGAGACTGAGCAGGTTGAAGGCGAGCACGGCCAGGCCGACCGAGACGAAGTAGTCGGCGATGTTCTCCCGCTCGCCGAGCACCGCACCGGCGATCACCGCGACGAGGACGACGACGGACAGGATCCGGACCGGGCGGTTCAGCCGCTCGGCCACCTGCGGCATCCGTGCCCGGATGAGCATGCCGATCGCGACCGGGACGAGCACGATGGCGAAGACCTGCAGCACCTTGTCGAACTGCAGGCCGATGCTGCGCCCGTCGGGCAGGAAGTACGCCGCCGACAGGTTGACCAGGATCGGCAGGGTGAACACGGCGAGCACCGAGTTGATGGCGGTCAGGGTGATGTTCAATGCCACGTGGCCGCCGAACAGGTGGCTGTAGAGGTTGGCCGTGGTGCCGCCCGGAGAGGCGGCCAGCAACATCATGCCGACGGCCAGCTCGGGTGCCAGGTCGAAGGCGAGGACGAGGCAGAAGCAGAGCGCCGGCAGCACCAGCACCTGGCAGACCAGGGCGATGACGGCGGCTCGGGGGTGGTGGGCCACCCGGCGGAAGTCCGCCATGGTCAGTCCGAGACCGAGACCGAGCATGATGATGCCGAGGGCGACGGGTAGTCCGATCAGAGTCACGGCGGAGTCCATGGCACAACATCGTTACCACCCGGTAACGCCGCCACAATCCCCCATGTGGCTGGCGGCTCTTGACCCCGGACGGTGACCGGCTTAACTTCATCAATCAGATAACTCTCTTTACTAATTCTGTCTGATGTCTCGTGGGAGTGTGCCGATGCGACCATTGCGCCACCGCCGTCTCACCGCCGTCGTCGCCCTGGCGACACTGCTGGTCACCGCCGCTCCGCCCACCGTCGCCAGCGCCGGTGACAACAACCAGCGCCGCACCGGCTACCACCGGGTCGGTTACTTCACCCAGTGGGGCATCTACGGCCGGGCCTTCCCGGTCAAGAAGCTCGAAACCTCCGGGGCGGCGAGCCGCCTCACCCACCTCAACTACGCCTTCGGCAACGTCAGCGAGGACGGTCGCTGCTTCGTGGACGGTGGGCCGGGCGAGGGCGACGCCTGGGCCGACTACCAGCGACCCGTCCCGGCCGAGGAGAGCGTCGACGGTGTCGCCGACGCCCCCGGCCAGGCGCTCAACGGCAACTTCAACCAGCTCGCCAAGCTCAAGGCCAAGCACCCCGACCTGAAGGTGCTGATCTCGCTCGGCGGCTGGAGCTGGTCGACGTACTTCTCGAACGCCGCCCGCACCGACGCCTCCCGCAAGGCGTTCGTCACGTCCTGCATCGACCTCTACCTCAGGGGCAACCTCCCGGGCAGCACCCCGGGCGCCGCCGCTGGCGTCTTCGACGGCATCGACCTCGACTGGGAGTGGCCCAACTGGGAGGGTGAGCCCGGCAACGTCATCCGCCCGGAGGACCGGGAGAACTTCACCAAACTGCTCGCCGAGTTCCGCCGGCAACTCGACGCGTACGGGCGCACGACCCGCGCGCACCACCCGCTGACCGCGTTCCTGCCGGCCAGCCCGGCCACCATGGACGCCGGTTACGAGGGCCGCAAGATCTTCAAGTACCTGGACTTCGCCACCGTGCAGGGGTACGACTTCCACGGCGGCTGGGACGCGCGGGCCAACCAGCAGTCGGCGCTTCGCGTCCCGGCGGGCGCCCCGGACAACCCGGACTTCTCCGTCGAGGTGGCCATCGACGGGTGGATCGCCCGTGGCGCGCCACGGGACAAGCTCGTGCTCGGCATCCCCTACTACGGTCGCGGCTGGACCGGCATCACCGGCGGCGGCAACGGCCTGTTCCAGCCGGCCACCGGGCCCGCGCCGGCCACCTTCGAAGCCGGCTACGAGGACTACAAGAAGCTCAAGACGCTGGCCGGCAACGGTTACACCGTGCACCGCGACCTGCGCGCCGGGCACGCCTGGTTGTTCGACGGTACGACGTTGTGGACGTACGACGACCCGGCGGTGGTGTTGCAGAAGACGCTCTACATCCGACGGGCCGGCCTCGCCGGTGCCATGATCTGGTCGCTCGACGGCGACGACGACAACGCCACCCTGACCAAGACGATCGGCCTCGGCCTGACGACCTGGTAGGCGTACCCGATCCCTGCGGCCCGCCGCCGACCGACTCCTCGGTCGGCGGCGGGCCGGCTAGCTCTGCGGGGCGGTCACCGCGCGCACCGCCGCCTCGATGAGCGCGGTCACCTGGTCCATGTCTCGAGCGCGGTGGATGTCCACCTCGGCCGACCAACCGTCGGGCCGGGTGAGCGTCACCGTCACATCCTCGCGGCGGTGGGTCAGCCAGGCGGCCACGGCCTGGATGAGCACCATGGCGGTGCCCGCGTCGCTGGCCGCCACCCGCAGGACGTCCGGGTGGCCCGCCGACGCCCCCTCGGGAGACGTCGTGGTCACCAGCTCCCGCAGCCGCTCCTCGGCACGCAGCCAGGACGCCAGCGAACGCCGCGCGGCGGCGGACGGAAGATCCGGATGGATCGAGAGCGTGATCATCTCTGGCACGTCTCCTCCTCCCAGGCGACGACAAACCCGCGCCACCCATCCTGCCAGTCCACGTCGGGACCGGCACGCCGTGTAGTCAGCAATATCGATCAAGCCTTGACCGCCGTGTCGACGATTCATAGGCTCCGGCCACTGCGAGGTTGTGCCCGAGAAGGGAAACACGACTCATGGCCCCATCGATGCGTCCATTCCGGAAGGTCCCCGCCAGACGCCTGGCGAGTGCCGCCACGATCGCCCTCCTGCTCGGCACGACTCCCCTGCTCGGTGGCACACCTGCCGCGAGCGCCGCCCCGCCCTCCCGGTGCAGCGACGACCCGACCGCCCGGTTGGGCACCGTGCCCAGCCCGGAGACCGTGCTCGGCTTCCCGCTCGGCGCGGGTCAGGAGCGGGTCGTCACCAACGACGAGGTCCGCACCTACCTCGGGGCCGTCGACCGCGCCTCGAACCGGGTCGTCACCGGCGTGATGACCACCAGCGTGCTCGGCCAACCGTTGCCGTACGCGGTGGTGTCCAACGAACGTCACGTACGGCCCGCCGCGCTGCGCCAGATCGCCGACGACGTCCGGGACCTGCGTGACCCGCGCCGAACCAGCGCGCGGACGGCCGCCCGGACGGCGAAGGACAGCCCGGCCATCGTCTGGGTCACCGCGAACGTGCACGGCGGCGAGAAGAGCGGTGCGGACGCGGCGCTCAAGACGCTGTACGAGTTGGCGGCCGGCCTGTCCTGCGCCGTCGCCGAGCGCAACGACAACCTGGTCACCATCATCGTCCCCACCCAGAACCCGGACGGCCGCGACGCCACCCGGCGGCAGAACGAGTTCGGCTTCGACCTGAACCGGGACTGGTTCGCCCGCACCCAGCAGGAGACCGACGGCAAGCTCGAGCTGCTGCGCCGCTACCCGCCGCAGGTCTTCATCGACGCGCACGAGATGGGTGGCCGGCAGTACTTCTTCCCGCCCAACGCCGACCCGATCCACCACGAGATCGCCGGCGAGGCGGTGGACTGGATCAACCGGATCGGCGAGGCCAACAAGGACGGCTTCGGCTTCAACGGGGCCTGCGACGAGACCGTCACCACCGAGTGCTACTTCAACTACGACACGTACGACATGTTCTTCATGGGCTACGGCGACACGGTGCCGACCACCGGCTTCGGCGCGGCCGGCATGACGTACGAGAAGGGCAGCGCGTCGGCGGTGGCCGACCGGGTCCAGCAGCAGTTCCACACCCAGTGGTCGACGCTCGGCTGGGCCGCCGCGCACAAGCGTGAGGTGCTGGACGGCTACTTCGACATCTGGACCGACGCGCTCGCCCAGGGCAGGGCGGGCACGCTGGAGCCGAACGAGGTGGTGCAGCCCACCAACGAGGTCCAGTTCCCGGTGCCGGACGTCAAGGTCCGCTCGTACTTCCTGCTGCCCGACCGGCAGCTCGCCGACGTCCGCCAACTCGTCGAGCGGCTGCGCCGGATGGACGTCGAGGTGTACGAGGTGCGCAAACCGACCCGGGTGCCCACCGCGCGGGTCTTCGGCGGGCGCACCGCCACCAACGTGACAGTGCCCGTTGGCGCGTACTGGATCCCGATGGACCAGCCACAGAAGCACTGGATCCAGGCCGTCATGGGCGAGGACCCGTACGTGCCGTTCCCGTACTTCTACGACGTGTCGTCCTGGAGCAACCCGCTGCTGATGGGTGTCTCGGCCATCTACACCGGCGACACCGTCAAGCCGAAGGCCGAGCTGGTCCGGAAGGTCTCCGGTGGTCGCACCGGTGCGGCGTGGCCGTGGGGCTCGTACACGTACCCGCTCGACTCGGCCGCCGCCGCGGAGTTCACCTTCGCGCTGCTCGGCCGTGGCGTACCCCTGGTCCGTGACCTCACGACCAGCACTGTCGCCATCCCGGCCGCCACTGTGAGCCGGAGCGTGGACGGGCTGGCCGAATCCCTCGGGGTCAGCCTCACCCCGGGTGGTCGGCCCTCCGGTACCCGCCTCGACCTGCCCGACGTCGGGCTCTTCCAGGGCACCGGCATCTCCACCACGTCGGGCTCCCACGGCGAGGCGCGCTACGTGCTCGGCAAGCGGTGGGGGCTGGACCTCAAGCCGGTCACCACTGCCGACATCAACGACAACACCGCCGCGTTCACCGGGCGTACCGTGCTGGTGGTGCCGGACGGCAGCAGCCCGACCGGCGGTCTGACCGCCGCCGGCCAGGCCAACCTGCGCGAGTGGATCGCCCAGGGCCACACCTACGTCGGGCTGCGCAACGAGGGCACCCGGTTGGCCCGCGCCGCCGGGCTCACCTCCACCACCGAGAAGACGAAGCCGGCCGACTACCTGGTGATCGGCTCACACCTGCGGGTGGACGTCGACACCGACAGCCCGGTCGCGTCGGGTCGCCCGGCGGAGGACTTCGAGTTCAACAACAGCGACCCGATCCTCACCCCGAGCACCACCGGGACGAACGTGCTGAGCTACCCGACCGGTGACACGTTCTGGGCCAACGGCTACACCGTCGGCGCGGACACCCTCAAGGGCACCGCGGCGGTGGTGGACGAGCCGACCGGCGCCGGTCGGGCGGTGCTGTTCGCGTTCAACCCGCTCTTCCGGGCGTACAACGAGAATGGTCTGCACCTGGTGGCCAACGCGCTGCTCTACCCGGCGGGCGCTGCCCCGGACGCCCGGCGCTCGGCCGGTGTCGACGCGGCGCGCGCCAGCGCCGCCGCCGCGCCCGTGACGCCGGACCTCGGCGGCGGCTGGCGACCGATCACCATCCAGGTCGCGGCCGGCGACCTGCCCCGCACCCGGGCGATCGTCGAACGCTTCAGCACCGACGCGCAGGCGTCCACGAAGAACGGCTCGGCGTACGTCGTGATCCCGAACCCGCAGGGCCTCCAGGTCGACGAGCACCCGTTCGCGAACGATCTGGTACGCGCCCTGCGCGACGCCGGGGTGCCACTGCGGTCGGTGGTCGCCTGACGTAGCCCCGCACGCCGAAACGCCCGTCCCCACGTATCGGGGGCGGGCGTTTCGGTGGGTTCCGGGGTTGGTCAGGTGCTGCCGCCGGGACCACTGCGGGTGGACTTGTGCCCCTGTGGAGCTGATGCCGTCAACGAATCAGCTGACCCCTGGACCGACCCCGCTGACCCCACGGCTGTCACCTGTCCTGATTCGTTTGCGGCATCAGTTCCAAAGCGTCGCTACCCAGGACGTCGCCCTCCGACGATCGGACGACATGTGCCCAGGTCGACGAACGCGACAGGCATCAGCTCGGTCACCCGGTCGCGCAGACAGTGCCGTTGAGGGTGAACGCGGTGGGCAGCACGTTCGGGCCGCTGTACGCGCCGACGAAACCGGCGCTCACTGTGGCACCCACGGCGATCTGCCGGTTGTCGTCGGTCGGGGTGACCCGCACGGCGGTGCCGACCTGTTCCCAGGTGGCGCTCCAGCCGCTGCTCACCTGCTGCCAGCCGGTGGGCCAGGTCCAGGTGAGCGTCCAGCCGCTGATTGGCTTCGTCCCGTTGTTGGTGATGTCGACGCCACCGATGTAGCCGTTGCCCCAGTCGTTGGCGGTGGTGAAACGGACGGTGCACGCGCTGGCGGCGGGGCTGCCGGTGGCGAAGGTCAGCGGCGGTGAGGACCAGGAGACCCGGCCGGCGGTGTCGCGGGCCAGCACATTGACGGTGTACCTGCTGCCCGGCACCAGGTTGTCGACAGTGAACGAGGTGGACGCCGTCTCGCCGAGCTGCTCGCTGACCGCGCCGTTGTGCCGGTACACCTCGTACTTGGCGATGGGGCTGCCACCCGGTGTGGCCGCCGGCCAGGTGATCGTCGCGGCGCGGTCGGTGACGCCGCTCGCGGTGGGCTGGCCCGGCGTCGAGGGCCGTCCGGCGGACGTGCCGGCCGGTCGCAGCACGATCGTGGTCAACGAGTACGCCGGCAGCGTGCGGCTGGTCGCCGAACCGGACTGGCCGGTCGCGATGCCGGTGGCGCCGTTGGTGAGGGTGGACACCGTCGGTGCGACCGCCGACGGGGTGAACCCGGCGTAGTCGATGGTGACCGGGTGGTCGTTGTCCGGGTCCTTGTTCACCAGCAGCACGGCGAGGTCACCGTTGGCCCGGCGGACGGCGTGCGCGGTGACCAGCGGCTCGTCGGTGCCGGCGCGGACGAACTGGTCGCCGGGCGTCGCGAAGAGCTTCATCATGCGCAGCCCGTGGTACGGCGCGAAGGGCGTGTTCAGCGGCGGCTGGCAGACCGAGCCGTCCTCGGTGCAGGCGCCGCTGGAGAGCATCCCGAAGTCGCCGTAGTCGGTCTGGCCGGCCACCTGCGTCACGGTGCCCATGCCGTTGTGCACGTTCCACCACTGAACGGTGAAGACGCCGCTCTCCAGCAGCCCGCTGTAGACGTCGGCCAGGAAGAGTGCCGCCGGCTGGGTGGTCCGGCCCGCGTCGACGTTCAGCTCGGTGAAGCTGATGCCGATACGGTCGGCGTTCGCACCGGCGTACCGCGCGAGTTGTTGCCGCAGCAGGTAGGTGGCGTCGGGGAGGTGGTTGACGCGGGCCAGCGACTCGGCTGCCGTGCCGCCCGGGTACCAGTGCACGTCCACGAAGTCGATCTTCGGGCCGGCGATGGAGAGCACCGTCTGGTTCCACGGGCCGGGGTCGCTGCCGGCGGTGATCCCGTCCGGCCAGTTGCCCGGCATGGTCAACACCGCCCCGACCTTGACGCTCGGGTCCACCGCCTTCATCGCGTCGGCGTACTCGACGACCAGCCTCGCGTACTGTGTCGCGCTCTTGTCCGGGTGGTTGTCCGCCTCCCAGGCGGACCCGTAGTGGCCGTTGCCGTAGTTCTCGTTGCCGACGGTCCAGTAGCGGGCGTCGTAGCCCTTCGTCACGTTGGCGTACCGCACCCAGTCGGCGGCCTCGGCGGGCGTGCCGGTGCCGTAGTTCGCAATGATCATCGGTTGGGCGCCGGCGCGCCGGACCGCCGCCATGAAGGTGTCGAAGTCGGTTCCCGGTGCGACGTAACCGCCGGGCGCGGTGTGGTCCTTCCAGTGGTAGATGTCGGCGTACGAGCCGCCGGGGTAGCGCATCATCTGCACGCCGGCGTCGCGGAGCAGGTCCGATGTCTCGGCGGTGCCGAGGTTCGCGTCCCAGATGGCGTGGTTGACGCCGAGCGCGGTATCCGGCACGGTCGCCAGACCGGCGCGGGTGTTGACGGTCACGCTGACCGGGTCGGCTGCCGCGCTGGCGGATGGCGGGTTGACGCCCGCGAGCGCGCTCGCGGCGAGCAGCAGGCCCGCCAGGAGTGCCGCACGGGTCTTCGGTGTACGCATGGGCGGGGTTCCTTCGCGCAGGTGAGCCGCCCCGCCAGTCACTGTGCGACGCGGGCACGGGCGAGCTCGTGGACGATTGGCCTTCGTTGGTCCATCGCTTGTGTCACCGTCCCCCGGAGATCACACAGGGATCCCGGTTGCCCAGTGGACGGAGGTCAGCCCGCGCGCGGCTTCATCGACGTACCACAATGGCACTGGCGGCTGGACAATCTCAAGGTGCGACACGCTGACCGCCGTCGGCGTACCCCGTCGGTTGTCGCCGCCACTGGGTGGCGTCCCGCTGTTCGGGCCCGGACTCCGAACAGCGGGACGCGACCCGGGCGGCCAGGGCCGGGACCGACGGTCGTCTTCAGGGGCGGCCCAGGGGTGGGCCGCTGCTCAGCGGTGCGCGCTGACAGGCGGGCGGCCGGTTGTCGTCGCACGACTGTCCCGGCTGCTGCGCTGCCCTGGATTCCCGGTGGCCGTTCATGCCTCGGCCGCGTGGCGCGCGGGTCGCCCGGTGGTGGTCTCGGGCCGTCTCGCGCCGGCCGCGTGCCACCCGCCCCACGCCACGATCGTCGTCCGTCACGCCGCGGGTCACTGTCACTGGCGACAACTCCGTCACCGCGGCCCGAGGTCGTTCGAGTACCGACGACTGTCCGTAACGTTAACGCTAACAGTGAGCGATTGTCCATAGACAACTGCCGTTGTTGGCTGCTGCGGTGGTGGTGTTTCGGCGGGACGGCGCGGCATCAGGTCGACGGCGACGCGGTCGACCGCCGCGCGCACCGGCGGAATAGCCTTGCGGCATGCGGGGACGATTCGGGGCGGCCAGGCGGTGGTACGCGGAGCATCGGCGGTTGGCCCGCCGTGCGGTGCTCGCGCTCGTGGTGGGGGCGGTGGCGCTGGCCGGGGGCACCGTGGCCAGCGTGACGTGGATCCGCGACATCGCCGACGGCCACCTCTACGCCGAGGCCGAGGTGCCGGACGCGCCGGTCGCGCTGGTGCTGGGCACCAAGGTGGACGCGGACGGCATACCCTCCCCCGTCCTCGCGGCCCGGTTGGAGATCGCGCGGCGACTGTTCGACGCCGGCAAGGTTCGGGCGATCCTCGTGTCGGGCGACAACATGAACGCCGACTACAACGAGCCCGCCGCGATGCGGAGCTGGCTGGTGGAGCGGGGTGTGCCAGCACACAAGGTGGTGCCGGACTACGCCGGATTCGACACCTACGACTCGTGCGCGCGGGCCGAGCGGATCTTCGGAGTGCGGCGAGCCACAGTGGTGACCCAGTCCTTCCATCTTCCGCGCGCCGTGGCGCTGTGCCGGCGGCTCGGCATCGACGCCAACGGGGTGGGCGACGACAGCGCGAAGCGGTACGCCCAGACGTGGTGGTTCAGTTCCTCCCGGGAGAACGGCGCCTGCCTGAAGGCCGCGCTGGACCTGCTCTCCGGTCGGGATCCGGCGCACCTGGGCCGCCGCGAGACGGGCGTCGACGACGCGTTGCGGGTCGACTGAGCAGGATCACGACCGGGCAGGTGCGACGCTGTCGCGGACGATGAGTTCGGTGGCGAGCTCCACCCGGGGGCTCTCGGTCCGCTCGCCGCTGGCCAGGCGCAGCACGGTACGCGCGGCCAGCATGCCCATCTCGGCCAGGGGTTGACGGACGGTGGTCAGCGGCGGCGAGCACCACCGCACCTCCGGCAGGTCGTCGAAGCCGACCACGCTGACGTCGTCGGGCACCCGCAGGCCGCGTTTGCGGACCGCCTCGTAGACGCCGAGGGCCATCTGATCGCTGGAGGCGAAGATGGCGGTGGGTGGGTCGGGCAGGCTCAGCAGCTGTATACCCGCGGTGAAGCCGGACTCGTGGTAGAAGTTCCCCGGCCGGATCAGGGCGTCGTCGATGGGGATACGCGCGGCGCCGAGGGCGGCCCGGTAACCGTCCATGCGGGCCCGGCTGCACATCAGGTGCGGCGGGCCGGCGATGAAGCCGATGCGACGATGACCCAGGTTGATCAGGTACTGGTTGGCGCTGAGGCTGCCCGCCCAGTTGGTGGCGCCGATGGTGGGTGACTCCTGCGGGTCGACCCCGGCCGGGTCGATGATGACGACCGGCAGGTGCAGCCGACGCAGCTCGGCCTGCAACGGCGGGTTCACCATCGAGGTCACGAAGATGATGCCCTCGGTGGAGCGCGTACGCATGTTGTCGAGCCACTGCTTGGCCGAGGACATCCGCCAGTGGATGGCCGACACGACGGTGCCGACGCCGCTGGCCTGGCCGACGTCCTCCACCCCCCGGATGATCTCCACCGCCCACGGGCTGTCCAGGTCGTTGAAGACCAGGTCGATCAGGGCGGCGTCGGTCCGCCGGGCCGGTGCACGGCGGCGGTAGCCGTGCCGGTTGAGGAGCGCCTCGACGCGTTCCCGGGTGTCGGGGGCGACGTCGGAGCGGCCGTTGATGACCCGGGAGACGGTGGGTACGGAGACTCCGGCCAACCGGGCGATCATGGCGATGGTGACGTTTCGGCCGTTCGCTGTGCCCACGGTCCCCCTGCCTCCTGTTGGAAACGTCAGGTCTGCTCGAGGTGGTGTGCTGTCATCCCTTGACGCTGCCGGTGAGGCCGCCGATGAGTTGGCGTTCGGCCACGGCGTAGAAACCCAGGGCCGGCACCATCGACAGCACGACGTAGGCGAGCACCCGTGCGGTCTCGGCGGTGTACTGGCCCTGGAATGCCTGCACCCCGACGGGCAGGGTCCACCAGCTCTGGTCGGTGAAGACGACCAGCGGGAGCATGAAGTTGTTCCAACTGGTCACCACGGCCAACACCGAGACGGTGGCCAGGGCCGGACGGGCCATCGGCAGCAGGACCCGCCAGAAGAAGCCGAACGAGCCGCAGCCGTCGAGGACGGCGGCCTCCTCGATCTCCGCCGGGATGGTGCGGAAGAACTGGCGCAGGATGATGATGGTGATCGGCAGCCCGAAGGCGGCCTGGGGCAGAATGACACCGAGCGGGTTGTCCAACAGGCCCATGCCGCGCAGCAGGACGAACAGCGGCAGGATGGCCACCGCGAACGGGAACATCAGGCCGATCGCGAACAGGGTCACCAGAAACTCGCGGCCCCGGAAGGCGTACCGCGCGAAGACGAACGCGGCCATCGCCGCCGCGGCGACGACGATGACGGTGCTGCTCACGGCGATGAGCAGACTGTTGCCGAGCTGCCGCCAGAACACCTCGGACATCAGGATGTCCGTGTAGTTCGACGGCAGCCAGGGGTCGGGCCAGCCCAGCGGATTGGTGGAGAGCTGACCGTTGTCCTTGAAGCCGCCGAGCACGCCGAACCAGACCGGCACGACGATGAGTGCTCCGACGAGGACGCAGACGAGGTGCAGCACGAGGCCGCGGGTCCGCTGGGCGCGGTTCACGGTCATCGCTGGCCTCCCTGGTTGGTGATCGCGCCCGCGGTGTCCCGGCGCAGGACGATGCGCTGGTAGAAGAGAGCGAAGACGAGACTCAGCAGGAACATGACGATGCTGATCGCGCTGGCGTAGCCGACCTCGAAGCGGCGGAAGCCGTACTCGTACATCGTCACGGCCATGGTCTCCGACGAGTGGATCGGGCCGCCCCGGGTGAGCACCCAGACCATGTCGAACAGTTGGATGGTGCCGATGACCGACAGGAAGACGCTGATGCGGATCGTCGGCCCGAGCAGGGGCAGTGTGACGTGCCGGAACGCCTGCCAGGCGGAGGCGCCGTCGGTCACCGCGGCCTCGGACAACTCCTTGGGGATGCCCTGACGGGCGGCGAGGAAGAGCATCATGTAGAGGCCGAAGTATTTCCAGGACACCACGAGGAAGACGGCGTACAGCACGGTGTCCGGGTCGGCGAAGACCGTGCCGGCGTCGGCGCTCAACCACGTCGCGATCGCGTCGCCCAGGCCCCGGTTGGGTGAGAACACCAGGTCGAACAGGACGGCCGTGGTGACCTCGGAGAGCACGTACGGCGCGAAGAAGATCAGCCGGTACGCGGCGCGACCCCGCAGTGGCTGGTTGAGCAGCATGGCCAGGGCCAACGCCGCGGGCAGCTGGACGACCAGGGACAGCAGCACCAGGACGAAGCCGCGCCAGAGGTCACCCCGGAAGGTCGGGTCCTGGAAGGCGCGGGTGTAGTTGTCCAGCCCGATGAAGTTCTCCGGCAGCCCGAAGCCGTTCCACTTGTAGAGGCTGGCGTAGCTGGCCACCAGGATGGGGGCGACGACCAGCAGCAGGAACAGCACCAGGGCTGGGGTGAGAAAGATGGCGAGGACGCCGCCGCGGCCCGACCGGGGCTGGCGGCCGCGCTGTCGCACGGTGCCCGGCCCCGGTGCCGGCGGGTCCGTCGCCGGGTCGCCGCGCCTGGCGTCCGACACGGTCGATGGCCTGGTCATGCCTGCTCCACAGGGGGTTCTCCGGCTACGGATGGGTGGGTGGTCACGGTCAGACGGTCTTCGCCACCTGCGTGATGTCCTTGACGATCTGTGCGGGCGACTTGTTGCCGGCGACCAACTCGGCGACGCTGTCGTTGATCTGCGAACCGAGCGCCGGCGCGTACGCCTGGTCGAGGTAGAGCTGGAAGCCGGTGTAGCTGGCCAGGGTCTCCGCGAGGAGCTTGCCGTTGGCGTCGGGGATGGCCGTCGCGGCCTCCCGCACTGTCGGTAGCACCGCGCCGGTCTGCGCCGACTTACGCTGGTTGTCGGCGCTGAGCAGGAACTTCAGGAAGTCGGCGGTGGCGGCGGGGGCGTCCTTGCCGATGGCGAAGCCGTTGCCGCCGCCGAACACCTCAGTCGTGGCGCCCTTTCCACCGTCGACAGTGGGGAAGGGGAAGAAGCCGAGCTTGTCGCCGAGGCCCTTCTTGCTGGTGGAGCTGGAAGCCTGGACCGCGGGTGCCCACTGCCCCATCAGCTCCATCGCCGCGCCGCCGTTGCCCATGGCGGCGGCCTGGCCGTCGGGCGTCCCGTACGCCGCACCGAGGAACCCCTTCTGGAACGGCTGCAGGTCGACGAGTTCCTTCAGCCGGTCGCCGGCGGCGACGAGGTCAGGCGAGTCGAAGTTCTTGTCATCGACGGCCTTCTGCAGCGCGCCCACCCCGCCGACGCGCATCGCGAGGTAGGACCAGTAGTAGTGGGCCGGCCACTTGTCCTTGCCGGCCAGGGCGATCGGAGTGATGCCGGCGGCCTTGAGTTGACGGACCGCGTCGAGCAGACCCGTCCAGGTGGTGGGCGCGGCGGTGATGCCGGCGCGGGTGAAGAGGTCCTTGTTGTACCAGAAACCGACCATGCCGATGTCGAACGGAACACCGTAGATCTTGCCGTCGATCGTGTACGGCTCCAGGGCGGCGGGCAGCAGGCCCCCGATCCACGGCTTCACGTCGTCGGTGATGTCCTTGACCAGGCCCGCGTCCACCTGCTGCTTGAGAACGCCACCACCCCAGGACTGGAACAGGTCGGGCGGGTCACCTGCCTGGGTGGCGGTGGTGAGCTTGGCCTTGAACGCCTCGTTCTCCAGCGGCTGGATGTCGAGGGTGACGTTGGGGTGTGCGGCCTTGTACTCGTTGGCCAGCGCCGCCCAGACCGGAAGCATCGGCTCGGTGTTCTGGATGTGCCACCAGTTGATGGTCTGCGGGGCGTTCGGGTCGCTGGGCTCGTCGTCGCCGCACGCGCTCAGCAGACAGGCGCCGGCGCCGGCACCGGCGAGACCGAGCAGCGTTCGACGGGAAAGGTACGTGGTCATGATCCATCCCTTCGGGGACTCACGGGGGTGCTCGAACGCCGGCCGAGCCGGCCTGTGGGGATCCACGGATCTCCGAAACTTTCAATGCTTCGCCGGTAATACCGATCGATGGCCGGCACGCTACGAGCTGTCGCCTCACCGGTCAATACCTCTGTCCTAATACGAAAAGACCGGCTAGCGTAGGCACGACCTTCAATGGCCCCGGATCGCGAGTTTCCGGAAGTTGCAGACCGCCCGCCGAGAGGAGCGCTCGTGTCGACCGACATCGCTGACGTGGCGACCGCTGCCCGGTCGATCCGCAATCCCGTCCTCGCCGGCTTCCACCCGGACCCGTCGATCCTGCGCGTCGGCGACGACTACTACCTGGCCACCTCGACCTTCGAGTGGTACCCGGGGGTGCGCGTGCACCACTCGCGCGATCTGGTGAACTGGCGCAGCCTCGGTGGGATCATCACCGAACGGCGGCTACTCGATCTGCGCGGCTGCGGCGACTCCAACGGGGTGTGGGCACCCGATCTGACGTACCACGACGGTCTGTTCCACCTCGTCTACAGCGACGTGGCCAGCTTCGCCAGCGGCTACTGGGATCCGCAGAACTTCCTGGTCACCGCCGAGGACATCACCGGCCCCTGGTCCGATCCGGTGACACTGCACGGGCGCGGGTTCGACGCGTCGCTGTTCCACGACGACGACGGCACCAGCTGGTTGCTGGGCATGAGCGCGGACTGGCGACCCGGCCGTGACCGCTTCGGCGGCATCGAGATCCAACGCTACGACCCGGCCGCGCGCCGACTGGTCGGCAGCCCCCGCATCGTGTTCACCGGCTCCCCGGCCGGGCTCACCGAGGGTCCACACCTGTACCGCCACGACGGCTGGTACTGGCTGATCACCGCCGAGGGCGGCACCAGCTGGGAGCACCAGGTCACCATGGCGCGCTCCCGGGAGCTGTTCGGGCCGTACCAGGTGGACCCGGACGGGCCGCTGCTCACCTCCTGCGGGCGACCCGAGCTGCGGTTGCAGAAGGCGGGTCACGGCAGCCTGGTCCGTACCCAGCACGGCGAGTGGTACCTGGCCCACCTGGTCGGCCGACCGTACTCGCCGCTGGGCAACTGCGTGCTGGGCCGGGAGACCGCTATCCAGCGGGTGGAGTGGCCGTCGGGCGGTTGGCCGCGGGTCGCCGCAGGGGTGCCCGCGGACGAGGTCGTCGCACCCGATCTACCCGCCCACCCGTGGCCGGCGGAGCCCGAGACGGACCACTTCGACGCCCCGGAGCTGGGCCGCTGCTGGTCGACGCTACGACGGCCGGCCACCGCGGACTGGGTCGACCTGCACAGCCGCCCGTCGTACCTGCGGATCCACGGCGGGCAGTCGCCGGTCGGCCGACAGGCACCCAGCCTGGTCGGGCGGCGCGTCGGCGCGATGGAGTGCTCGCTGGAGACCGTGGTGGAGTTCGCGCCGGCCGACCACCGCCAGCTCGCCGGGATCACCGCCTACTACAACACCCTCAACTGGCACCACCTCTACCTGACCCGCGCCGACGACGGGCGGACGGTGCTGGAGCTGCTCAGCTCCGACAACGGGCGGCGCACCGCGTACCCCGAGCTGAGCGTCGATGTCGACGGCGTCACCCGGGTCGGACTGCAGGCCGTCTTCGACGGACCGGCGGTGCGCTTCGCGTACGACCTCGGCACCGGTTGGCAGCGGCTACCTGTCGAGCTGGACGCGACCATCCTCTCCGACGAACACGCCGCGCTGATCATCGACGGTGAGCCGGCGGCGTGGGGCTTTACCGGGGCCTTCCTCGGCCTGTGGGTGCAGGGCCTGGGCGGCGGCGACGTACACGCCGACTTCGACCTCGCCACCTACCGGGAGCGGTGACCACGCGGACGGCACTCGGCGGGTGCCGTCCGCGTTCCCACCCGTCCTACCTGACCTGGGCGGCGACAGTGCGCAGCTGGCCGAGGGTGGTGCGGAAACCGTGGCCGGACGCGGCCGGGTCCTCGGTGAGCAGACCGCTGACGGCCATGGCCTGCGAGCGGGTCACGGCGACGGCCTCCGCGCCGGCCCCGCTCACGTCGAACACCCCGAAGTCGCCGCTGAGCGTCCGGAACGTCGGGGCCGTCGGGTCCTTGGCCAGGTAGAGCACCACGACCTGGCCCGCCTCCAGGGTGGACATGTGCGCCGCGTCCGGCACACCGCTGGGCAGGCTGGCGAGCGTGATCCGCGCCCCGGCCCGCACTGTCGATCCGGTCGCCGCGCGCAGCACCTCGTCGACCCGGAAACCGGCCGCCTCGACCTCGCCCCGGACGACCAGGTCGGCGGCCTCGCTGAGCTGCCGCACGGTGCCGTACCCGCGCAGCTTGCCCTTGATCGGCGGGGCGGCGCTGCTGGGCGTTGCGGCGCTGCTCGGGGCGGGTGCGGCGGCCTGGTCGGCGTCGGCGCTACCACACGCGGACAACGCCGCCGCGGCGAGCACGGCGGCGGCGGTGGCCACCACAGACCGGGTACGGCGCAGGTCGACTGCCATGGAACGCTCCTTGCGTCTCGGTGCCGTCCCGGGGCATCTCGCCCGGAACGCGGCACTGCTTACGCCTTCTATCTGTGCGCTCCGGGCGGCGGGTTCCATCTTTTCGGGCTCGCCGGCGCTTTGTCAGACTCAGCCGCGCTCGCTGGCGAGCTGGCGGAGGTCGGCCAGCGTGGTGACGAACGCGCGGCCCGCCCCGGTGGCGTCCTCGGTGCGCAGACCGGTCACCGACATCGCCGACGACCGGCTGGTGGCCGTCTCCCCGGCGAGGTCGAAGATCCCGAAGTCGCCGCTGAGCGGGGCGTAGACGCGCGCCTGCGGGTCGCTGAGGGCCAGGTAGAGCACGCTCGGCCGGCCGGGCGACCCGGCCGATTCGGTGCCCACCGTGATCTCCGTGGAGACCGGGGCGACCGGGGCGCGGTAGAGCACCTCGGCCACCCGGTAGACGCTCCGCCCGTCCGCCACCGACACGACCTCACCCTGGACCACCAGGTCCGCCGAGTCGGTGAGTTCGCGCACCGTGCCGTACGCCCGGATCTTGGCGACCGCGCCCGGCGGCGGGAGGCGGGCGGCCGAGCGGCTCGCCTGCGGCGACGGCAGCGCCGCCGGGGGTTCGTCGCCCGAGCTGACGGCGAGCCCGGCGCCGGCCGCCGCGACCAGGACCAGGACCAGCGCGGCCAGCGCGAGCGCCGGGCGCCGCCACACCTGGGGCGAGCTGTGGGTACGCGACTCCCGCGCGATCGCCGTCAGCAACCGGTCGCGGTGCAGCTCGTGCCGGCCCGCCGGCAGGTCGCGAGCGCCGGGGTGCGGGGCGATCTCCGCCCACTCGGCCGGGTCGGGCGCGTTCACCGGCTGACCTCCCGCACGAACGAGGCGTCCACGACCGGCGCTCGCGCGGCGCGCGGCGGGGCATCGACGAGGGTACGGAGCCGGGCACGCGCGCGCGACAGTCGGGACCGCACCGTGCCGACCGGAACGCCCAGCGCCTCCGCCGCGGACTCGTAGTCGAGGCCCTCCCACAGGCACAGGGTCAGCACCTCACGCTCGGGCCGGCGCAGCCGGGCCAACGCATCGAGCGCGGCGGCGATGCGTCGGCGGTCGTCGAGTCGGCCGGCGACCTCGTCGGCGTGGTCGGGCACCGTGAGGTCGGCGGTGATCAGCGCGGCGGCCACCCTGCGGTAGCGGCGGTTGCTGCGGGTGTGGTTGCGGGCCTCGTTGGTGGCGATGCCGAGCAGCCAGGGGCGCAGCGACCCACCCTCCTCGGTGACCCGCTCCCGGGAACGCCAGGCTTGCAGGTACGTGGCGGCCATGACGTCCTCCGCCGTGGCCCAGTCGGCGGTCAGCCGGAACGCGTGGTTGTACACCGAGCGCGCGTACGCGTCGAACAGCTCGGCGAACGCGCCGGGATCACCGGCTCGCACCCGGGCGCGCAGACTCGACTCCATGACCATCTTCTGTCCGTCGGACGGTGCTGGTTCCGACGGACCGGCCCGTTGATCAGTTACGGCCCGACGATAGCCACCGGCATGGACGCGCCGCCAACGACGGGGTGAACAGGCGCTGTCACGCCTCGCGGTCGTCGATTGACGGGAAATCGACGTACTGGTATCTGTTAATACAGTTTCCTGATGCTCGCGGTGCCCGCCGGGGCCGAACTTCCGCGCCGGGTCACCGACCGGCCGGCGGCACGCCGCCCCTTCCCCGAGGAACACCATGGTTCACCAGAGAACAGCCGCCGCATCCGTCGTGGGAGCCCTGCTGATCGGCGTCGCCGCCGTCGGCTACGGCGTACCGTCGGCGAGCGCCGCGACCGCCGGCCCGATCACCGGCCTCGGCGGCAAGTGCATCGACGTGGCCGGCGCCAACCCGGCCAACGGCACGCCCGTCCAGCTCTACGACTGCAACGGCAGCGCGGCCCAGACGTGGACCGTCGGCAACACCGACACCTCGATCCGGGCACTCGGCAAGTGCCTCGACGTGACCGCCGCGTCGACCGCCAACGGCGCCAAGGTGCAGCTGTACGACTGCAACAACACCGGCGCGCAGAAGTGGACCGCCAGCAACGGCGCCCTGGTCAACTCCGGCTCCGGCAAGTGCCTCGACGTCACCGACCGGAGCACGGCGAACGGCGCCCGGTTGCAGATCTGGACCTGTGGCGGCACCACGAACCAGCGGTGGACCCTGCCGGGCGGCGGCACCCCCACCCCCACGCCCACCAACCCGAGCGGCACCAACCTCGACGACCCGGCGAAGAAGGACGTCGCCATGCAAATCGTCTCGGCCGCGGAGAACTCGTCGCTCGACTGGCGCGCGCAGTTCTCCTACATCGAGGACATCGGTGACGGGCGCGGCTACACCGCCGGCATCATCGGCTTCTGCTCCGGCACCGGCGACATGCTCGAACTGGTCGAGGCGTACACCCGCACCAAGCCAGGCAACGTGCTCGCCGGCTACCTACCGGCGCTGCGCACCGTCAACGGCACCCCGTCGCACTCCGGCCTCGACCCCAACTTCCCCCGCGACTGGCGGACCGCCGCCACCGACCCGGTCTTCCAGGCCGCCCAGGAGGCCGAACGCGACCGGGTCTACTTCAACCCATCGGTACGCGACGGCAAGAACGACCAGGTCCGGGCGCTCGGCCAGTTCGCCTACTACGACGCGGCGGTCATGCACGGGTACGAGGGCATGCGTCAGATCCGCAGCCGCGCCCTGAACCGGGCCAAGCCGCCGGCCCAGGGCGGCGACGAGCGGACCTGGCTCAACGCCTTCCTCGACGAGCGGGTCATCGAGATGAAGAAGGAGGCGGCCCACTCGGACACCTCCCGCGTCGACACCGCCCAGCGGGTGTTCCTCAACAACGGCAACTTCAACCTGAACACCCCGCTGGTGTTCGCCGTCTACGGCGACCAGTTCCGCATCGGGTAGGGCCTGTTTCATAAGGGCGGTCGAGCCGAGGCGGAGTCCGGGCGGCGATCCGGCAAGGCGCGGTTTCGTCCGGATACCGGTGTCGTATCCGG
>NZ_JBEZFX010000014.1:0-160183 GCF_040649675.1 Micromonospora parva | reverse complement strand
TGTTGGCCCGCGGGCGGCGCGGGGGGGGGGGGCGGGGGGCGGGGGCGCCGGGGGGGGGGGGGGGGGGGGGGGGGGGGGCCCGCCCCCCCCCCACCCCCGTTGCCGATCGGCGCTCGACGCCACCGGCGTCGGGGGCGGCCCTGTCGGTTGGCTGACAACACGGCTCGCGGGCTGTGGAAAACCCGCCAGATCCTGTGGATAGCGCTGGACAGCGGCCTGACCGCCTGTGGACAACGATCGACCGAGCGCGAAGACGCGGTCACGATTCGTGACATGAGCCGCACCGCACTGCTCCGCCCCACCCTGCTGCCCGGCCTCAACCGGCTCTGGCGGGACCGGCACACCCTCCAGCTCGGCGTCGGCCCCGGTCCGGCAGTCCTGCTGGAGTTGGCCAACCCCCGCGCGGCCCACCTGCTCGACCTGCTCGACGGCACTCGCAGCGAGCGCACCGTGCTGGCCGAGGCGACGACCGCCCAGGTCAGCGCCAACGACGCGCGTACCCTGCTCGACGCGCTGCAAGCTGCCGGCCTGTTGGTGCCGGCGCACAGCCTGGTCCCCCGCGACCTGACCGGCCCGGTCCGGGCCCGACTCGCGGCGGAGGCCGGCGCGCTGGCCCTGACCGCCACCCGGCTGCCCGGCACCCCGGCTCAGGTCCTGCGTCGGCGGCGGGCGGCCCGCGTCCTGCTCACCGGTGCGGGGGCGCTCGGCGGGCCCCTGACGGTGGCGCTGGCCCAGTCCGGCGTGGGCCAGGTGATTCCCCAGCTCACCGGCCCGGTACGCGCCGTCGACCTGATCGGCACGGGCATCCCCGCCGCCGACCTGGGTCGCCCGCTGGCATCGGCGGTGCGGGCCGCGGTCGATCGCGTCGCGCCGGGCACCGGCACCCACCCGAGCCGCGCCGGGCGGGTCGACCTGGTGATCCAGCTCGGCATGGACCGGCCTCCCGCGCTGCTCGCCGCCGGTTTCGCCCAGCGCCGGCAGCCGCACCTGCTCGTCACACTCCGCGAAGGCGTACCGGTGATCGGGCCGTTGGTCCGCCCGCCCGCCGGGCCCTGCCTGCACTGCGTCGAGCTGCACCGGGCCGACCGCGACCCGGACTGGCCACGGCTCGCCGCTCAACTCGCCGTCGCCGACCCGGTGGCCGCCGGAACGACCGGCACCCTGCTCGCGGCCTGCGGGTACGCGCTGGCCGAGGCGCTGACGCAGCTGGACGGGGGCCAACCGGAGACGCTTGGTGGTGCCATGGAGATCGCCGGTGCCGGCCGTTTCCGTCGTCGGGGTTGGCCGCCACACCCGGCGTGCGGGTGCTCGCAGGGTCGAGTGTCCGCACCAGCCCGGCCGCAGAGCAGCAGGGGGGCCCTCCGGTCGGTAACAATGACCGGGTGACCGACATCCCGCGCCGCGCCGTGTCCCGCACCGCCAAGCTCGCCGCCCTGCCGCTCGGCTTCGCCGGCCGGACCGTTCTCGGGATGGGAAAGCGCGTCACCGGGCTCGCCTCCGACGTGATCTCGGCGGAGATCCAACAGCGCACCGCCGAGCAGCTGTTCAGCGTCCTGGGTCAGCTCAAGGGCGGGGCGATGAAGTTCGGCCAGGCGCTGTCGGTCTTCGAGGCGGCTCTGCCGGAGGAGATCGCCGCGCCCTACCGGCAGGCGTTGACGAAGTTGCAGGAGGCCGCGCCGCCGCTGCCGGCCGCCAGCGTGCACAAGGTGCTGGCCGAGCAGCTCGGCCCCGACTGGCGGGACCTGTTCGTCGAGTTCAACGACGTCCCGGCCGCCGCCGCGAGCATCGGCCAGGTGCACCGGGCGCGCTGGCGCGAGCCGGGGTTCGACGCGGCGGGCGCACCGAACAGCCGCGACGTGGCGGTCAAGATCCAATATCCGGGAGCCGGCGACGCCCTGCTCGCCGACCTCAAGCAGCTCTCCCGACTGGGCGGGATGTTCCGGGCCATCCAGCCCGGCCTGGACGTCAAGCCGCTCCTGGCCGAACTGCGCGAACGGATCACCGAGGAGTTGGACTACGAGCTGGAGGCCGAGTCGCAGCGCGCCTTCGCGGCCGCGTACGCCGACGACCCGGAGATCTACATCCCGGAGGTGGTCAACGCCTCGCCCCGGGTGCTGGTCACCGAGTGGGTGACGGGCACCCCGCTGGCCGACATCATCCGCGAGGGCACCGAGGAGGATCGGAACGAGGCCGGCCGGTTGATGGCCACCCTGCACCTCTCCGCGCCGCAGCGGGCCGGGCTGCTGCACGCCGACCCGCACCCGGGGAACTTCCGGCTGCTGCCCGACGGTCGGCTCGGCGTGATCGACTTCGGGGCGGTGGCCCGGATGCCGGAGGGCACTCCGGAGCCGATCGGTCGGATCGCCGCGATGGCCCTGCGCGGCAACGCCGACGAGGTCGTGGCGGGGCTGCGGTCGGAGGGGTTCATCGGCTCGGCCGACGAGATCGACGCCGAGGGGGTGCTCGACTTCATCCGCCCCATGCTGGAGCCCATCGCGGCGGACGGCTTCCGGTTCACCCGAGCCTGGCTGCGGGCCGAGGCGGGTCGACTGGCCAGCCCCCGCTCCCCCACGTACCAGCTGAGCCGGCAGCTCAACCTGCCACCGTCGTACCTGCTGATCCACCGGGTGACGCTCGGGTCGATCGGGGTGCTCTGCCAGTTGGAGGCGAAGGCCCCCTACCGGAGCATCCTGGAGCGCTGGCTGCCCGGCTTCGCCCCGGTCGCCTGAGCAGGTCGCGGCCGGGTCGCCGAGAACGTGAGGGGCTGAGAACGTGAGGAAGGGCGGGTGCCGGTCGGCACCCGCCCTTCTGAGTGGAGTGGTACTAGAGAACGCCCAGGTCGCGAGCCGCCTGATTGCGGCCGGTCATGGCGACGGTACGGGCGGATCGGGCTGCCTCAGTGCTCGTGGTGGTACGACCGGCCTGAGGCCGGCGCATTCGAGCCCTGGTCAACGCTTCGTTGAGTAGTTGCATCTCGAAGGCTCCACTCGGAATGTTCAACATCGTTTTCTCACTCACTGCCGGTACGACACCGGCGTCGTTGGAACGGGTCGGGAACATGTCAGGCTGCCAGCCGGACCGCGCCACGCACCTCGGACAGCCCACTGGCCGCCAGGCGCGCCTCGGCCTCGACCCGAAGCGCGGCGTCACGGGCGACGTCCTCCTTACGCGGACGACCACGGGGCCGCTTACGCGGGACAACCGCGCCACGCTCGAAGATCTCGCCGCCCCAGACGCCCCAGGGCTCCGCTCGCTCAACGGCTCCGGCCAGGCACTCGACGCGCAGCGGGCAGTCCCCGCAGAGCGACTTGGCCAGCTCGAGCTCCGTGGGCGAGTCGGAGAACCACAGGTCGGGGTCGAACTTCCGGCAGGGCAGGTTCGCCTCCATCTCGACGCTCATGTCGAGGGGGGCCAACGCCAGACTCATCTCCCGGTCACCTCTCTCTCACTTCGATCTCGTGGATCGCATTCCGACGTACTTACGGCGGGCAAAAAACTGAGGCCGCGGATCCCGGTAAGCGGGTTCCGCGGCCTCGAGGTGAGCCGGAGTCTGATGGTCAGACCGGTCTACCTCGAGGTGGAACGCCGCGGACATCCATGCGCTTCTTGACGTCATCGATGCCATTGCCCGTGAAGCCACTGGTCCCCTCGACTCCGACGGGCGCGACGGTCAGGGTCAGCTCGGCCTGAACCTGGTGCACCTGCGGAACCGACGGTCGTGCAGCCGTGAGGGCCACCCGGACAGCCGACAGCGGAGCGCAGACAGACGGCATCACCGTCAGACGCTCATAGGTGAAGATCTTCACGGTGGTCACCTCCCTCACGTTCCTCGAATCGACTGGACCGCCCCCGTGAGCAGCCGGAATGGCGCCGCTCGCGTGGTGTGTCCTGAGGCTATTCCTCGCGCCGGGGCGAGGGCAAACGAATTTACGACGAGATTTCGAAAGTTTTCTCCGGGCAGACATCGTCCACCCCGGCACCTGCCACGAGGGCCAGCACCGACTCCCCGTAGAGGCCCAGCTTGCGGGGGCCGATGCCGGCGATGGCGATCAGCTCCTCCGACCGGGCCGGTCGCCGCTCGGCCAACGCGACGAGCGTCGCGTCGGTGAAGACCACGTACGCCGGGACCTTCTGCGCACCGGCCACCCGCTGCCGCCACTCGCGCAGCCGTTCGTGCAGCTCATCGTCGATGTCGGACGGACAGGTGGGGCAGCGGCCGAGCTTTCGGTCCGGGCCGGCGAGCAGGGTGGCGCCGCAGATCCGGCAGGAGACGATCTGGGTGCGCCGCTCGGGACGGCGGGCCGGCCCAGTGGTACCCGTCGCCCGTTCGGTGCCGCCGGAGCGGTCCAGTTGGGGCAGGAACCGCGACGGCCGCCGGGCCCGTCCGCCCGGCGACCGCGCGGCCGCGTACGACAGCCAGAGCCACTCGCGTGCGCGGGTGATCCCGACGTAGAGCAGCCGGCGCTCCTCCTCGACCTGCTCGACGGTCTTCGCGTACGTGGTGGGCAGGGTGCCCTCGGCGAGACCGACCAGGAAGACCGCGTCCCACTCCAGGCCCTTCGCCGAGTGCAGGGACGCCAGCGTCACGCCGCTCACGGTCGGTACGTGCTGCTGGGCGGCCCGGCGGGCCAGTTCCTCGGTGAAGTCGGTGAGGGTGACCGGGCGTTCCACCGAGGCGGCCTCGCCGATCGGCACGACCTCGGGGGTCGCCGCGTACTCCTCGGCGAGCTGGACCAGCGCGGACAGCGCCTCCCACCGCTCGCGGGCGGCACCGCCGGTCGGTGGGGTGTCCGGGGTCCAGCCGACGGCGGTGAGCGCCTCGACGACGGCGGCCGGCAACGGTGTCTCTCCCGGGATCGAGCGGGTGGCGGCACGCAGCGCGACCATCGCCTGGCGCACCTCGGCTCGTTCGAAGAACCGCTCCGCGCCCTGCACGACGTACGGCACCTCGGCCTCGGTGAGCGCCTTCTCGTACGCCTCGGACTGCGCGTTGACCCGGAACAGCACGGCGATCTCCTTCGCCGGGGTGCCCGCGTCGATCAGGGACCGGCAACGCGCGGCCACCGCGTTCGCCTCCGCCGGCTCGTCGGTGAAGATCCGCAGATCCGGTTCGGGGCCCGGGGGGCGCTGGCCGCTCAGTTCCAGGCGCAGGCGCGCCTCGGTGCCCCGGGCCTGGGAGATCACCGCGTTGGCCAGCCCGACCACCTGCGGGGTGGAGCGGTAGTCACGGACCAGCCGGACCACCGTGGCGTTGCGGTGTCGGCGCGGGAAGTCGACCAGGTACGCCGACGTCGCCCCGGTGAACGAGTAGATCGTCTGGCTGGCGTCCCCGACCACTGTCAGGTCGTCCCGGCCGCCGAGCCAGGCGTCCAGCAACCGCTGTTGGAGGGGGTTGACGTCCTGGTACTCGTCGACGACGAAGTGCCGGTACTGGCCACGGACCTGCTCACCGACGTCCGGGTGCTCCTCGATCCCCCACACCGCGGCCCGCAGCATGTCCTCGAAGTCGATCACACCGTTCGAGCGCTTGAGCTGCTCGTACGCGGTGAACACGTCGGCCACCTTCGCCGGCTCGTGGGGTGTGTCGCGCAGCGCCCGGGCCGCGGCCACCACGTAGTCCGTCGGTTCGACGAGCGACGACTTCGCCCACTCGATCTCGCCGGCCAGGTCGCGGGCGGCGGCCCGGTCGGTACGCAGGCCGACCCGGGCGGCAGCGAGGGTGACCAGTCGTACCTTGCTGTCCAGCAGTTCGGGCATGGCACGCCCGGCCAGCAGCCGGGGCGCGAAGTACCGCACCTGACGCAGCGCGGCGGCGTGGAACGTCCGCGCCTGGACGCCACCCACCCCGAGCACCGTGAGACGACTCCGCATCTCGGCGGCGGCGCGGGCGGTGAAGGTGACAGCGAGCACGTGTCGGGGGGAGATCTCCCCGGAGAGCGCCCGGTGGGCGATTCGGGAGGTGATCGCGCGGGTCTTGCCGGTGCCGGCGCCGGCCAGGATGCAGACCGGGCCGGCGGGTGCGGTCACCGCGGCGCGTTGCTCCGGGTCCAGCCCGGCGAGCACCTGTTCCGACGCTGAGTGAACCGCCACAACCAGGAATCATCTCAGCTCCTCCCAGCGTTGCAGCGAACAGCCTCGGCTTGATCGGCAAGCCGCGGCCGGAGGAGTTGGAGGATCCGACCATGTTGACGATGTATTCCACCCCCTGGTGCGGCTACTGCCACCGGCTGAAGTCGCAGCTCGACCGGGAGGGCATCGGTTACGAGGTGGTCGACATCGAGCAGGACCCGAAGGCCGCGGAGTTCGTGATGAGTGTCAACGGCGGTAACCAGACGGTGCCGACGCTGCGCTTCGCCGACGGCAGCGCGCTGACGAATCCCTCGATCACCCAGGTCAAGCAGCACCTGGAAACCCTCAACGCCTGATCTGCCGGTTCATCCTCGGCGCACGGCCGCCCCATCGGGGCGGCCGTTCGTCGTGTCCGGGCACGAGTCACGGTGGCGACGGTCGGCGGGCGTTGGAAGCCCGGGTCGGTCGGTGTCCTCAACCGGTCGGCGGGGTGCCGGGAGCGTCGGGCGGGTGGGTGGCGTCGGTGCGGGTGCCCCGGGCGGCGCGCTCAGGTGGCGGCCCCGCCACAGGTAGCTACCGGCGGCCAGGGTGGCCACTCCGACCAGCGCGAACAGCAGCCGGTAGTCCAGTAACCCGACCAGCAGGGCACCCGCCCCGATGGAGAACGCCTGCGGCCCGCTGACCACCGCCTGGGTGGCCGCGGCGACCCGGCCGACCAGCGCGGGCGGGGTGCGGCGCTGGATCAGCGTGTGCAAACCCACCATCGTCAGCGGGAGCGAGACCCCGGCCAGCAGCACCGCCGCGAACCCGAGCCGCAGATCGGGGTACGCGAGCGCGAGCGCGGCCGGCGAGAAGAAGGCGACCCCGGCGGCCAGCGTGCCGACCTCGCCGAGCCGGCGGACCAGCGTCGGTGAGCAGAGTCCGCCGAGCAGACCACCAACGCCCTGCACGGTGACCAGCACACCCACGAACGCGGCATCCCGGTTCAGCCCCTGGTCCACGTAGGCGAAGATGAGCGACTCGCTGAAGCCCATCACCAGTGAGCCGAGCCCGTAGCCGAGCAGGGCCCGCCGCAGGGCCGGCTCGCCGGCCAGGTGCCGCAGGCCGGCGCCCAGCTCGGCCGGCCACCGCAGCCGTACGGTCGGCGGCACCTGTTGCGGGGCGGGCAGCGCGGTCACCACCGCAGCCGCGGTCAGAAATCCGACCATGCCGATTCCGGCCAGCGCCCAGCCGCCGAGCGCCGCGTAGAGAGCCGCGCCCACCAGCGGGCCGACCAGTCGTATCCCCTGGCGTACGGTCTGCAGCACGCCGTTCGCCTCGGCCAGCAGCTCGACCGGCACCAACTCGCGGATGAGCCCGCTGAGCGCCGCACCGAGCGTGATGGACGAGAGTCCGTAGAGGGCGGCCACCAGGTAGACGACCCAGACGTCGCCCGCGTCGTGGACGGTGAACAGCGGGGTGAGCAGGGCGGCGGTCGCCACGTTCGCGGCGACGAAGAACGGTCGGCGCGGGTAGCGGTCCACGACCCAGCCGACCAGCGGTGCCAGCGTCATCGGCGCGATGACCGCGAAGATCGTGGCACCGGCCAACCCGTTCGAGCCAGTCAGATCCTTGACCCAGATGGCGAGCGCCAGCAGCAGGATCGACTCGGCGGTCATGCTGGCCAGCAGGCCGCCGAAGAGCAGACGGAAGTCGGGTCGGCGCAGGATCGTGCGCATGGGTCCCTCCGGCGGGATGGCGTGCCCAGGTGGGCGAGGTCGACGGCCGCGACCGCGGGTCCGTCGTCGTCCGGCATTCCCGTGGTCCGATTTTCGCAAGACACGCCCTCGCCGGAACCTCCGACACCGGTCGCGCCGTCCATACTGACCGTGGGGGGCGAATTTCATACAGTTACCGTCGCGTCTGCGGCGGTCGACGGGAAAGAGGACACTGTGCCTCCTGCCGCACCCAGCCCGATCCTGCGTCGTCGCCGGTTGGGCATCGAGCTGCGCCGCCTGCGTGAGGCCGCGGGCCTCACCGGCGATCAGGTCATCGAGCGTATCGGTTGGGCCTCCGCGTCCAAACTGTCCCGCCTGGAGAATGGCCGCAGCCGACCGGACCCGCAGGACGTCGGCGACCTGCTCGACCTCTACGGCGCCGACCAGGCGCTGCACGACGAGCTGCTGGGCATCACCAACGAGGCCGGCGACATGCGCGGCTGGTTGAAGAACTTCCCGGTGATGACGCAGCAGCAGCGCGGCTGGGCCGAGTTGGAGGCGGGCTGCGCGGAAATCTCCGAGTACAACCCGGTGCTGGTGCCGGGCCTGTTGCAGACCCCCGGGTACGCCCAGCTGCGGATCGTGTCGGCCCGCCAGGTGAGCGCGGGCGCGGGCGAGCCGGAGCCCGGCGACGAGCCGGAGACCGAGGTGCAGGCGCGATTGGCCCGCCAGTCGCTGCTCACCCGGGAGCCGCACGCTCCCCGCTACACCGCCGTGCTGGAGGAGGCCGCTCTCGGCCGCCGGGCCGGGCCGCCGGAGGTGCTGCACGAGCAGCTGCTCCAACTCTGCGAGCTGGCCCTGCTGCCGAACGTGACCCTGCACGTGCTGCTCCGGGACACCCAGATCGGCAGTTGGTTCCTTCCGCCGACCGCGTTCTCGGTCTATCGGTTCGCCGATCCCCTCGATCCGGAGACATTGGCCATCGAAGGTGGCTTCACCGACGTCATGTCGACCGAGGCAATCACGCTAAATCGCTATAAAGTGGTGTTCGAGTGGCTATGCACGGCGGCACTTAACGCCTCGGACACCCTCTCCTGGCTGATCGAGGCGGCGGGACGGCTGGCCGAGGCGACGCCCCCATCCACAGTGGCGTTCGGGCCGGCAACGGCGCCGACCCAACGCCGCCAGGGTTCGGGGCGACTGACGGACCGGTGATCCACGGGGGACCTCCGTCGGGCGTGCGGCACCACTCGTCCCATCGGATCGCTGCACATCAGGAGCAGAACCATGAACGACATCCGCAACACGCCGTCCGTCTCCGCCCACTCGTTGGCGGACGCCCCGTGGCGTACCAGCACCCGCAGCCAGACCTCCAACTGCGTGGAGGTCGCCCCGCTCGCCACCGGCCCGTCGGCGGTCGCCCTACGCGACAGCAAGGACCGGGGCGGCCCGGTGCTGCTGTTCAACCGCGCAGGGTGGCTCGGTTTCATCACCGGCGCCAAGAAGGGCCAGTTCGATCTGAACTGACCCGGTCATCGGGTACGGGGCCGTCGGCGTAGCGCCGGCGGCCCCGTCTCGTCACACCCGTCGCCCGGTGACCCGCCAACCCTGCTGAGCAGCCATCGACTGATCGGACGAGGCTCGAAACCGATAGGCGCGTTTCAGTTGCTGAGACGAACACGGGGCGTAACATGGCCCTCGGATACGTGGAACTTCCACACTGCTCATCCGTCGCGGTTCATCCGGAGACCCACATGCGGTTCCTGATCGTTCGCACCGACATCCGCGCCGTCGCCGACGGGGACATCGCCGCCGCCTGGGCGGACGGCCATCGACTTCGCGACGAGACGACCGCGCCCGAGCCGCGACGGCAGATCGTGCACGCCGAGGACCGGGACGCCGCGCTCCTGCTGGCCCGCGCCCTCGCCACGGTCGGCGCGGTCCGCGCCGGCAAGCAGCGGGTCAAGGTCCTCCCGCTGATCGAGCCACGGCCCGCCTTCCGACAGAGACCGGGCCGCCTCGGCACCTGATTCACAGGTCGTCCGTCGTGGTCGGACCGGCTCCCCCGCCGCGTTACTCGCACCCACCGACCACGACGGCCCGTGTTCCCGGCCCGTGACCGTCGCGGCAACGGCGGCCACGGGCCGGGACCGCGCTCAGCGGTCGGCGTCCACCCAGCCGTCCAGCCACCGGTGAATGAGGAAGAGCGCGATCGACGACGGCGGCGGCAGGACCAGTCGGGCCCCGTCGCCCACGTCGACCGTCTGCCCGGCCAGTGCCGCCCCGATCTCCTGGCGGGAGAACCACCGGGCGTACGCGATCTCGGACGGGTCGACCCGCACCGGCTCGGCCGGGTTCGCGGTGGCAAGGAAGCCCAGCATCAGCGAGCCGGGGAACGGCCAGGCCTGGCTGCCCACGTACCCGATGCGCTCGACCCCGATGCCCACCTCCTCGCGGACCTCGCGCAGCACGGCCGCCTCCGCCGACTCCCCCGGTTCCACGTAGCCCGCCAGGCAGGAGTAGCGGCGACCACCCGGGGTGCCCTGCCAGCCGGCGTTGTTGCCGAGCAGGCAGCGACCGTCCGGGCCGTCCACGCCGTCATGGACGAGCACGATCATCGCCGGGTCGGTACGCGGCCAGATCCGCCCGCCGTTGCGGTCCACCCGGGACCAACCGGCCTCGTCCATCGCGGTCGGCGCACCGGTGCTGGTCGAGTAACCGTGCCGGGTGTGCCAGTTGACGAGTGCCAGCGCGGTGGTGAAGATGCCGGCCTCCCGGTCGGCGAGCAGGTGACCCACCTCGCGGAGGTGGACCGCCCGGGTCCCCGGGATCGCCGGCAGCGGCGCGTCGACGGCGAAGACCGGCACCCCGTCCGGCTCGACCCCCAGGAACATCGCCGCCGACTCGGAGCCGGCGGGCACGTCACCCGCCCCGAACAGCACCAACGTCGGCGGCGACGTCTCGGTGCGGGCCAGCGTCCGACCGTCGTCGGTCGAGTCGATCAGCAGCACCCGGGCGCGCAACCACGCCTCGGTCAACCACTGCGAGTCGCCCCGCCGGTGCGCCGCCCGATCCAGCGTGGACCGCGCCAACGGCGGCGCCGCCTCCCCGCTCACGCCTGTCGCTCGGTGTGGACAGCGGTCAGCGCGGCCAGCCCCGGGGTGATCCGCTCCGCGTCGCCGAGCACCACGATCGCCGCCCGAGCCGGTGCCAGGTAGCGGGCCGCCGCCTGCGCCACGTCCTCGATGCTCGCCTTCGCCAACCGCGCCGCGTACTCGGCGAGGAAGTCCAGGCGTAGCCCGTTGCCCGCGTACGCGCTGGTCAACGCGGCCAGCCCGGCCTGGGTGGACATGCCGAGCTGAAGGGTGCCCAGAGCGTACTGCCGGGCCTGCTCCAACTCCTCGGGCTTCGGTGGCAGCGACGCCAACCGGCCCAGCTCGTACGTCGTCTCCAGCAGCGCCGGACCGGTGACCTCGGTGGCCACGTCGGCGGCGGCGACCAGCACCGACCCGGCGACGGAGTGCTCGATACCCGAGTGCGGGCCGTACGTGTAGCCCTTGTCCTCGCGGATGTTCTCCACCCACCGGGAGGAGAAGTAGCCGCCGAAGATCAGGTTGGCCAGTTGCAGCGGGGCGTGGTCCGGGTCGGTGCGCGACACCGCCGGAAGCGCGATCCGCAGCGACGACTGCACCGAGCCCGGCCGGTCGACAAGCAGCAGCGGCCCCGGCTCCAGCGGCGGGGTCGCCGGCAGGTCGGCCGTACGCCCGGCACCCGACCAGCCGCCGAGTGCCCGCTCGGCGGCGTCCAGCGCCTTCTCTGGCTGCACGTCACCGACCAGCACCAACTGCGCGCCGGTCGGGTGCACCCGCTCCGAGTGCAGGGTGCGCAGGGCCGCCGGTCGGACGGCCCGGATCTGGTCGGGCTCGGGCGTCTGCGTCGCGTACGGGTGCCGGCCGTAGATCCGCTTGAGCAGCGCCTCCCGGGCCAGGTGCGCCGGTTGACTCTGCGCCACCTGGATCCGGTCGACCAGTCGGTCCCGTTCGGTGGCCACCTCGTCGCTGGGGTAGCTGGCGCCCATCAGCACCTCGGCCAGCAGCTCCAGCATCCGGTCCAGACCGGTGACCAGGCCGGCGCCGGAGAGCATCAGCCGGTCCGGGTCGACGCCCGCGGAGAGCCCGCCGCCCACCTTCTGCAACTCGGCGGCGATCTGCACGCTGGTCATCGACCCGGTGCCGGAGAGCATGGTCTGCGAGAGCATCGCGCCGCGGGCCAGGTGCACCCGTCCGAACGGCACCCAGAGCCGCAGTTCGACCAGGGGCACGGCGGGCCGGCGTACCGCGATCACGGTGAGCCCGTTGGGCAGCGTCCGCTCGGCCTGCTTGGGCACCTTGAGCTTGCGGGTCGGACCGAGCGGGGGAAGCGTGCGCGGCGCGGCGGCCACAGTCCCGGTCATCGGGCACCTCCGGGGATGACTTCGATGGCGGCGCGACGCTCCGGGCGCACTGTGGCCGCGGCGGCCCGGACCTGCTCCTCGGTGACCTCGCCGACCAGCCGGGGCAACTCGTTGAGCAGGCCCGGCTCGCCGCGTTGCTGCTCCAGCACTGCCATCCGCAGCGCCCGACCGAGCACCGCGTCGGTGTCCCGCAGCAGGTGGGTCGCCATCCGGGCCTGGGTGCGGGCCAGCTCACCGTCGGTCAGCCCGTCGGTGGCCAGCCGGTCCAGCTCCTCGTCGATGGTGCGCAGCACCTTGTCCACGTCACCCCCGGGCGGCAGGTGCGCCTGCAACAGCAGCGCGGTGGGGTCGCGGACGTCGAACGGGTCGCCCATGAAACCGAGGTATCCGCCGAGGCTGGTCACTGCGCGGTCGCGCTGCACCAGCCGCTCGACCAGCCGCGACGCGTCGCCGTCGGTGAGCACCTCGGCCAGCACCACGTACGGCAGGTAGCCGGCGAAGTCGGTGACCGGGTCGGGCACCCGCCACGCGCCGGCCACCGCCGGCAGCGGCGCCAGGGCGTCGGTGTACGAGGTGCGCCGCTCGGCGCTCAGGTCGGGTTCGGTGAAGTCGGGCCGTTGCGGTGCCGGCCGGGCCGGCACGTCGCCGAAGTGCCGGCTGACCAGCTCGGTCGCCTCGGCCACGTCGATGTCACCGCTGACGGCGAGCACGGCGTTGCCGCTGGCGTAGTAGCGGCGGAAGAAGTCCGCTGCGTCAGCGACGGTCGCCGACTCCAGGTCGTCGAAGGAGCCGTAGCCGTCGTGGGCGTTGGGGAAGGTGTCGAACATGACCGGCGGCAGGGTCAGCCAGGGGAAACCGCCGTACGGCCGGTTGAGGACGTTGACCCGGATCTCCTCCTTGACCACGTCGACCTGGTTGCGCAGGTTCTCCTCGGTCAGCCGGGGGCCGCGCATCCGGTCCGCCTCCAGGAACAGTGCGCGTTCCAGCGCGTTGCTCGGCAGCGTCTCGAAGTAGTCGGTGTAGTCCAGGTGGGTGGAGCCGTTGAAGGTGCCACCCGCGCCCTGCACGTGCCGGAAGTGAGCCAGCTTCTCCAGGTTTTCCGAACCCTGGAACATCAGGTGCTCGAAGAGGTGGGCGAAGCCGGTGCGCCCCTCGGGCTCCGAGCGGATGCCGACGTCGTAGACCACCGCCACCCCGATCACCGGGGCACTGCGATCGGGGGTGAGCACCACCCGCAGGCCGTTGTCGAGGGTGAACCGCTCGACCGGATACTTCGTCGCTGGAATTCTGGATCTCCGCGCCGCCACGGAGTCGACCCTAGCGCGTCGACACGGTCGCCACCCGCGACCTTCCCGGAGCCGCCGCGACGGGGGCGGTCACCAGGGTCAGCACCTCGTTGGCGACCCGTTCGGCCTCCTCGCGGTGCGGCCGAGTCCATCCGACGGAACCGGGCCTTTGCGGCGGCGATCCGCTCCGGGCTCACCCCGGCCAGCAGCCGGTCGCTCCCCGCCCACGCCTCGTCGCTTATCGCAGCAAGCTGGTAGGAAATACCGACATAACTGAGACGCGCTATCCCGCCATGTGGATGGGTCTTGACGCTGACCATGGCCTGGCCCACTCTTCCTACCAACTAAGTAGGAATACTGCGGATTGGATGGACGATGAGACGGCTCCCCCTGCGCCGGACGGTCACGCTGATGACCCTCGCCGCCCTCGGCGCGGCGACCCTGGGCAGCACCGCCGGGTGCGGCGACGACAGCGAGGGCGCGGGCGGCAGCTCCGGCCCGGTGACGCTGCGCCTCGGCTACTTCCCCAACATCACCCACGCGCCAGCGGTCGTCGGCGTGGAGAAGGGCATCTTCGCGGAGAAGCTCGGCACCGACGTCAAGCTGGACCCGAAGACCTTCAACGCCGGCCCGGCCGCCATCGAGGCGGTCTTCTCCGGCGCGCTGGACGCCACCTACATCGGTCCGAACCCGACGGTGAACGCCTTCTCCAAGTCCAAGGGCGAGGCTGTCCGGGTCATCTCCGGAGCGGCGTCCGGCGGCGTGGCGCTGGTGGTCAAGCCCGGCATCACCGGGGCGCAGGACCTGAAGGGCAAAAAGATCGCCACCCCGCAGCTGGGCAACACCCAGGACGTGGCGGTCCGGTACTGGCTCAAGCAGCAGGGCCTCACCACCACCAAGGAGGGTGGCGGTGACGTCAAGATCGTGCCGCAGGAGAACGCCCAGACCATCGAGACGTTCACCAGCGGCGCGATCGACGGGGCGTGGGTGCCCGAGCCGTTCGTCTCCCGCCTGGTCAACGCCGGCGGCACGGTGCTCGTCGACGAGCGTGACCTGTGGCCCGACAAGAAGTTCGTCATCACCAACCTGCTGGTGAGCACGAAGTTCCTCAAGGCGCACCCGAACGTGGTGCAGAAGCTGGTCGACGGCCAGGTGGCCGCCAACGAGTTCGTCAACACCAAGCCGGAGGAGGCGCAGCAGGCCATCTCCGACGCGATCGGCAAGATCACCGGCAAGCCGCTGGACCTGAAGCTGATCAAGCAGGCGTGGCCGACGTTGGAGTTCACCAACGACCCGATCCCGTCCTCCCTCAAGGCCGGGCTCGACCACGCCGTCGACGTGCAGCTGACCGAGCCGGTGGACCTCAAGGGCCTGTACGACCTGAAGTACCTCAACAACGCGCTGAAGGCCGCCGGCAAGCCCGAGGTCGTCCAGCCATGACGTCGACCACGACGACGCCGCGGAGCGCGACCACAGCCGTCGCGCTCTCCGGCGTGACCAAGGTGTACGGACGCGGGTCGAGCGCCGTCCTGGCCCTGGACGGTGTGTCGCTGGACGTCGCGCCCGGCGAGTTCGTCTGCCTGGTCGGCGCGTCCGGCTGCGGCAAGAGCACCCTGCTCAACCTGGTGGCCGGGCTGGACCGGGTCAGCGGTGGCCAGATCACCCTGGCCGGCGACGTCAACCCGGGCCTGATGTTCCAGGAACCGGCGCTCTTTCCGTGGCTGACCGTCGACGCCAACGTGGAGGTCCCCCTCAAGCTGCGCCGGCTCCCCCGGGCCCAACGCCGCGAGCGGGTCGCCGAACTGCTGCGGACGGTGCACCTGGGCGACTTCGGCCGCAAGCGCCCGCACGAACTCTCCGGCGGGATGCGGCAACGGGTCGCGCTGGCCCGCACGTTGGCCCTGGACACCCCGGTGCTGCTGATGGACGAGCCGTTCGGCGCGCTGGACGCGATGACCCGGGACATCCTGCACGACGAGCTGGAACGGATCTGGTCCGAGCGCCAACTCTCGGTGCTCTTCGTGACGCACAACGTCCGCGAGGCGGCCCGACTGGCCGACCGGATCATCCTGCTCTCCAGCCGACCCGGCCGGATCATCTACTCCACCGAGGTGACCATCCCGCGCCCCCGTCGGATCGACTCCCCCGAGGTCGCGGCCATCGCCGCCGAGGTCACCGAGCGGCTCCGTACGGAGGTGGGCCGCCATGGCCAGTGACACCCTCACCAGTTCGGCGCGTACCGACGCCGAGATCACCGGCCTGGACGCCCTGGAGATCGCCGGTCGGGACAAGGACGTCTCCCGGGGCACCCGCCTCTGGGCGGCCACCTGGCCCAAGCTCGCCGCGCTGGCCATCGCCATCGCCGCCTGGCAACTCGTGGTCCTCTCGGGTTGGAAGCCGCCGTACTCGCTGCCCGGCCCGCTGGAGGTCGGCCGCGAGCTGATGGCCCAGGCCCAGAGCCCGCAGCTCTGGGACGGCCTGGTCACCACGTTGCGCCGGGCCGCCCTCGGGTACGTCTTCTCGGTCGCCGTCGGCCTGCTGCTCGGCCTCGCGGTGGCCCGGTCCACCGTGCTGCGCGCCGCCATCGGCTCGATGATCACCGCGTTGCAGACCATGCCGTCGATCGCCTGGTTCCCGCTGGCCATCCTGCTCTTCGAGCTGAGCGAGAAGGCGATCTTCTTCGTGGTGGTGCTCGGAGCGGCACCGTCCATCGCCAACGGGGTGATCTCCGGAGTGGACTACGTGCCGCCGCTGCTGCTGCGCGCCGGCCGCAACCTGGGCGCCCGTGGGCTCAACCTCTACCGGTACGTCATCGCTCCGGCCGCCCTGCCGGCGATCGTCGCCGGGCTCAAGCAGGGCTGGGCGTTCTCCTGGCGCAGCCTGATGGCCGGTGAGCTGCTCGTGGTCGGCATCTCGCAGACCTCACTCGGCGCCCAGCTCACCTACTCCCGCGAACTGTCCGACGCGCCCTGGCTGCTCTCCACGATGATCGTCATCCTGGTCGTCGGCCTGGTCGTGGACGCCGCGTTCGGCGCTGCGGACAAGGCGATCCGGCGTCGCTGGGGCGTACTGGACCAGGCTGGTCAGTGACGTGTTCGTCTCCGCGCGCAGCGACTACGCGCTCCGGGCGATGCTCGCCGTCGCCGCCGCCGGTGGTGGCGACGGCGACGGCGACGGCGACAGGGCCGGCGAGTTGGTGAAGGCTGCCAGCCTGGCCGAGGTGCAGGGCATCCCGCTCAGCTTCCTGCAGGGCATCCTGCTCGACCTGCGCCGGGCCGGTCTGCTGCACAGCCACCGCGGTGCCGACGGCGGGTACGCGCTGACCCGCCCGCCCCACGAGATCACCGTCGGGGACGTGCTGCGCGCGGTCGGCGGTTCGCTCACCACGGTGCGCGGCCTGCCGGCCGAGCGGGCCGACTATCACGGAGTGGCCGCGGGGCTCACCGACGTCTGGCTGGCGGTGCACGGGGCGATCGCCACCGTCGTCGACAGCACCACCCTCGCCAACCTGCTCACCCAAACCCAAACCCCCACAACCCCCTAGCCCGCCCGCGCCGCGCCCCCGCGCCCCCGCGCCCCCGTGTCCCGCGATCTTGCACTTTCTGTCGCGGCAAAAGGGACGCATCCTGCCGAATTGACAACCGAAAGCGCAAGATCGGCGCATGCGTGGGTTGCGGTGGGTTGCGGCGACGGTGATGTGGTCGGGTCGGTGCCCCGCCGACCCGACCACACCTCGCACCGATCCTGACCGGGCCTGCCCCTCCGCCGGCACCGGTAGGCCGGTCGCTGCTCAGCCCACGTGTGCGTCCGCCGGGCCGGAGCCCGGGCCGCCAGGACTGTGCAGCTCCACCAGACCGGCGGGAGCATTGCCCGCCGGGGTGGCATGCCAGGGCGCGAAGGCCGCGACCATGGCGAGCAACAACCCGGCGAGCGCGACCGCGACCACCAGGATCAGTTCACGCAGTGCGCCCGAGCCGGCTTCGCCCGCCATGGTCACCCCTCCCGTGTCGGGCCCCCCGCCCGACTTCCCCCGTCCGTCAGCCTCGACCACCACCGGCCGGGGCGCAGTCGGCCAGCCGACCCAGCGGAGGCTGATTACCGACTCAGCCGAACGGGTGACCGAGCCCTCATCACGAGGCGGCCCGGATGGCACGCGATGGGCGGGAACGACACCGACCCGCCCAGCCGAAGCGGGACGGGTCGGTCGACGAGCGGAAGATTAGACGGTACGGGGGCGACGCGGGCGCCGGGAGCGTCCCGACGCGCGGTGCGCCGGCCGGGCGCCGCCGTCGGAGGCCGAACCACCGGAGGTACGCGTCCGAGAGGCGGGCACCGGCGGCGCGACGATGGTCACCGGCACACCGGACGGCTCACGGGCACCGGTCACCCGGGCCAACGCCGCGTCACCGGGGCGCACCTGGACCGACTCGGGTCGGATGCCGGCAGTGGCCATCAGCCGGGACACGTCCCGGCGCTGCTCCGGCAGGACCAGGGTGACCACGGAACCGGACTCGCCGGCCCGGGCGGTACGGCCGCCCCGGTGCAGGTAGTCCTTCGCCTCGGTCGGCGGGTCCACGTTGACCACCATGTCCAGGCCATCCACGTGGATGCCACGGGCCGCCACGTCCGTGGCGACCAGGGCGGTCACCTGACCGTTGCGGAACTGCTCCAGGATCCGGGTGCGCTGCGGCTGGGACTTGCCGCCGTGCAGCGCGGCAGCGCGTACGCCCTTGGAGAGCAGCTGACGGGCCAGCCGGTCGGCGCGGTGCTTGGTGCCCATGAACAGGATGGTGCGGCCCTCACGGGCGGCGATCCGGGTCAACGCGTCGGGCTTGTCGGCGGCGTCGACGTGCAACACGTGGTGGGTCATCGCGGTGACGGTCGCGGTGCCCGGGTCGACCGAGTGGGTGACCGGGTTGCTCAGGAAGCGGCGGACCAGCCGGTCCACGCCGCCGTCCAGGGTCGCGGAGAAGAGCATCCGCTGCCCCTGCGGCGCGACCTGCTCCAGCAGCTTGGTGACCTGCGGCAGGAAACCCATGTCGGCCATCTGGTCGGCCTCGTCGAGCACGGTGATCTCGACCTGGTCGAGCCGGGCGTCGCCACGGTTGATCAGGTCGTGCAGCCGGCCGGGGGTGGCGACGACCACCTCGGCACCGGCACGCAGCGCGTCCGCCTGCCGTTGCAGCGACAGCCCGCCGACGACGGTGGCGCAGCGCAGCCCGACGGCGCGGGCGTACGGGGCCAGGGCGGTGGTGACCTGCTGGGCCAGTTCGCGGGTCGGCACCAGCACCAGGGCCAGCGGGCGACCCGGCCGGGCCTTACGGCCGGCGGTGCGCGACAGCAGGGGAAGCCCGAAGGCGAGGGTCTTGCCGGAGCCGGTACGGCCTCTTCCCAGCACGTCCCGGCCGGCGAGCGAGTCGGGCAGCGTCGCCGACTGGATCGGGAACGGCTCGGTGATGCCCTGCGCGGTCAGCGCGGTGAGCAGCGCCGGCGCCAGACCGGTATGGGCGAAAGAGGGAATAACTGTGGTCATGCGGAAGCCTTCCTCGACGCGGCACGTGTCGAGGGAGGGCGCCGAAGTCGGCGCTGTCAACCAGCGGAAAGAGACCGCCAGGACTCACAAGCACGAACCGAAGGGAGTACAGGCCGGCCCGCCGCCGGGCCGCCGCCTGCGGACGCAGGCGGCGGCGGGGCGGGCCGGTCCCGTCACCGTCACACCCGGAGGGCGCGACAGGTAATGCTGACCGATCCGAAGATCAGAGCGGGCGGATGTTCTCCGCCTGCGGGCCCTTCTGGCCCTGGGTCACCTCGAACTCGACCCGCTGGTTCTCGTCCAGGCTCCGGTAGCCGGAGGACTGGATCGCCGAGAAGTGGGCGAAGACGTCAGCGCCGCCGCCGTCCGGGGTGATGAAGCCGAAGCCCTTGTCAGCGTTGAACCACTTCACGGTGCCAATAGCCATGTGTTTCGTCTCCTTGACGGAACGTCGGACGCGCACTTGTTGCACGCCCGAAGAGGAGCGCTCCGCGCGGGGATGCGCGAATCGCCTGTCGCTTCTGGTCGCCCCGCCCGGAGAACTCCGGACACAACAAAGAGCGCCTGGGGCCACAATCCCGCCAGGCGCACACAGAGTCTCTGGTAACCAAAACTGCAACCCGGTCAACCTACCACGGTTTTCCCCGCAGTGGTCAATGTTGGGCAGAATCCTCGGGCAACTGGGCGATCATGGCCGTGAGGCCCGCCACATCCAGCAGGTCGGCGGGCCGTACGGTCACCCCGTGCCGGACGTAGTGGAACGCCGCGCCCACCCGCTCGACCGGCACACCGGCCAACTCCGCCCAGGCCAGCCGGTACACGGCCAGCTGCACGGCGGCCACCTCAGCCGCCGGCCCGGTGGGCTGCGCGCCGGTCTTCCAGTCGACCACGTCGAACCGGCCACCCGGCCGGGCGAAGACCGCGTCCATCCGGCCTCGTACCACCACCCCGGCGATCACCGTGGCGAACGGCACCTCCACCTCCACCGGTGACCGGTCGGCCCACTCGCTGGCCAGGAACCGCTCCTGAAGCTCGACAAGCGCCTCGTCGGGTGCGGCATCGGCATCGGCAGCGCCGGGCAGTTCGTCCAGGTCCAACAGGCGGTCCGCGCCGAAGCGCTGCTCCAACCAGGCGTGGAAGGCGGTGCCCCGACGCGCGTACGGGTTGGGTTCGGTCGGCACCGGCCGGCGCAGCGTACGGGCCAGCGCCGCCGGATCGCGCCGCAACGCGACGAGTTGGGTGACGCTCAGCGCCCCGGGCAGCGCCACCTCGACCGCACCGGAGAGCCGGGTCAGCTCGGCGCGCTCGGCCAGCAGCAGGTCCGCCTCACGCTGCCAGCGCGCCACCTCCGGGTCCACCTCCGGCTCGGCCGCCTCGACAGTCGGCCCGCCCGGCATCACCGACCCGGCGGGCGCCGAGCCGGCCGCCGCCACCGATCCGGCGGGCACCGAGCCACTCGACCCGACCGGCCCGGGGAGGACCGGCCCGACCGGTCCCGGGAGCGCCGCCGCCGGACCGTCGGCCATCAGGCGACGCACCAGCCCGGCAGCCTCGGCCAGCGCCGGCCGGCGACCACCCAACGGGTCGGCCGGCCACTCCGCGCGGAGCACCACCTCGGCCGTGGGGTTCGTCGCGTCCGGGGTCGGCTCCGGTGCCCACACGTCGATCAGGTGCCCCGGCCCACCGTCGAGGCAGGCGTCGTACACCTCACGCAGGAAGACCGACGGACCTCGCGGTCGCTTCGTGCCCTCCCCCCACCAGTAACCGGAGCAGAGCAGCAGCCGGCGCGGCCGGGTCACCGCCACGTACGTCAGCCGGCGTTCCTCCCGCTCGTCGTGGGCCCGCCACGCGTCGGTGAAGTCGGTCACCGCCCGCGCCACGGCCCGCTGGTCGCCCGCCTCGTCGAGCGCCAACTCGGGCAGCCCGTCGGCGTCACCGCGCAGCGGGAACGGCAGCACGCCCAGCCCGCCCAACCAGTGGTCGGAGTTGCGGACCGGCCCGGGCCACAGCCCGCGACTGAGCCCGGCCACCGCCACCACGTCCCACTCCAGACCCTTGGCGGCGTGTGCGGTGACCACCTGCACCGCGCCCTCCACCACCTCGACCTCGCCCGGCGCCAGACCACGCTCCTCGTCCTCGGCGGCGGCCAGATAGGACAGGAAACCGGACAGGGTGGCGCCGGGCGTCTCCCCGCTGAACCGGGCCGCCACGTCGCCGAGCGCGTCCAGGTGCCCCCGGGCCAGGCCCGCGTCGCCGGCGCCGTCGCGGCCGGCCCGCACCGCGACCTCCACGTCCAGGCCGATGGTTCGCTCGATGTCCGCGATCAGGTCCGGCAGCGCCTGGTCCAGTCGGTAGCGCAGCAGCGCCAACTCCCGGCCGTACGCGCGCAGCCGCGCGAACCCCTCCGCCGAGTACGCCTGCGCCGGCCCGAGGTCGGCCAGCGCCTCCACCAGAGTCGCCTCGTCCAACAGGTCGGGGCTGATCTCCGCGTCGTCGTCGGCGGCCACCTGCCGTCGAGCTGTAGCGATGGCCCGAGCCCGGCGGTGCAGGGCCACCAGGTCACGCGGCCCGATCCGCCAACGGGCACCGGTGAGCAGCCGCAACAGCGCGGCCCCGTCGGTCGGGTCGGCCAGCACCCGCAACGTGCACACCACGTCGCGCACCTCGGGAGTGTCCAGCAGGCCGCCCAGCCCCACCACCTCGACCGGCAGACCACGCTCGCGCAGCGCCGACTCGATCGCCGGGATCTGGCTGCGTACCCGAACCAGCACGGCGGTCGTCGGGCGCCGCGCCACCGGGATGTGCTCCGGGGCCACGCCCGGCATCCCGGCCGCCCCACGCCAGGCGGCCAGCACGCTGTCGGCGATCCAGTCGGCCTCGTCGGCGTACGTGGGCAGCATCGCGCAGTGCACGGTGCCCCCGGCCGCACCGGCCGGGCTGCGGTGCGGGATCGGGTCCCGGACGGTCAACGCCGAGCGCAGCTCCGGCACCCGGGCACCCGCCGCCCGCAGCGGGGTGGAGAGCGCGTTCGCCACCCGGAGGATCTCCGGACGGTTGCGCCAACTCGTGGTGAGCCCCAGCGCCGGGGCCGGCTCACCGTCGGCGCGGGCGAACTCGGTGGGAAACCGGTCCAGGGTGCCCGCGCTGGCCCCCCGCCAGCCGTAGATCGACTGGCACGGGTCGCCCACCGCGGTCACCGGGTGCCCCCCACCGAACAGCGCGTTGAGCAACACCACCTGGGCGTGGCTGGTGTCCTGGTACTCGTCGAGCAACACCACCCGGAACCGGTCCCGCTCGATCGCGCCGACCGCCGGATGGCCCCGGGCCACCCGCGCCGCCCGGGCGAGCTGGTCGGCGAAGTCCATCGCCTCGAAGTCCACCTTGCGTCGGGCGTACGCCCGCACCAACGGCAGCAGCCGCAACCGGGTCTGCTGCAGGGTGAGCGCCTTGCGCACGTCGGCGTACACCCGACCCGGCCGGGACTGCACCTCGGCGAAGAATCGACCGGTCCAGGCCGCCAACTCGTCCGGCGCGACCAGGTGCTCGTCCAACTCCCCGGCGAGCGCCAGCACCGCGTCGGTGATGGTGCTCGGCATCCGGTCCACCTCGGACATGTCGCCGTCGTAGTTGCGCACCAGCAGGTCCACCAACTGCCAGCGGGACGCTTCGGTGAGCAGCCGGGTGGACGGCTCGTAGCCAGCCCGTAGCCCGTGCTCGGTGACGATCCGCCCCGCGTACGAGTGGTAGGTGGAGACGGTGGGCTCACCGGCGAGCGGATCGTCCAACGGGTCCCGCCCCTGCCGGCCGACGCGGCGGATCAGCTGGTCGAGCCGGGTGCGTACCCGATGGGCCAACTCGCCGGCCGCCTTGCGGGTGAAGGTCAACCCGAGGATCTGCTCCGGCCGCACGTACGAGTTGGCCACCAGCCAGACCACCCGCGCGGCCATCGTCTCGGTCTTGCCCGACCCGGCACCGGCGACCACCAGCAGCGGCTCCACCGGAGCGGCGATGATCGCGGCCTGCTCCCGGGTCGGTGCCGGCAACCGCAGCAGCTTGGCCAGCTCCACCGGCGTGTACCGGGGGCCGGAGTCCGCGAGCCGGGGCGTCGGTGCGGGACCCGCGCCGAACAGGGTGGGCTGACTCACGGTGTCGTCACAGGCTGCAACACCGGCTCACTCCTCGCCCTCACTGTGCCGTCTTGGTTCGTGACTGCGGGGCTCGCAACACCGGCTCACTCCTCGCCCTCACTGGTGCGCCGGACGGTGGGCGGCTCGACGACCTGGCGCCCCTGCCCGGAGACCGGGCAGCTGGTGCGCACCGGGCAGACCCGGCACTTCGAGTTGGCCACCGCCGCGAACGTGGCGGCTGCCATCGTATCGGCGGTTCGCCGGACCAGCGCGGTCGCCCAACCGGCCGCCGGCCCCTCGCTGGCCGCCGGTTGGTTCTGCTCCCTGGCGTCCTTGGCGGTGGTCCCCAGCTGCACCAGCGCGGCTCCCCCGGACTCGTCACCGAACTCGGCGAACGCCCCCGCCTCCACCGCCGCCTGGTAGGCGCCAAGCTGCGGGTGCTCCGCCAGGTCGGCGCCGGTGACAGCTGTGGACTTGCCGGTCTTCAGGTCGATCACCACCAACCGCCCGGCCTCGTCGACCTCCAGCCGGTCGACCCGACCGGTCAGCTCGACGGGCCGGTGGGGATCGTCCAGGCGGACGGCGAACTCGTGCTCGATGGCGAGCAACCGACGCGGGTTGGTGGCCAGCCAGCGCAGCAGCTTGTCGACCATCGCCTCGGCGCGCTCCCGCTCCGGCCCGGCCATCCACCGGGCCGCCAGCTCGATCGCGTCGAACCGGGCGGCCACGTAGTCGAGCAGCGCGCCCCGGTCGGCACTGGCGTCCTCGGCGAGCATCGCGGCGGCGTGCACCAGGTTGCCCACCCCCTGCGCGGTGCTGGTCGGCCCGCTGCCGCCATGCCGTTCCAACAGCCACCGCAGGCTGCACCGCAGCGCGCTCTCCATGGCCGACGGGGTGACCCGCACCGGGTCGCCGTCGTCGACGAGCGGCCGGTCGTCGGAGAGCGCCCGCAACCCCCACCAGTCGTCGGGGTGCGCGCCGGGCACTCCGGCGGCGGCGAGCCGGGCCAGTTCGGCCGCCGCGGCGCGCCGCCGGGTCGCCGGGGCGGCCGGGTCGGTGATGGCGGTACGGAGTTCCGCCACCAACGCCGGCAGGGTGAGCGCCCGGGGTGGACGGGTCACCGGCAGCGCCCCCGGATGGTCCGGCCCCTCGTCGCCGGCCTCACCCGCGATGGTGCCACCGGAGGACGGCTCGGTGCGGGGACCGGGCGGCGGGCCCGGCGCTGTCGGCGGGGCGCCGGGCGGCGGCGTGCCGGGCGGGGTGTTCGGGATCAGCTCGTGCAGGAACCGGCTCGGCTGCTCCTCGTGATCGTCACCGCCGACGGCGGCCGACGCCACCGCGCTGACCAGCAACCGGTGCCGGGCCCGGCTGACGGCGACGTGGAAGAGCCGACGCTCCTCGTCCAGCAACGCCGAGGTCTGACCCACCACGTTCGCCGCTCTCGCGCCGTCGACCGACCGGCCGGCCAGCACGTCGACCAGCCGCTCGGAGCCGAGCAGGCTGCCGCGCAGCCGCAGGTCCGGCCAGATGCCCTCCTGCACGCCGGCCACCGCGACCAGGTCCCATTCCAGGCCCTTCGCCGCGTGCGCGGTGAGCAGGCGTACCGCCGCACCCCGGTCGGCGGTCGGCGCGATGGTGTCGGCCGGCAGATCCTGGGCGAGCACGTGATCGAGGAACACCTCGGTACGGGCACCGGGCAGCCGGTCGGTGAACCGGGCCGCCGCGTCGAAGAGGACCAGCACGGCGTCCAGGTCACGGTCGGCCGCCTCGGCCCGCCGTCGCCGGGCCAGGTCACCCTCGCCGGCCTCCGGGCGGCCCTGGTTGATCGCGCCGGCCCAGCGTTCGGCGAGACCACTGGCCTGCCAGACGGCCCAGAGCACGTCCTCGGCTGTCGAACCCGGCCGATCGGCGGCCTCGCGTGCGATGGCCAGCAGCCCGGCCACCGCCTGCGCCGGTTCCGCCCAGCGACGGTCGATGCCGGCCAACTCCTCCGGATCGCGCAACGCCTCGACGATCAGCTCACCGGAGGGACGTCGGTCACCGGCAGCCAGCGCGAGCGCCCGCAGGCCCTGCCGCAGCCGCCGCTCGGCCAGCGGGTCCGCCCCACCCAGCGGCGAGTGCAGCAGTGCGACAGCCGACTCCTCGTCGAGGCGTTCCGGCTCCAGTGCGCACCGCAGCAGGAGCAGCAGCGGCGCGACCGCCGGTTGCAGGTGCAGGGGCAGGTCCTCACCGTGCACCACTGTGGGCACCCCGGCCGCGTGCAACGCCCGTCGCAGGGTGGGCAGCTGCAACGCGGTGGACCGCACCAGCACCGCCATCCGGGACCAGGGCACGCCGTCGAGCAGGTGCGCCGAGCGCAGCGCGTGGGCCAACCAGGCGGCCTCGCTGGTCGCCGAGCGGAACGTGTGCACCTCGACCACACCGGGCGGCGCGTCCGGCAGCGGGTGCAGCCGGCGGTGCGCGGCCGGACCCCGCAACCGGCGACCCAGCCGGGCGATCGCCGCGAGCAGACCCGGGCCGGCCCGGTACGACGTGGACAGCAGCACCTGTGCGGCGGGCGCACCGGAGGCCGTCCGGAACCGGTGCGTGAACGTCGTCACCCCGGCCGGGTCGGCGCCCCGGAAGGCGTACGTGGACGAGTCGGGGTCGGCGAACGCGACAAGCGACTTGCCGCCGCCCGCGATGACCGAGAGCAGCTCCAGTTGGGCGGGGTCGGTGTCGGCCAACTCGTCGAGGTAGACGTGGGCGAGCCGGCGGCGCTCGGCGGCCAGCAACTCCTCGTCGTCGCGCAGCAGCCCGGTGGCCGCCCGGACCAGCTCCGCCGGGTCGTACGCGATGGAGCCGCGGTTGCTGACGTCGCGCAGGGCGAGCACTGCCACGTACTCCCGCAGGAAGCGGGCGGCAGCCGGCCAGTCGGCGCGGCCGAGCTTCTCACCCAGCCGGGCCAGGTCGGCCGAACCCACCCCGCGTTCGGCGGCGCGCATCAGCAGGTCACGCAGCTGGCCGGCGAACGCCCTGGTCCGCAGGGCGGGGCGCAGGTCGGTCGGCCAGCCGACCGGGTCGTCCTCGGGCTCCTCGCCCACCACGTCCAGCAGCTCACGGATGATCAGATCCTGCTCGGGGCCGGTGAGCAGCCGGGGCGACGGTTCCCCCCGCTCGGCGGCGGCGCGGCGGAGCAACCCGAAGGCGTACGCCGGGAAGGTGCGCACCAGCGGCTCCCGCAGCACCCGGTGGCCGTCCTGCGCGATGCGGGCCTCGATGCGCTGCCGCAGTGCGGTGGCGCCTCGGCGGCCGAAGGTCAGCACGAGGATCCGTTCGGGGTCGACCCCCTCGGCCACCCGGGCGGCGACCGCCTCGACCAGCGTGCTGGTCTTGCCGGTGCCCGGACCACCGAGCACGAGCATCGGCCCGTCGGTGTGCCCGACCACCTCGGCCTGCACCGGATCGGCCCGCCAGCCGCCGCCGACCGCCACCTCAGGCCCGACCACACGCTCGGCCCCACCAACGCCTACGGGCCCATCGGAGCGCGCGGACCCACCCGCCGCCCCGACACCGCCGCCGGACGTGCCGTCGCTGGCAGGCACGGAAGCGCCGTCAGGCGTCGCCCCGTCCCCCCGCGCCGGCCCACCGGGCCGCCGCACCAACCGGTACGCCTGCATCAGCTCATCCCATCAGACCCATCCGACACCAACCCACCCACACCCCAACCCACCTCGTCGATCATGAAGTTAGCGGCGCGACACGCCGACAGCGACGTCGACAACTTCATGATCACCGCAGGGGGCGGAGGGGGTGCGGGTCAGGTCAGGTGGGATTCGAGGATGTCCAGGGCCTCGGTGACGGTGGTGGCCACGGTCAGCAGGTCGCGGCCGGCGGGCTTCAGGAAGGTCTGATCGGCCAGCGCGTCGAGCCAGTCCAACAGGGGGCGGTAGAACCCGTCGGTGTCGATCAGCACCATCGGCTTCGCGTGCAGGGCGAGGGTGGCGGTCGTCCAGACCTCGAACAACTCGTCCAGGGTGCCCAGGCCGCCGGGCAGGGTGAGGAAGGCGTCCGACTTGTCGATCATCACGGTCTTGCGGGTGGCCATCGAGTCGGTCACCAGCAGCTCGTCCGAGGCCAGGTCGGCGACCTCCAGGTCGACCAGCGACTGCGGGATCACGCCGAGGGTGCGCCCACCGGCGGAGCGGGCGCCGTCGGCCAACGCGCCCATCATGCCGACGCAGCCACCGCCGCTGACCAGCGTGTGCCCGCGCCGGGCCAGCTCCGCACCGGTCTCGGCGGCCAGGTCCAACCAGCGCTGGTCGAGGGTACGAGAGGAGGCGCAGAAGACGCAGATCGCCGCCATCAGTCGTGATCCCGGGGCTGCTCGGTGGCCTGGACGGCGGCGGCCTGCTGGTCCGCCCCGGTCCGGGCGACGGCCTCCTCGCGGACCGCCTCCTGCTCGGCGGAGAGCACGGCTTCCGCCTCGACGATGTACCGGACCGCCTCGTTGACCTCGTCGGTGAGACAGATCAGGTCCAGGTCGACCGGCCCGATCTTGCCGGTGGCGGCCATCGTGTCGCGCAGCCAGTCCAGCAGGCCCTGCCAGTAGGCGACGCCCATCAGCACCACCGGGAACCGGGTGACCTTGCCGGTCTGCACCAGGGTGAGCGCCTCGAACAGCTCGTCCATGGTGCCGAACCCGCCGGGCAGCACGACGAACGCCTGGGCGTACTTGACGAACATCGTCTTGCGGGCGAAGAAGTAGCGGAAGTCGATGGCCAGGTCGACCCACTCGTTGATGCCCTGCTCGAACGGAAGCTCGATGCCGAGGCCCACGGAGAGCCCGCCGGCCTCGCTGGCGCCGCGGTTGGCGGCCTCCATCACTCCGGGCCCACCTCCGGTGATCACCGCGTAGCCGGCTCGGGCCAGCGCGCCACCCAACTCCTCGGCCAACTGGCACTCGGCGCTGTCCGGCGCGCTGCGCGCGGAGCCGAAGACGCTGACCGCCGACGGCACGTCGGCGAGGGTGTCGAAGCCCTCGACGAACTCGGCGAGGATGCGCAGCGCGCGCCAGGCGTCCTTGGTCTTCCAGTCGCCGCGCCCCCGCGAATCCAGCAGACGCTGGTCGGCGGTGCTGCTCGGGATCGCCCCCCTGCGCAGGGTGACCGCACCGCGATGCCGCTCCTGGCCCGGACCGCGACCGGCCTCCCGCCCGTTGCTCTGGCTCATGGAGCAACCGTAGTGGAGCAGCACCGGCCGGGTGCGCGGGGCGGGGACGCCGAGAAATTGTTCGCGATCAAGGGCAACTATTCGACGCTCCCGTACGTCTTACTATTCACATACCGGGTATGCCCCGGCGCGCGCCTTCGGGGGAGGAGACAGCGTGATCAGCAACAGCGAGATGATCCGGATCCGTCGCCAGATGCAGCGACGGATCCGAGACGTGGTGGCCGAACGCCGCCGCACCCGCCAGCAGAACCCGATCCCCACCTCCCCCACCCCGTCCGGAGCCGATCAAGAGGTTTGCGTCGCCGACAACGGGCCAGGCTGACGCAAACCTCTTGATCACCGACGGAAGCCGGGCCGCGACCGGTCAGGCTGGGGCTAGCCAGCGGTGCAGGGTTGCCGCGCCGTCGCGGATCTTGCTGATCTCGACGTGCTCGTCGGGATGGTGGGCCAGGTTCGGGTCGCCGGGGCCGAAGTTGAGCGCGGGGATGCCCATCGCCGCGAACCGGGCCACGTCCGTCCAGCCCAGCTTGCCGATCGGCGCGGCGCCGACCGCCGCCAGGAACTCCTTCGCGGGGGCCGCTTCGAGCCCGGGCGCGGCACCGCCAGCCATGTCGGTGACCGTCACCTCGAAGCCGTCGAAGACCTCCCGCAGGTGCGCCTCCGCCTCGGCCGGCGTACGGTCCGGCGCGAACCGGTAGTTGACCTCGACCTCGCAGTGGTCGGGAACCACGTTGCCGGCGACCCCGCCGTTGATCCGTACCGCGTTCATGCCCTCGCGGTAGTCGCAACCGTCGATGGTGACCCGGCGAGCCTCGTACGTCTGGAGACGGCGCAGCACCTCACCGGCGGCGTGGATGGCGTTCACCCCGTGCCAGGAGCGCGCCGAGTGGGCGCGTACCCCGGTCGTGGTGACCACCGAACGCATGGTGCCCTGGCAGCCCGCCTCGACGATGCCGTAGGTCGGCTCCAGCAGCACCGCGAAGTCCGCCTGCAGCCACTCCGGGAACGCCTGGGCGACGAGGTTGAGACCGTTGTACCGGGACTCGATCTCCTCGGCCTCGTAGAAGAAGTACGTCACGTCGTAGCGCGGCTCGGGCAGGGTGACCGCCAGGTGCAGTGCGTACGCGGTCCCGGACTTCATGTCGGAGGTGCCGCAGCCGTACATCAGGTCGCCGCGCATGGTCGACGGGAAGTTGTTGTTCAACGGCACCGTGTCGAGGTGCCCGGCCAGCACGACACGCTGCGGCCGACCGAGGTCGGTGCGCGCCATCACCGTGTTGCCGTGCCGGTGGGTGGTCAGGTGCGGTACGCCCCGCAGCACCTCCTCGACACAGTCGGCGATCGCCTTCTCGTTGAGGGACACGGACTCTATGTCGACCAGAGCGCGGGTCAGCTGCACCGGATCGGCGAGGACCTCGGGGGTCAGCGGGTTCTCCATGGTTCGCACGGTACCTTCAGGTCTGTCAGTGCGAGGAGCGAGCCGAGGTCAGCCCGGCCGTGACCGAGAGGTGTAACAGTGACGTCCGCAGATTCCGCCTGGGGCATCGGCCTGGCTACGGTCACCGCAGACGAGCAGGTGCTCGACACCTGGTACCCGACCGGCAAGCTGGGCCTGGGCGAGCTGCCGCTGGTCGCCGGCGAGGACAAGGCGGACGTGCTCGACCTGCCGCCGGCCGCGCTCGGTGACCGGCCGCTGCCCGGTCTGCGTACCGTGCAGGTGGTCACCGTGATCGGCTCGCTGGACGATCCGATCAAGGACGCCTCCGACGCGTACCTCCGGTTGCACCTGCTCTCGCACCGCCTGGTGCGACCCAACCAGGTCAACCTGGACGGCATCTTCGGCAAGCTGGCCAACGTGGCCTGGACGTCCGCCGGGCCGTGCCCACCGGAGCGGGTGGACGAGCTGCGGGTGATCGAGCGGGCGGCCGGCCGGCACCTGTCGGTGTACGGGGTGGACAAGTTCCCCCGGATGACCGACTACGTGGTGCCGTCCGGGGTGCGGATCGCCGACGCCGACCGCGTCCGCCTGGGCGCGCACCTGGCCGCCGGCACCACAGTGATGCACGAGGGCTTCGTCAACTTCAACGCCGGCACCGTGGGCACCTCGATGGTCGAGGGGCGGATCGTGCAGGGCGTGCTGGTCGGCGACGGCTCCGACATCGGCGGCGGGGCCTCCATCATGGGCACCCTCTCCGGCGGCGGCACCGACAAGATCAGCATTGGCGAGCGGAGCCTGGTCGGCGCGAACGCCGGCGTCGGCATCTCGCTCGGCGACGACTGTGTGGTCGAGGCCGGCTGCTACATCACCGCCGCGTCGAAGATCACGCTTCCCGACGGCCGGGTCGTCAAGGCCCGGGAGCTGTCCGGCGTCGACGGGCTGCTGTTCTGGCGCAACTCGGTCACCGGCGGGCTGGAGGCCCGGCCGCGCACCGGCCGGGGCATCGAGCTGAACGCCGCCCTGCACGCCAACGACTGACGGCCCCGCCGGGTCCGCGGCGTTCGGCCGCGGACCCGGACGGGTACGCCTCAGCGCAACCGGTACGCCTGGATGATCCGTTGGGTCACCGTGTTACCGGCGGTGTCCCGGGCGGTGGCCCGTAGCGACACGTGGCCGGTGCCGGCCGGATGCCGCAACAGCGCCGACCAGCCGTCGGCCGAGGTGCGGACCAGCTTCGCCCTGCCCCAGGTCTTCCCGCCGTCGTAGGAGACGTCGACGGTGAGCTTCTCCACCCGGGCGCTCGGCGCGCCGGGCTGCCGCTGCACCCGTACCGGGATGACGAAGCCCTGACCGGCCGGAGCGCTGTTGTCGACCCGCAGCGGCGGCGCGAAGCGCACCACCGACAGTGGCAGTCGGGCCGGCGTGTCACCGGCGACGTGCCGCGACCGGAAGGTCCAGCTGGACTCCACCTCGGTGCTCAGGTCGGTGAAGCTGCGCTTCGCCGACGTGACGAGCCGGTAGTCCGCCTTGCCCGGTGGCACTGTGAACTCGCCGTAGCCGGCGTACTCGCTCTCGCCGACCAGCTTGCCGTTGCGCCAGAGCTTGGTCTGCGCGCTGTCGTTCAGTGAGCCGCCCGGGTGCCCGGCCGCGTCGCTGTGGATCGGCACGTCGACCACTATCGTGTCGCCGTCGCGGGTGACGCTCTGGTGCGGCCAGCGCGGCTTCGGGAACGACGGTCCGTACGGGCCCTGGTTCCAGATCTCCTGCACCGTCCGCCCAGCCCGGTACGCGGTGGGGACGGAGAACAGCACCGTCTGCGGGTTCAACCAGCCTTCGTCGTCCACCGTCCCGAAGGAGACCTCGGATTCCCACGTCACCCCCTTGGTGTTGTAGTGCTCGACCCGCTGGCCGGGCACGGCGGTGGGCAGGATCAGGGCGGAGCCGCCGACGTTGTACTCCAGTACGGGGTACACGATCCGCTCGGCCTGCATGCCCGGGTAGCCGCCACGGAACCGGTGCACGACGGTTGCCAGGTCCCGTCGGGTGTAGTCGCGGACGAACCCGGTCGGCATCCGACCGGGGATCGCCTCGGCCAGTGCGTACAGGTACGGGCTGTTGGTCGGGTCCGGCGTGGTCCACTGGCTGCTGACGGTGGCGACGAACCGGTCGGCGGGGCTCGGCTTGCCGAGCTGACCGCTGGTCAGGTCGGCGAACGTCTCGGCCCAGAGGCCGACGGCGTACGCGCTGCCGTCGTCGGCGGTGAAGTTGCCGCTGACGTCGATCAGGAGCGGTACGGCGGTCCGGTCCGGAATGGTCGTCCGCACCGGCTTGGCGCGGCGGGCGTCCACCACGATCCGGGTGTCCCGCTCGACTGTCACCTCGGGCTGCGCCAACAGGGACATCCCGCGCGGCTCATCCTCCGGACCGGGCTCGAAGACCAGACCGCTGAGGCCGTAGCGCCCCTTCGGCACCCGAACGCTGGCCACCCCGTCGGAGCTGACGACGTCCCAGGCGCCGAAGGTGTCCATCCCGAGCAGCAACGTCCAGTGGTCAGCGGTGCGCTCACCGGCCCGGTTCAGGTGCTCCACTGTCAGCGTGTAGCTCTCCACCTCCCGGTTCACTGCCAACGGGGTGACCGCGACCGCCGCCCCGGATCGGGCCACGATCCGCCCGGTCCAGTAGCCGTCGGCGTCGCCGAGGCGGGTGTCGGTGGTGACGGTCGTGGCGGCCGTGCCGCCGGCCGGCACGGTGAGTTGGTTGGCACCCAACTGGAACAGGCCGGCTGGCAGCGCGCGACCGCCGGGGCCGGCGCCCTCGACGCTCAGCTCCAGGGTGACCGCCGCCGGACCGTCGTTGCGCCAGGTCACCGTGCGGGTGATCGGCGCGTCGTCACCGTGCGGCCAGAGCGCACGCCCGAACGAGACACTCACCGGGTCGGTGGTGACCTGCTGGGTGATCGCGTGCGCGACGTCGACCCGCCCGGCTCCCTGCTGGTAGGCGGTCTGCTCCGGGTGCGGCTTGGCGGCGGCCATCAGGGTGGCCTTGATCCGGTCGGCCCGCCATCCCGGGTGCTGCTGGGCCAGCAGCGCGGCCGACCCGGCCACGTGCGGGGTGGCCATCGAGGTGCCGGAGATGGTGACGTAACGGTCGTCGACCGGATCGCCGATGAAGCCGTTGGCGGACCGGGCGGCGACGATGTCGACGCCGGGCGCGGTGATGTCCGGCTTCACCGCGTCGTCGCCGACCCGGGGACCCCGGCTGGAGAAGTCGGCCAGTTCGTCGTCCCGGTCCACCGCACCCACGGCGAGCCCGGCGTCGGCGCTGGCCGGGGAGCCCACCGAGCCGTCCGAGCCGTCGTTGCCGGCGGCGAGGACGAAGAGGGTGCCGGTCTGCGCGGTCAGCGTCTGCACGGCCTCCTCCAGCGGGTCCACCTCGGGGGTGTCCCAGCCGCTGAGGCTCATGTTGACCACGGCGGCCTTCTTCTCGACAGCGGCCCACTGCATCCCGGCGAGGATCGCCGAGTCACTGCAGCCGGCGTCCTCACAGACCTTGCCGTCCAGCAGCGTCGCGTCCGGCGCCACACCCCGGTACTTGCCGCCGGAGGCCGCGCCGCTGCCCGCGATGGTCGAGGCCACGTGGGTGCCGTGGCCGACCGTGTCCCGAGCGTCGGTGGCCTCGGTGAAGTTGCGCGCCTCGGCCACCTTGCCGGCCAGGTCGGGGTGCGTCGCGTCGACGCCGGTGTCCAGCACCGCGACGGACACTCCCGCGCCGGTGAACCCGGCCGCCCAGGCGGCGGGCGCGCCGATCTGCGGCACGCTGTGGTCGAGGGTCACCCGTCGACGGCCGTCCAGCCAGATCCGTTCGACGCCCCCTGCCGCGTCGAGCCGGGCCCCAGCGGGACCGGTGGTCACCGTCTCCCAGACCGCGCCCAAAGAGGATTTGTCGCTGGCCAGCGCGGCGCCGCGAATCACCGGCAGGTCGCGGGTCTGCCGGGTGCCGGGCAGCGCGGCCGGGGCACGCCGGGCGGCACCCGTCGAGCCGTACGTCACCAGGAGCGGCAGGGTGTCCCGGTGGGCGTCGTCGTAACCCGCCTCGACCAGCCCGGTGACGTCGAAGAGTCGCCGGTCCACCCGGCCCGAACGCAGCAACGGCAGCGCGTCCGTCGGCGTCACCGAGAGGCGTCCGCGCTCGCGCCGGACGAGGAACTGCACGCTCTCCCGGCCGGCGCCGGGCCGGACCGCGGCGCCGGAACCGGTGACGGTGACCCGGTCACCGGTGATCAGCGTGACGGTGCTCGAGCGGTTGGCGGTGGGTCCACCCGGCGTGGTCTGGCCGGTGCCGCCGGGTAAGGCGGGCGCGGCGGCCGTGGCTGAGGCGGGAGCCGGCGCGGAGAGCGCCAGCGTGAGCACGAGGCCGACGGCGGCCAATCTTCTTGTCTGATGCAACGGATCCTCCTGGTCAAGCGTCTTTGATACATGGGAGTCGCATTGACATCCCACAATTACATACTGGGTATGCAAAATGAAGTACAAAAAATGACGGACCCGCCACGAGCCGACGAACCGGGCCGGCATGATCGGGCGGTGACCTCCATGAAGGACAAGATGCTCGCCGGCGAGCCGTACCTGGCCGACGATCCGGACATCGTCGCCGACCTGGCCCGGGCCGCCCGGCTGATGGAACGCTTCAACACCAGTCCCGCCGACGACCCCCAGGCCCGGATCGCGGCGCTGCGGGACCTCCTCGGCGAACTGGGCGAGGACACCTGGATCCGCCCGCCGTTCTACTGCGACTACGGCTGGCAGATCCGAATCGGCCCGCGCAGCTTCGTCAACTACAACGCCGTCTTCCTCGACGTCGGCCGGATCACCCTCGGCGCGGACGTCCAGGTCGGCCCGAACGTGCAGCTGCTCACCCCGACACACCCGGTCGAGCCCGGCCCGCGACGGGAGAAGTGGGAGGCGGCCCGACCGATCACCATCGGCGACAACGTGTGGCTCGGCGGTGGCGCGATCGTGCTGGCCGGCGTGACGATCGGCGTGAACACCGTCGTCGGGGCGGGCGCCGTGGTCACCCGGGACCTGCCCGCCAACGTCGTGGCGGTCGGCAACCCCGCCCGGCCTGTCCGTCAGCTCGACTAGGGTGCGCCATCAAGGGCTAACCCGAGCGGGAACACGGAGGACAGCATGGGCACCATCCACATCGACCTCTTCGCGACACTCGACCTGGTCGGCCAGGCGCCGGGTGGTCCCGAGGAGGACCCCGAAGGCTTCCCGTACGGAGGGTGGCAGGCGCCCCTGTTCGACGAGACGGGCGGTCGCCAGGTCATGGACGGCATGCGGGGCATGGACGCGCTGCTCCTGGGCCGCCGGACCTACGACATCTTCGCCGCCTACTGGCCGCACCAGGCCGACGGCGTCGACGGCGGAATCGCCACCCTGTTCAACAGCATCCCGAAGTACGTCGCCTCACGCGGCAACCCGGATCTGGGCTGGGAGGGCTCGACACACCTCGGACCCGACCTGGTGACCGCCGTCCGGGCGGTGCGGGACAAGCACGAGAAGGTCCACGTGATCGGCAGCCTGAACCTGGTGCAGACGCTGCTGCACGAGCGCCTCTTCGACCAGCTCAACCTGTGGATCTTCCCCATCGTGCTGGGCGTCGGCAAGAAGGTGTTCGACGGCGGCGCGGTGCCCGCGAACCTGACCCTGCTCGAACCGCCAGCCACCTCCGGCAGGGGCGCGGTGCTCCTGCGGTACGGCCTCGCCGCCGGGACGCCCGGCACCGGGGACATGAGCCGCCCGGGACGCGGCGTCGAGCAGTAGCGCGTCCCGGCTGGCCCGTGGTCAGGCCGGCGGGGGCTCCGACAGACGGACCACCAGGTCAGCCCGGTCGGCGGTGGGGGTGATCAGGGCCGCGTTCGCCTCGTCGCTGCCCAGCGCCCACGCCCGCGCCTGCTCCGGGGACCTACCGAACGCCTCGTGCCGGGCGGTCAGCCGGCGGTGCCGCACCTCGGCCTCCAGGTCGAGAAACCACGCCTCGTGCAGCAGCGGTCGGATCTCCTGCCAGGGGAAATCCCGCAACAACAGGTAGTTGCCCTCGGTCACCACCAGCCGGACCGAGGGCAGCACCTCGATGGCGCCGGCCACCGGCTCCTCCAACTCCCGGCGGAACTCCGGGGCGTAGACCGACGTCGGTTCCAACCGGTGCAACCGGCGCAGCAGCGAGACGTACCCGTTGACGTCGAAGGTGTCCGCCGCGCCCTTGCGGTCGGCGCGGCCCAGGCGGACCAGCTGCGCCTGCGCCAGGTGGAAGCCGTCCATCGGCACCAGACAGGCGGCCGACCCGACCTCGGCGACGATCCGTTCCGCCAGGGTGGATTTCCCGGCCCCCGGCGCGCCGGCGATGCCGAGCAGTTGTCGCGGGCCCGCCTCGGCGAGCGCCTTCGCCCGCGCCACCAGCTCGTCGACGGAGAGCACCCGGGCCGGCGGCATCAGCCCAGAACCGGGTCGCTGATGGTGAACCGCGCCTGCACGGCCGCCTGCACGGTCTGCGGCTGCGGGTCCAGCTGAAGCTCCGGCGGACCGCCCGCGTCGGCGGCCCCGGCGAAGGCCGCACGGGCGAACATCGGCCGGTCGACGGGGCCCGCGTCGGCCAGCTCGATCAACGAGGTGACCCGCGCGCCCAGCGCCTCCGCGTACTCCCGGGCGCGCAGCAGCGCGTCGCTAATCGCGGCGTGCCGGGCCGCACGATGGGCGGGGCTGTCCGGACGGAGCTCCCACCACGGGCCGGCCACCTCGACCTGGTCCTGGTCGGCGAGCCGGAGCATCAGCTCACCCAGCGCGGTGAAGTCGGTGACGGTGACGGTGGTGGTGACACTGCCGTGCCAGGCGACCACCCGCTCACCCGAGCGCCGGGTCTCCGGCCACACCCGCAGGTCGCCGGTCTCCCGCCGGGCCACCGCCGGCTCGGAGCCGTCCAACAGCACCCGGACCGCCGCGGCCCGCTCGGCCAACCGGGTCAGCGTCGCCTCCCGGTCCCGGTCGCGGGCTGTCGCGGTGACCGCGAACCGGGCCAGCTCGGGCGGCACCTCCTGGTACGCCTCGCCGCGCACCTGCACCACCGGACCGTCCACCGCCATGCCCCTCAGCCTAGTCAGCCACGGGACGCCGCGCCGCGTAGGAGACAGTGTCCGCGTCGACGTGCAGACCGCTCAGATGGCCGCCGCTCACCCCCAGCTCCCGCAGCCAGGACACCTCTGCGGCGTGGTCACCACCGGCCGGGAACCGCCTGTCGTCCGCGTCGAACCGCCGGTCGCGCAGCGCCGCGCGGGCGGCGCGCGCCTCGTCGTACCGGGCGGTGAGCCCGGCGGCGTCGTCGGCGCGCAGCGCGGTGGTCAGGTCGTCCAGGAACCTGGTGACCTCGGCCAGCTCCCGCAGCACCTGGTCCCGGTTGCCCAGCAGCATGTTGGCGGTCCGATCGGCCGGGGTCCCGGCGACCCGGGTGCCGTCGGAGAAGCTGCCGGCGGCGAGCGCGAGTATCGCGTCGCGCAGTGGTGCGCGCTGCACAGCACCGGCCAGCGCGCCGGCGAGCAGGTGCGGCACGTGTGAGGCGAGCGCGGCGGCCGAGTCGTGCTCAGTGGCCGACATCGGCACCACCCGGGCCTCGAAGTGCTCCACCAGCAGCGCGGCCAGCCAGCGGAACGCGGTGATCGCCGGCCCGGGGGCCGGACAGAGCACCCAGGCCGCGCCGGTGAGCAGGTCCGCCCGCGCGGCGGTCAGCCCGGCCCGGTCGGTGCCCGCCATCGGGTGGCCGGGCACGAACCGGTGCGTCAGCCCCTGCGCGGCGGCGAACGCCGCCATTTGTTCCTTGGTGCTGCCGACGTCGGTCAGCACACACCGCTCACCGGTCATCGCCGCCACCTCGACCAGCGTCGACGGCAGGGTGGGCAGCGGCCCGCACAGGAAGACCACGTCCCGGTCGGCCACCGCCTCGACCAGCCGGTCCGGCGCGGGTACGCCCGCCCGTCGGGTCTCCCGCCGGGTGGCCTCGTCCGGGTCCCACCCGACCACGTCGACGCCGGCGGCCACCAGCCGGAGCAGCAGCGAACCACCGATCAGGCCGGTGCCGACCACCGCCGCCCGCACCCGCGCACCTGGCCTGTCCACCATCCGCACACCTCGATGTTCCTGCTGGGCTCGCGGGGCCGCGACGGCCCCGACCAGGTCCGGCGCCGAGGATATCGGTCGGCTCGGGCCGGTCGTCGCGCCGCGGACCCGGGACGGCTCGACCCGCCCGGACCGCGATCAGGCCAGGCGCGCGGCGACGGCGGCGACGTGCTCGTCGGACTCGGTCAGGGCGACGCGGACATGCTGCCCGGCCGTGGGGCCGTAGAAGACGCCGGCGGCGACCAGGATGCCGCGTCGGGCCAGCCAGTCGACCGTCTGCCAGCAGTCCTCACCTCTGGTCAGCCAGAGGTACAGGCCCGCCTCGGAGTGCTCGACGGTGAACCCGGCACCGGTGAACGCCGCGGTGAGCACCTCCCGCCGGGCGCGGTAACGCTCCCGCTGCTCCTCGGCGTGTCGCTCGTCCTCCAGCGCTGCCACCATGGCCGCCTGCACCGGCGCGGGCACGATCATGCCCGCGTGCTTGCGCACCTTGAGCAGCTCGGCGACGAGCGCCGGGTCGCCGGCGACGAACCCGGCCCGGTAGCCGGCGAGGTTGGACCGCTTGGAGAGCGAGTGCACGGCCAGCACCCCGGCGTAGCTGCCCCCGCTGACCTGCGGAGACAGCACCGAAACCGGGTCGGCCGACCAGCCCAGGGGCAGGTAGCACTCGTCGCTCGCGACGACGGCGCCGCGCTCGCGGGCCCAGTCGACCACCTTGCGCAGGTGCGCCGCTGGCAGCACCCGGCCGGTCGGGTTGCCGGGCGAGTTGACCCAGACCAGCCGGACCCGTGGGGTCGGCCCGAGCGAGGTGAGCGAGTCGGTACGGACGACGGTGGCGCCGGCCAGCCGGGCACCGTCCTCGTAGGTGGGGTACGCGATCGACGGCACCACCACCACGTCCCCCGGGCCGATCCCGAGCAGCGTGGGCAGCCAGGCCACCAGCTCCTTCGAGCCGATGGTCGGCAGCACTCCGAGACCGTCGACGCCAGCGCCACAGGCCCGGGACACCCACGCCGCGATGGCGGCCCGCAACGCCGGGGTGCCGGCGGTCAGCGGGTAACCGGGAGCGTCGGACGCGTCAGCAAGCGCCCGCCGGATCACCTCGGGCACCGGGTCGACCGGCGTACCCATGGAGAGGTTGATCAGGCCCTCCGGATGCGCCGCGGCCAGTGTGGCCGCGGCGTCCAGGGTGTCCCAGGTGAACTCGGGCAGCCGCGACGAGACCGGCGCGGGCCGGTTCAGTGGCCCTCGCCGCGCGGCGGCTGCGCGGCGACGAAGGTGGCGTCCTTCTCCACCTTGCCGATCTTCGAGGCACCACCGGGCGAGCCCAGGTCCTCGAAGAACTCGTAGTTCGCGCCGGTGTAGTCCTTCCACTGCTCCGGGACGTCGTCCTCGTAGAAGATCGCCTCCACGGGGCAGACGGGCTCACAGGCACCACAGTCGACGCACTCGTCGGGGTGGATGTAGAGCATCCGGTTGCCCTCGTAAATGCAATCGACCGGGCACTCCTCGATGCATGCCTTGTCGAGCACATCTACGCACGGCTCGGCGATGATGTAGGTCACCGGTCTTCTCCTCCGCAAGACTCGCCGCGATCTCCCGCGACGGTAAGAGCCTAGTATCTCGCCGGGGAGGGGGTCGATCGTGCTCCGACAGCAGGATGTGGGACACCGAATCGTGGTCCGCCGGATTGTGGGGATTCGCGAGGGCCGCCCGCTATTCTCCGACGCTCTCGGCGAGCTGGTCGAGCTGAGCGAGACTCATCTCACGCTGGCCACCGCGCAGGGGCAGCTTCGGGTTCCGGTGGCGCAGGTCCACCGGGCCAAGCGCGTACCGCCGACCCGTCGGCCGACCGCCGCCGCGGTGGTGGCGCTGGAGCGGGCCGCCGACGAGGCCTGGCCGGCACCGACCCGGGGCCGGCTGGGTGACTGGCTGCTCCGGTCGGCCGAGGGCTGGACCGGGCGCGCCAACTCGGCACTGCCGATCGGCGATCCGGACCGGCCGCTGGCCGCCGCTGTCGACGCCGTGCAGCGCTGGTACGCCGAGTTGGGCCGCCCCGCGTTGGTCAACACGCCGCTGCCGCTCGCCGCCCCGGTCGGCGCCGAACTGGACGCCCGCGGCTGGGGCACCCGCCCACCGACGCTGGTGCAGACCGCGCCGCTCCCCCGGCTCGCGTCGGCCTCCGCCGACGAGCACTGCGGCACGGCCACCGACCAGGGCGACGCCAGGGGTGCACCGACCGATACTGCCGACCCCGCCTCCGGCACACCGGACGCCGCCGCTCGGATCGACGCCGCCGCCGGTGCGCCAGCCGGCGGGAGCAGTGCGGTCGTCGATCTGGCCGCCACGCCGAGCGACGAGTGGCTGGCCATCGCCGCCGGGCGCAAGGGCGGCCTACCGGAGGCCGCCCGGCACGTCCTCTCCGCGGTGGACCAGGTCCGCTTCGCCCACGTGTACGCCGACGGCACCCTGGTGGCGATCGGCCGTGGCACGGTGACCGGCCAGGGGCGCTGGCTGGGCCTCAGCCTGATCGAAGTGCTGCCGGTGGCCCGCCGACAGGGACTGGCTCGCCGTGTGATCAACGAACTGGCCGGTTGGGGGGCGTCCGGCGGCGCAACGCACGCCTTTCTCCAGGTCGAGCAGCGCAACGAAGCGGCGGTCGCGCTCTACCAGCGGCTCGGGTTCGTCACCCACCACACCTACCTGACCCGGGTCGCCCCGAGCAGATGATCGACTCGACTGTCAACAAGTCGCGGCGTCCCGGCGGTGGTCGACTCGACTTTCCGGAAATCGCGGCATTCCGGCGCCTCGGGACACCCCGACTTCACGGAAACCGAGTCGATCAAGCTTGGGGGCGTGGGACGGACCGCCACCCGTACCGCCGGACGGGCCGAGGCTGGCGCGGGTCGGGCTGGGCCGGTGGTCAGCGGCGCACGACCCGACGCGGCTTGGCGGCCTTGACCTCCGCGTACCGCTTGAGCTGCTGAGAGCGGTAGTCACGGCCGAGCGCGGTGAGCACCAGGTAACCGACCAGCACCCCCGCGCCGGTGGCGAGCAGGTAGAGCCAGATCTGGGCGAAGAACGTCCCCGCGCCACCGGCGAACGGGTTGTGACCGACCAGCAGGGGCCCGACCAGCACTGTCAACACCATCGCCACCGGCACCACGAGGGCCATGTCAGCCGCCCAGTCCGCCAACGGCCGGCGTCGACCCCAGCGGAAGGCGACAACGGCGAGGATCAACCCGATCACCGCGAACATCGTCAGCGACACCCGGTCGGCGGCGGTGTCGTCACCGTCGAAGCCGAACTCGGTGATCAGCCGGGCGACCACGTTGACCGCGAACAACGCTGCTACGAGCACCCCGATGTCACGCCACCGCTTGTCCATCGCCGGACCCTCCTGCCGTACGCCCCGTCGTGGGGTTCGCATCCCTGGCAGGAATATCTACCACCCTTACCTGGGATCCGTCATCAGCCCGGCGTCAGCCGCCGAGCATGGGCGGCTGCGGGGCGAGAATCTGCCGGAAACCCATCACCGCGAACGTCATCGCGCCCGCCACGATCATGGCCAGCCCGACCCAGTTGTCGCCGGCCAGCAGCAGGTCGCCCTCGCTGGTCCGGATGGCGGCGACCGCCATCAGCGCGAACCACGGCACCGCCGGCAGCGCCACCGCCCAGCGACGGCCGACCGCCTCGTGCGCGAACCAGCTCAACACGATGTTGGCGCCGATGGCGAGGAGCACCGACACACCGACCAGTTGCCCGCCGACGCGGACCGTGGCGAGCAGCAGCTCCAGCACGCCGGTCACCACCCCGGCGACGGCCACGACGAGCGCACCGACCAGCCGCAGACCCAGGTCCACCAGTCGCGGCGGTGGCCCCGCCGGGGGCGGGGCTTCCTGGTCGTCCACGACCGTCACCGGTGCGGCCGGCAGCGTCACCGCAGACCCGCCGCCGCGACCGGGGAACGGTCCGGGGCGGGCTGCGCGGGCAGACCGGCGAAGAGGTCGTCCTCCCAGCCGTACGGCCCGGCGCCCGGACCCTTCTCGCCGACCGCGAGGGTGAAGAACTCCACACCCATGAACTCGCCGCCGAAGTTGCCGGCGATCGAGTAGAGCCAGGAGTTGGCCGGGATCTGGGTGGCGTGCGCCCGCATCGCGGCCTCCTTGGCCAGGTGCTGGTCGGTGCCGTCGATCCGGGCGGCGATCTGGGCGTCCGGGGTGCCGAAGGGCAGGTCGGCGATGTCCTCGATGCCGCCGAACGGGTTGTCGGACGACTCGGCGAAGTGCGCCATGCCGGCTTCCAGGACGCTGAGCGGCATGGCCGTCCAGTAGACCTTCGCCGGGGCGCAGCCCTGCGCGGCGGCCAGCTCGACGGCGCGCATGGCCACCCGGTGCGCCTGGATGTGGTCGGGGTGGCCGTAGAAGCCGTTCGGGTCGTACGTGACGAGCACCTGTGGGCGTACCTCCCGCATGATCTCCACGAGATGCCCGGCGGCCTCGTCGAGGTCGGCCTGCCAGAAGGCCCGGGGGTGCTCGTTGGTCGCGAGCCCCATCATCCCGGAGTCGCGGTATCGGCCCGCGCCGCCGAGGAAGCGGTGGTCGCGGACGCCGAGCGCGGCACACGCGGCAGCCAGCTCGGCGATGCGGTACCCGCCGAGCTGGTCGGCCTCGGCGGCGGCGAGCTGGGCCAACGCGGGCACGTGGATCTCGCCCTCCTCGCCGAGCGTGCAGGTCACCAGGGTGACGTGCGCGCCGGCGGCGGCGTAGTGAGCCATCGTCGAGCCGGTGCCGATCGACTCGTCATCGGGGTGCGCGTGGACCAGCAGCAGGCGGCGGTCGGGCAGCATCGTCACGACGGTCACTCTAACTGGCAGTTCTCCCCGGCCGAGGCTGACGCGTCCGCCCAGGTCGGCCACATCACCTCCGCTGCGGCTCTACGATTTGGCGTGTGGACTTTCCGGAGCTGGCCGCCCGCACCCGCCGGTTCAGCCACGGCGCGCCACGCGCTGTCTCGGTGGCTGAGGACGGCTCCCGGGTGATCTTCCTGCGCTCCGCCGGCCCCGAGGATCCGGCGGACGCGCTCTGGCTGCTGGACGTCAGCACCGGCGAGGAGCGGCTGGTCGCCGATCCGGCGACCCTGCTGGGCGAGGGCGGGGACGTCCGGTCCCTCTCCCCCGGCGAACGGGCGCTGCGCGAGCGTCTGCGGCTCAGCGCCGCCGGCATCGGCTCGTACGCGTTGGACGCGGCCGGCCGGGTTGCGGTGTTCGCGCTGGCCGGGCGGCTGTTCCGGGCCGACCTGGTGCACGGCGACGTGGTGGAGGTGGCGGCCGTCGGCCCGGTGCTGGACCCCCGTCCGGACCCGAGCGGGCAACGCCTGGCGTACGTGACGGACGCCGCCGACGGTGTGCGTCGGGGTGAGCTGCGGGTGATCGACAGCGACGGCACCGACACCCTGCTGGCCGGCGAGGACGCCGGGGTGAGCTGGGGGTTGGCCGAGCACATCGCGGCGGAGGAGTTCGGCCGGTACCGGGGGTACTGGTGGGCGCCGGACGGCCGGATGGTGCTCGCCGCCCGGGTCGACGAGTCCCGCCTGGAGCGGTGGCACCTGCACGACCCGGCGCAGCCGGCGAGCCCGCCGACGGCGGTGGCGTACCCCCGGGCCGGTGGGCCGAACGCGGAGGTCAGCCTGCACCTGCTGGACCTGGACGACGGCTGGGTCGACGTGCACTGGGACCGGGAGACCTACCCGTACCTGACCGGGGTCAGCTGGGGCGAGGGCAGCCCGTTGATCACCGTGCTGCGCCGCTCGCAGCAGCACGGGCTGGTGCTGGCCGTGGACCCACGAACGGGTGAGACGCAGGTGCACGCCGAACTGGCCGACCCGCGCTGGGTCGAACCGATCGCCGGCACCCCCGCCCACCTGCCCGACGGCCGGGTGCTGGTCGGTGGGGAGCTGGCCCACGACGGGTACGACGCCCGGTGCCTGTTCGCGGACGGCACCCTGCTGACCCCGCCGTCGCTGTACGTGCGGCGGGTGGTGGGTCGGCTGCCGGCCGCCGCCGGCCCGGCCGACCTGCTGGTGGAGGCGAGCGACGGCGAGCCGAGCGAACGGCACCTGTTCCGGGTCCGCACCACCATCGGCGGTGGGGTGGACGCGCGCCGGCTCACCACCGACTCCGGCTGGTACACCGCAGCGGTGGGTGGGGACGTGCTGGCCGTCGGCGTCGCGTCACTGGACCACGCCGGGGTGCGCTGGACGGTCCGCCGCGGCAACGAGGAGATCGCCGAACTGCAGTCGTTCGCCGCCACCCCGCCGTACTCCCCACTGCCGCTGCTGGAACGGGTGACTGATCGACGGCTGCCGGCGGCGGTGCTCTACCCGGACAACCACGTGACGGGCCGACGGCTGCCGGTGCTGCTGGACATCTACGGCGGCCCGGGGCACCAGGAGGTCGTGGCGGCGCGGGCCGCGTGGTTGGAACGGCAGTGGTGGGCCGACGCCGGGTTCGCGGTGGTCACCATCGACAACCGGGGTACGCCGGGCGTCGCCCCGTCGTTCGAGAAGGCGATCCACCGGCGGGTCGCCGACGTGATCCTGACCGACCAGATCGACGCGCTGACCGCGCTCGCCGGCAAGCACCCGGATCTGGACCTGGGTCGGGTGGGGGTGCGCGGTTGGTCGTTCGGCGGGTGGCTGGCCGGGTTGGCGGTGCTGCGCCACCCGGAGCTGTTCCGGTGCGGGATCGCGGGTGCGCCGGTGACCGACTGGGCGCTGTACGACACCGCGTACACCGAGCGTTATCTGGGGTTGCCGGAAGACGGCATGGACATCTACGCGCACCACTCGCTGGTCGAGTTGGCCGGCGAGCCGGTCACCGGCCCGGACCAGGCCCGCCCGTTGCTGCTGGTGCACGGCATGGCGGACGACAACGTGGTGGCAGCGCACACGCTGCGGCTCTCCGCGGCCCTGCTGAGCGCCGGCCGGCCGCACGCCGTGCTGCCGTTGACCGGGGCCACCCACATGGCCTCCAACGGCACCGCCGAGCGGCTACTCCCCCTGGAGCTGGATTTCCTCCGCACCCACCTGCTGTAAAGGGCCGCGATCACCAACGCTCCACGAGGTGTTCCCGGCCCGGCGGCGGGTCGTACGGCTCGGGCCAGTAGTCGATGATCTTGCTGATCAACCAGTGCTCGGACAGCTCCAGCCAGACGCACGCGTCCTGCTGCTCCACGCCGACGCGGACGTCGAGCCACAGGGCAGCGAGGCGGCCATCGACGATCACCCGTCGTGGCCGGAGGTGCCAGTCTCCGGGATACTCGGTGTTGAACCGCACGAACGCGTCCTTGCCGCGAATCCGCTCCCGGGTCTGCGGCATCTCGTAGACCACATCGTCGGTGAGCAGAGCCGCCAACCCAGACCAGTCGCGGCGCTCCAAGAGATCAACGTAGGCGTGGGCGGCCCGCCGGGCCGTCGAGGTGTCATCCACGGCGCGGACCCTAGCCGCCACCCACGACACGACGGCGCGCCCTCGGCGGGCGCAGGCAAGCCGGCGAGCGATACGTCAGGACGGTCCGCGGTGCCTTCAGGGGCGGGCGTCGAACTGGGTCCGGGCTTCGAAGACGCGGTCCATGTGTGTCTCCGCCCAGTTCTTGATCGCGACCATGACCGGGAACAGCTCATGGCCGAGCGGGGTGAGCGCGTAGTCGACGCGGACCGGCACCGAGAGGGTGACCGTACGGGTGACCAGGCCGTCGCGCTCCAGCGTGCGCAGGGTCTGGGTGAGCATCTTCTGGCTGACACCGGCGATGCGGCGGGCGAGTTCGCCGTGCCGCAGCGGGCCGCCGGCGAGCGCCGGAATCACCAGGGCGACCCATTTGTCGGTGAGCCTGCTCAGCAGCTCACGGGTAGGGCAACCCTCCAGGAACGCGTCGTAGTCGCGTTTGGCCTGCTCGCGGCGTTGCGCCGCGGATGTCGTCGCCATCGATTCCCCCTCGGGTGCCCTAGGCACTTTACGGTACCTACTTACTGACAGTGCCTGTGATTCGTACGGTCGTGGTGATCAGAAAAAAAGCCACGAAGGAGACGGCGATGCGCGCGGTCAGTTATGCACAGTTCGGAGGGCCGGAGGTCCTGCAGGTGGTCGACGTGCCGATGCCCGAGCCCGGGCCGGGACAGGTGCGGGTACGGGTCGCGGCGTCGGTGATACATCCGGTCGATCTGATGATCCGCTCCGGTCGGTTCCCGGCCCCGCTGCCGACCGGCCTGCCGTACACGCCCGGCTGGGACGTCGCCGGCAGCGTCGACGCGGTCGGCCCGTCGGTCGAGGAGTTCACCATCGGCGACGAGGTCATCGGCTTCTCGCCGTGGCTACAGACCACCGTCGGCACCCACGCGGAGTACGTGGTCCTCGACGTCGCCTGGCTGACCTCCGCGCCCACCGGTGTCCCCGCCACCGAGGCGGCGACGCTGCCGACCAATGGCCTCGCCGCCGCCCAGGCCCTCGACCTGCTCGCGCTCCCCGCGGGGTCGACAGTGCTCGTCACCGGCGCCGCCGGGCAGGTTGGCGGGTTCGTGCTGGCGCTGGCCCGGGCGACCGGTCTGCACGCCACGGGACTCGCCGGGGCCGACGACAGAGAGTTCGTCGAGTCGCTGGGCGCGGCGTTCCTGTCGCGCGCCGACGACCCGACCGGGACGTACGACGCGGTCATCGACCTGGCGGTGATCGGCCCCTCGCTGCTGGACCTCGTTCGGGACGGCGGCGGCTACGTGGCCGCGTCACCCCCGCTGCGCCCGGAGCCGGTGCGGGGAATCCGGACCTCCGCGCTGGAGGTGCAACCGGACGGATCCCGGCTGGGCGAGTTGGTCAAACTCGTCGCCACCGGCGACCTCCCGCTCCGGGTCGCTCACGTGTACCACTTCGCCGACGCGGCGACCGCCCACGAGCGGGTGGCCCAGGGCGGCGTGCGCGGCGGAGTGGTGCTCGTCCCCTGATCCGCCGCGCCGCCGCCAGACGGAAGGGTCCCCTCCCGCCAAGAATGTCGAGAAGGGACCCTCCCCTGCCCGCGGTCAAGCTACCGCCTGACGTGCGCGTTCGGGATGTTCACGCGATGCTGGGCGCGGACAGCGGTCAGCCCTTGGGACTGGGGCCAAAGCGGTTCGCTCCGGGGGTGCTGTCCGATACGAAGAACACGATCAGGACGATGGCGCCCACGAGCGGCACCACGCCGATCAGCAACCACCACCCCGTCCGGTCGGTGTCGTGCAGGCGCCGCACCGCGACCGCCAGCGCCGGCAGCAGCAGCGCCAGGGAGGCGACAAGACCGATGAAGCCGGTCGACGAGCCCTCGAAGGTCAATCCCAGCGCGCTGTCCAGGATGGCGGCGGCAATGCTGACAAGGAATGTGAACAGGGTGAACCACCAGTACTCAGATCGGCGGGCCCGACCCGAGAATCCGACGTACTGGCTGAGGACCGACTTGATCGCGGCACCGAAGGACATGACTATCTCCCGTTGTTTGAGGGGTTCTCAAGGTCATCGCGAAGGCAGCCAAGCAGATCGATATCCCGGGGTCAACGGCCGAGCAGCCGAGGAGCAGTAGCCGCAACGCCCACACTCTGAGAGGCGCAGCCAACATCACCGGGAGCGCCCGCACCGAAGTACACAGATTCCCCTCAACAGGCCACTGCGTCGCCTCACAATCACATTGGCACGAGGAACTGATTCGTGGCTTCGATGAGCAGGCTGCGGGTGCGGGTTCGGAGCCGCTGTGGCCCGCGCCTGAAGACCGATGCCCGAACGAGCTGAGTCAGTCGCCGACTCTCGGTGCCCCCCACATCGACAGGCAGAACGGGTGCCCGGCCGGGTCTGCGTACACGAAGCAGTGGTCCGCGTTGGGCTGATGCTCGAATCGGGTGGCACCGGCTGCCAGCACACGCGCTCCGGTCGCTTCCAGGTCGTCGACGAAGAACTCGAGGTGCATCTGCATCCCCACCTCGCCATCCGGCCAGGTGGGGGGCCGGTAGTCGTCGACCTGCTGGAAGCCGATGTCACCGTTCGGCCCTTCCACCAGCGCCCAGCACTCGTCACCCTTCGCGACCCCGCCGGTGATCTCTGCGTAGAACCGCGCGAGCGCGATGGCGTCGGGAGCATTTACCGTCGTCAGGCTGAGCCTGATCAGGTTCGACATCAACCGATCCCTATCTTTTGGTATGTCGGCGTGAGTTCTTCCCAGCGCTCCGTCCAGCCGGGCGCTCGGGAATCGGAGTTCCAGCCCTCCGGATGGACCGGTCCGTCGACCTCCAGCGACCGACCGAGATCCTCGAGGTGGACCCGCCAACCAGAGGCGTGGGACGGGAGGTGCCCCGTCGGCAGGCCGCGCTCCTCGACCACCAGCCGAGTCCTGGAGCCCTCCTCGGTCAGCCACGCCTCGATCTGCCCCTCGTCGTCCGCACCCGGCTTCGTCGTCAGCAGCAGGTGGTGAGGCGCATCGCACAACTCGATGCGCGCGGGACCGGTCCAACTGCTCGTGAAGACGGCCTGGATGGTGCCGCCGACCCGCATGTCGCCGTCGACCCGGGCGATCCAGCGGGCCAGCCGCTCGGGCGTCGTACACGCCTCCCAGAGGTCGTCGATGCCCGTGTCGTAAAGGGTCTCGACCCGGACTGCTCCGCGGTTTTCATCGAGCGTCCGCATCGTCGCGATCGTGGTCATCGTCGCGCCTTCTTTCCTCGTGCGATCTCGGTCTGAAGAGCGCCGAGCCGGTTCTCCCAGAGCCGGCGGTACTCCCCCAGCCACTCGTCGACCTCGACGAGCGCCTCCGGGCGGAGGGTGTAGATCCGGCGCTGCGCGTCCTGCCGTACGTCGACCAGCCCGGCTTCCCGCAGTACGCGGAGATGCCGGGAGACGCCCGGACGAGCGATCGGGAGGGCCTCGGCCAGCTCTCCCGCACTCGCCGGGCGGTCGCGGAGAATATCGAGAACCGTGCGCCGACTCTCGTCTGCCAGCGCGTGCAACACGGCGTCCATGGCAGCTAACGTAACCGGATGGGTACGTATCCACAAGGTTACATTCAGCCCTCTCATGGCGCAGGTTGCAGCCGACTCACGCCGGTCTGGCCCTGGGTCTCACGTCACGCCGGCTCGATGGGCAACCACAGTTCGCAGGTCGCGGTGCTGAAGTCGGCAGCGCGTTCGAGGATGGCAACCATCGATGGGCCCGGCCGCAGCCGCCACGGGTTGGACGGGAACCACTCGGTCGCGGTCGCGGCCCAGGTGTCCTGCAGGGCCTGCGGATGGGGTCCGGCGGTGCGGAAGACCGCCCACTGGCCGGCCGGCACCTCGATGGCGTCCAGGTCGTCGGGGACCGGGGTGTCCCGGGACACCGCGACCCCGTGCAGGTACGTCAGTTCGGTGCCCTCGGTGGCCTCGGCGTCGACGTCGTCGCTGACCTGCAGCAGCCCGGCGGGCTCGGTGTCGCTGAGCGCCTTGAGCCGGACATGCTCCTGCGGTGCCAGCCCGGCGATGTGCTGCTGGATGTGCGGGTTGATGCCCTGGTGGATGAGTGGTACCCGGGCGGCGTGTCCGACGAGCCGGAACGCGGGGCGGTCGGCGATGCGGGTGTCCATGGGGGTGCTCCCTTCGACGGTCAGGCGGAACCTGAGCTGCGGTTGTGTGCGAAGGGGGCCTCCATCGCGGCGTACGTCACCGGGGCTGGCACCGTGGACCGCCCGGAACGCCCGCCCGAACGCCTCGGTCGAGCCGTATCCGTGCCGGACGGCGATGCCCAGCAGATCGTCCTCGCCCCGAACGACGTCGGCGGCGGCGACGGTCATGCGGCGTCGGCGCACGTACTCGGACAGCGGCATGCCGGCCAACGAGGAGAACATCCGGCGCAGGTGGTACTCGGTGGTGCCGAGCGTCCTGGCCACCGCGTTGACGTCGAACTCCTCGGCAAGGTGCTCTTCGAGCAGGTCGACAAGCCTGTTGAGTGCCGCGATCACGAGGCCTCCTTTCGACGTCAAGCCTGACCGAAGGACCCTGCCCCGCACCCGACCGTAGCGGTCCGATCCGATCAGGGGCGCGGCTTCCCGGACGACGACAGGGGTCCCCTCCCGACGGCGTTGTCGGAAGGGGACCCCTGAACTTCTGCGCTGCGCCTTACGGCTTGACGTGCGCGTTCACGAACGACGGGTAGCCGAAGACGCTGGAGATGAAGACTCCGCCGGCCTTGGACCCGTGCACGTTGTACGCCACGTCCACGTAGAGCGGCACCACCGGCGCGTGCTCCTTCATGATCCGCTCGTCGAGCTTGGCCCACTCCGGGCCCTGGTCGGCCGGGGCGAGCGCCAGGATGCGGTCCATCTCGGCGTTGACGGCCGGGTCGTTGAAGAAGGACTGGTTGCTGTTGCCCTCGGCCTTGATGGTGCGGCCGTCATAGAGCACCGGCAGGATCGACGCCCCGCTCGGCCAGTCGGCAGCCCAGTTACCGATGTACAGGTCCCAGGGGTTGTTCTTCTTCTTGATCTCGTCGAGCTTGGCGTCGTCGGAGATGTTCCGCAGCGTGATCTTGAAGCCGGCCCGCTCCAGGTTGGCCTTGAGCTGGGCGCCCTGCTGCTGCTCGGTCGAGTTGTCGGCGACGCCGAGGACCAGCTCCGGCGTCTTGCCGCCGAGCAACTCCTTGGCCTTGTCGACGTTGCCGTTGGGCCCGGCCGGGTACGCCTCGTACGCCTTGTAGCCGATGGTCGACGACGGCATCAGCGTGGTCAGCGGTGCGGCGACGTTCTGGCCGCCGAGCACCTTGATCATGCCTTCGCGGTCGATGGCGTAGTTGAGCGCCTGCCGGACCTTGAGGTCGGTGACCCGTTGGTTGTTGATGACCAACTGGTTGGCGCTCGGGGTCGGCGAGAGGATCGTCCGGGACTTGAGCGCGGCGTCTCCGGCCACCTTGGCGACCAGCGAGGCGGGCACGGTGTTGAACGCCAGTGCGCTCTGGTCAGCGCCGTTGTCGGCGATCACCCGGTTGTTGGCGGCGTCCGCGGTCGGCCCGAAGGTCCAGACGAACCGGTCCGGGTACTGGTGGCGCACCGGGTCGGTGTTGGCGTCCCAGTTCGGGTTGCGCTCCAGGGTGAGCTGGACACCCACCTGGTTCTCGGCGACCCGGTACGGGCCGGACGAGAACGGCTGCTTGTCCACGTTGATGCCGGTGTCCTTGTCGGCGGGCAGCGGCGCGGTGGTCGGCAGCGAGGCGGCGAACGGCAGGTCGCAGCGGGGCTTGGCGAACTCGAAGCGCAGCGTCTTGGCGTCCGGCGTGGAGAGGCCGGGCGGCAGCGACGTCTTGTTCTTCTTGAAGTCCCACTTGGTGTCGAACTGCGCGGTGTCGGCCAGCCACTCCTGGATGTAGGTGGGGCCGCCGGCGAGGTCGGGGTCGAAGGACCGGGCGATGCCGTACGCGATCTCCTTGGCGGTGATCGGCCGGCCGTCCTCGAACTTCACCCCGTCCTTGATGGTGAATTCCCAGACCTTGCAGTCGTTGTTGACGTTCTTGCCCGGGGTCTCGGCCAGGTCACCCACCAGGACCAGGCCACCCTTGCCGTCGTCCTTCCAGGTGGTCAGGTAGCGGGACCAGAGCGGGTTGGCCATGAGACCGGCGAACGAGTACGTCCGCTGCGGGTCGAGGTGGGAGATCGGCGATTCCCGGATGACGGTGAAGGTGCCGCCCTTCGCGGCGCCGCTCACCTCGGCCGCCGGCCCCTGCGAGTCCTTGGGGTCGGTCGCGATGACCCCGGTCTGCTTCCGGTCGGTGTCCACCGTCGTGCCCTCGCCCGTGTTCTTCGAGCACGCACCCAGTGCCACAACCAGAGCAATCGCGCCGCCTGCGGCAACCGCCACGCGTGGTCGCATGAAGTACCTCCTTCAGCCATGTGCCGTGCGGTTTCGTCGGGGCGAGAACCGCCGACGTCCCGAGGATCGTAAGGAAGAAAACCTACGAGTTGTGTAACAGTTGTCGATAAATTTCGCCATCCGTCGGCGTGGCGGGCACCGTGGGGTCAGCGCAGCCGGACCCGGGGGTCGATCACCGCGTAGAGCAGATCCACCAACACGTTCGCCAGGACGACGAAGACGGCCGCGATCAGCACGGTGGCCATGATGGTGGGCAGATCGCCCGAGCGCACCGCGTCCACCGCCGTACGCCCCAACCCCTGGATGCCGAACGTCGTCTCGGTGATCACCGTCCCGCCCAGCGCCCCGCCCACGTCCAACCCGGCGATCGTCACCACCGGAGTGATCGCCGCGCGCAACGCGTGCCGCCCGTACACGGTGGGTTTGGCCAGGCCCTTGGCCCGCGCGGTCCGGACGAAGTCCTCCGACAGCGTCTCCAACATCTGCGCCCGGGACAGCCGGGCGTAGATGGCCGAGAACAGGAACGCCAGCGACACCCAGGCGAGCGCCAACCCACTGGCCCATTTCGCCGGGTTCTCGAACACCGACGTGTAGCTGGGCACCGGCAGCAGCCGCAGGTTGTAGACGAAGACCATCAGCAGCACCGCGCCCACGAAGTACAGCTGCAACGACGCGCCGGTCAACGAGAAGCCGATGGCGGCCCGGTCCAGCCAGGTGCCCCGACGCAACGCGGAGATCATGCCAAGACCGACACCGAGCAGCAACCACAGGATCGCCGCCGGGATCACGATGCTCAGCGTCACCGGCAGCACCCGGGCGATGGTGTCCGAAACGGCCTCGTTGGTGACGTACGACCAGCCCAGGCAGGGCGCGTCGCACCGACCACCCTGGGCGCTGCCCAGGTCCCGGCCGGTCACGATGCCCTTCATGTAACCGGCGTACTGGCTGATCAGCGGGTCGTTGAGGCCCAGGTCGTCGCGGACCCGTTCCAACCGCTCCGGGTTGCAGTTCTTCGAGCAGATGCTGCTCACCGGGTCACGCGGCAGGGCGAAGAACATCAGGAAGGTCAACACGCTCACCGCGAACAGGGTCAGCGTGGCCGAGAAGAGCCGCTTGAGCAGAAACCGCGCCATGGGGTACCCCCTACCGGGACGACTTCGGGTCGAGCGCGTCCCGCAACGCGTCGCCGAAGAGGTTGAAGGCGAACACCAGGGCGAAGATCATGACGCCCGGGAAGAACACGTACGCCGGGTCGGTCTGGAGGTAGTCCAGACTGTCGTAGATCATTCGGCCGAAGCTCGGCGTCTCATCACTGAGCCCGACGCCGATGAACGACAGCGCCGCCTCGCTGGTGATGAACTGCGGCACCGCCAGCGAGAACGAGACCAGGATCGGCGCCCAGATGTTCGGCAGCAGCTGCCGGAAGAGCATGTGCCCCAACCCGGCGCCACTGGCCTTGGCCGCCTCCACGAACTCCCGCTCCCGCAGCGCGATGACCTGCCCACGGACCAACCGCGCGGTGCTGGTCCAGCCGAAAATGGCGAAGACGGCGATCAGCACACCCACCCCGAACGCGGACGACACCTGCCCCCGCTCGCCGTAGAAGCGCAGCGTGATGGCGGGGGTGAGGGCCAGCGCGATGATCAGGAAGGGCATCGCCAGGGTCAGGTCGGTGATCCAGTTGACCACCGCGTCGAGCCAGCCACCGAGATAGCCGGCGAGCGTGCCGAGCGTGACGCCGATCGTCGCGGTGATCAGCGCGGCGGCGAGCGCGATGAACAGCGACGTGCGCAACCCGTAGATCAGCCGGACGAAGATGTCCCGTCCCAGCCCCGGTTCCAGCCCGAACCAGTGGTCACCGGTGACACCGCCGGCGTACCCCAGCGGCATGCCGTTGCCGTCCAGCAGATTCTGGAACTGCTCCCGCGGCCCGACCCCGTAGACCATCTCGATCAGCGGCGCGGCCAACCCCAACACCATGAAGAACACCAGGAGTACGCCGCTGACCACTGCCGTCCGGTCACCGCGCAGCCGCAGCCAGGCGAGCTGCCCGGGTGAGCGGCCGACGACACCCCTGGCGGCGGTCGTGCTCGCGTCCGGGTCGGACTCGATCTCGGCCAGCGCCACACCCTCCACCGGGGAGAGACTCACGACGACACCTCCTCGTCGACCTGGGTGATCGACCCGGCTGGTTCGGGGGTGGTGCCGGCCGTTTCCCCTTCGGGGCTCGTGCCGGCTGATTCCCCTTCGGGGCTCGTGCCGGCTGATTCCCCTTCGGGGAAGTGACACGCGGTGGCCTGCCGGCCGCCGTCGCGCGGGACCAGCGCGGGCTCCTCGGTGGCGCAGATGTCCTGCGCCTTCCAGCACCGGGTGCGGAACCGGCAGCCCGACGGCGGGTCGAGCGGGGTGGGCACGTCACCGGTCAGCCGGATCCGGCCCGCCGGGCCGAGCTGGGTGACGTCCGGGATCGCCGAGAGCAGAGCCCGGGTGTACGGGTGCTGCGGGCGCTCGTAGATGTCCTCCCGGTCGCCGATCTCCACGATCCGGCCCAGGTACATCACCGCGACCCGCTGGCAGAAGTGCCTGATCACCGCCAGGTCGTGCGCGATGAAGACGAACGCCAGGCCGAGTTCCCGTTGCAGGTCACGCAGCAGGTTGACGACCTGCGCCTGGATCGACACGTCCAGCGCGGAGACCGGCTCGTCGGCGACGATCAGCTTGGGCCGCAGGGCCAGCGCGCGGGCGATGCCGATGCGCTGGCGCTGGCCGCCGGAGAACTCGTGCGGGTACCTGTTGTAGTGCTCCGGGTTCAACCCGACCAGCTCCAGCAACTCCTGCACCCGCGCCTTGATCCCGCCCGGCGGCTTGATCCCGTTGACCTGCAACGGCATCGCCACGATCCGGCCGACGGTGTGCCGGGGGTTCAGCGACGCGTACGGGTCCTGGAAGATGATCTGGAGTTCCTGTCGCAGCGGACGCAACTCCCGGCGGCCGGCGTGCGTGATGTCCCGGCCGGCGAACTCGATGCTGCCGCTGGTCGGCTCCAGCAGCCGCACCAGCATCCGACCGGTGGTGGTCTTGCCGCAGCCCGACTCCCCCACCAGGCCGAGCGTCTCGCCCGGGCGCACGTCGAAGTCGAGCCCGTCCACCGCCCGCACCAGGCCGGTGGCGCGCAGCCCCTGCCGTACCGGGAAGTGCTTGGTCAGGCCGCGGACCCGCAGCAGTGGTTCGTCGGTCATCGGGCCACCCCCACGGATGCGATGTCCTCGGCGTAGAACGTGGCACGCTCCTCTTCGCCGAGGTGGCAGGCGACCAGGTGACCGGCCGCGCCGGCCGGGCGCAGCTCCGGCACGTCGGTGCGGGAGCGACTGCCGGCCCGGTCGGCGTACCGGCAGCGTGGGTGGAACGCGCAGCCCTGCGGCAGGTTGATCAGGCTGGGCGGGTTGCCGGGGATGGGCACCAGGTCCGCGTCCGCGTCGCCGTGCAGCGACGGCACGCTGGAGAGCAACCCCCAGGTGTACGGGTGCTGCGGCGAGCGGAGCACCTGCTCGACGCTGCCCCGCTCGACGGCCCGCCCGCCGTACATGACCAGCACGTCGTCGGCGACCTGGCCGACCACGCCGAGGTCGTGGGTGATCAGGATGATCGCGGAGTGGAACTCGGCCTGCAGGTCGGCGAGCAGGTCCAGGATCTGCGCCTGCACTGTCACGTCCAGCGCCGTGGTCGGCTCGTCGGCGATCAGCAGCGCCGGGTCGTTGACCAGGGACATCGCGATCATCGCCCGCTGTCGCATGCCGCCGGAGAACTCGTGCGGGTACTGGTCGAAGCGACGCGCCGGCTGCGGGATGCCCACCCGGTCCAACATGTCGACAGCCCGCTGGCGGGCCTCCCGCCGGTTGGCCTTCGGGTGGTGCACCCGGTACGCCTCGGCGATCTGCCGGCCCACCGTGTAGTACGGGTGCAGCGCCGACAGCGGATCCTGAAAGATCATCGCCATGTCCCGGCCGCGCAGCCGGCGTACCTCCTCGTCGGCGAGACCGACCACCTGCCGGCCGCCCACGGAGATCTCCCCGGTGATGGTGGTCCGTTTCGGGTCGTGCAGGCCGAGGATGGCCAGCGAGGTGACGCTCTTGCCGGAGCCGGACTCACCAACGATGCCGAGGGTGCGACCCCGGTCGACGGAGAACGACACCCCGTCGACGGCGCGCACCACGCCGTCCGAGGTGTCGAACCGGACCCGAAGGTCATCCACCCGCAGGTAGGCGTCCTGGTCGGAGCGTTGTGCCGGCACGGCGGGACGGTCGTCCGGTTCGCCGGACGGCAACGGTTCCGAGCTGTCCACGGCCACCTCCCTCAGTGACGAAGGGAACTTACAGGAAAGTCCCGAGGGTGAAAATAAGCTACAAAGTCGGCACGTGTCAGCGGGCCCGAGCGTAACGAGTCGGCATCGGCCCCGCACCCCCGTCACCTCCCCATCCACACCCGTTCATGCCGCGATCGCACGCTGGATGCGCTGCCGCCCGCGCCCCGCGCCCCACGCCCCGCGCCCCACGCCCCGCGCCCCGCGCCCCGCGCCCCGCGCCAAGATCCGAGCAACTTCCCCGAAGTTGCTGTCTCCGACAGGCAGGAGACAGCAACATCCCCGATACTGCGCGGATCTTGACGACGAACACCGCCCCCGACAGACCGGAAGCGGAGTTTGGCGCGCCCCCTGCCGCCAAGGTCACGCTCGAACCAGGATGTAGTGGCATCGCCGACGCGCCGATACCACTCATCCAAAATCGGGCGCGATCTTGTAACTCAGCTGAGTTATCTGCACCATCCCCCGATGCGCCTTGCCCTTCGACAGCAGGGACTGCCGCGACTCAGGGGCGATCAGGTGAGGTGCAGATAGTCGGCGGCGTGGCCCCCCTTCACCGACCGCGCGCATCGAACTCCTCGACGGCGGCCTGCTCATCGGCCCGTCTCCGTCCGTCCGACACCAGGTGATCGTCGGTGGCCTGCTAGTCGCTCTGGAACGAGGTTGCGCCAGGACGAGTCGCACCGTGCTCCCGGTGATCAACCTGCGGCTGAACGCCGTGCGGATCCTCAACCCTGACCTCGTGGTGGCCACGGAGCTGGATTTCGAGGCGTCCTGCGTACCGGCAGACGCGGTCCTCCTGGTCGGTGAGGTCGCCGCGCCACACACCGCCGTCATCGACCGGGTGTTGAAGCCGCACCTGTACGCGGCGGCCGGGATCGAGTGGTATCTGCTCGTTGACCAGGAGAGCCTGACCGTGCGTCTCCACCAACGGCAGGGCGGCCACTACCTGGAGAGGGCAACGACCAAGCGCGGCGAGGTTCTGGAACTGACCGAGCCGGTGCGGGCGACCATCCGGCCGGAGGAACTGCTTCCCTGACAGGTGTGGGCGGCTGGCCTAGGGTCGGTCCATGACCGAGTTCGACGCGGCGACCGCCGCCGTACAGGCCGCCCTCGACGCGGGCGCGCGGTACGCCGACGCCCGGGTGATGCACCGCCGCTACGAGTCGATGACCGCGCGCAACGGTGACGTGGAGGAGCTGACCCAGGACGAGAGCATCGGGCTGGGAGTCCGCGCGTTGGTCGGGGCGAGCTGGGGCTTCCACGCCGTACCCGATCTGTCGGACGCCGCCGCCCGCGACGCCGGCCGGCGCGCGACCCGGATCGCGATGGCGAGCGCGCGGGTGCCGGGCCCTCCGGTCGACCTGGTGCCGGTCGAGGCGGTCACCGCGAGCTGGGCCTCCGGCTGCCAGATCGACCCGCTCGGGGTGCCCCTGTCCGACAAGGGCGATCTGCTGGTCGACGCGACCCGCACGATGGCCGAGCACGGCGCGGATCTGGCCGAGGGCCTTTACCAGATCTGGGACACCGCGAAGTGGTTCGTCTCCAGCGAGGGCCACCGGATCGACCAGCGCATCCGCGAGTGCGGTGGTGGCATCTCGGCCACCTCCATCGGCGACGGCGAGACGCAGCGCCGGTCCTGGCCCAGCTACCGCGGCCAGTACGGCACGACCGGGTGGGAGCTGGTCGAGTCGCTGGACCTGGCCGCGCACGCCGCGCAGATCGCCGAGGAGTCCCGGGCGCTGCTCACCGCGCCGCAGTGCCCGGCCGGTGAGACGGATCTGATCCTCGGCGGCGAGCAGTTGGCCCTTCAGATCCACGAGTCGGTGGGGCACGCCATCGAACTGGACCGGATCCTCGGGTGGGAGGCGGCGTTCGCCGGCACGTCCTGGCTGGACCTGGCCCAGCTCGGTTCGCTGCGCTACGGCTCGGAGCTGATGAACATCACCATCGACCCGACGATCCCGGGCGCGTTGGGCAGCTTCGGTTTCGACGACGAGGGCTCCCCGGCGGTCAAGCGGGACGCGGTCCGCGACGGTCGCTGGGTGGGGGTGCTCGCCGGCCGGGACTCCGCAGCGATGGCCAGCCTCGACTACGGCGGCAGCGTACGGGCCGACGGGTGGGCGCGGCTGCCGATGGTGCGGATGACCAACGTCGGCCTGGAACCCGGCCCGCACACCCTGGAGGAGATCATCGCGGCCACCGACGACGGGGTGCTGATGGACCTCAACCGGTCCTGGTCGATCGACGACAAGCGTCTCAACTTCCAGTTCGGCTGCGAGGTCGGCTGGGAGATCAAGAAGGGGCGGCGGGGGCGGATGCTGCGCAATCCCACGTACACCGGGATCGGCCCGCTGTTCTGGCGCTCGATGGACATGCTCTCCGGTGAGACGGTCTCCTGGGGGACGCCCAACTGCGGCAAGGGCCAGCCCGGCCAGATCGGGCACACCGGCCACCCGGCCGCGCCGGCCCGGTTCCGCAACGTCCGGGTGGGGGTTTCAGCGTGAGCGCGAGGAGTGAGCCGGGTTTGCGAGCCCCGCAGTCGCGAACGAAAGGTGGCTCAGCGTGAGCGCGAGGAGCGAGCTGGAGCTGGCGGGGCAGGTTGTGGAGTTGGTGCGGCGGCTCGGCGGGCCGGCCGCGCAGGCGGAGGCGGTGGTGACCCGGGCGGACCTGGCGTTGACCCGGTTCGCCAACTCGGGCATCCATCAGAACGTTTCCGAGTCGACAGTGGGGGTCCGACTGCGGGTGCACGTCGACGGTCGGACGGCTGCCGGCGGCGGCAGCGTGGTCACCGCCGACGGGTTGTCCGCACTGGTGGAGCGCACCCTGACGGCGGCGCGGCTGTGCCCACCTGACCAGGGCTGGCCGGGGTTGACCGCGCCCGTGCCGATGCCGCAGGCGCCGCCCGTCGACGAGGCCACCGCGCAGGCCGAGCCGGATCAGCGGGCCGACCGGGTGGGGGCGTTCGTGGCCGCCGCCGGGGGCCTGAGCACCGCCGGTTACTGCCGTACCGCGCACCGCTCGTCGGCGTTCGCCAACTCGGCCGGGCACTCGGCGTACGGCCGCTCGGTGGAGGCGGCGATGGACGGCATCGCCCGCCGCGACGGCGCGGACGGGGTGGCCCGGCGCAGCGCTGACCGGCTGTCCGACCTCGACGGCGCCGAGTTGGGCGCGCAGGCGGCGGCGAAGGCGCAGGCGGCGGCCGACCCGGTCGAGTTGCCGCCGGGGCACTACGAGGTGGTGTTCGAGCCGGCCGCCGTGGCGGACCTGTTGCAGAATTTGTCGTTCTACGGCTTCAACGGCAAGCGGTACAACGAGCGGCAGTCGTTCGCCGAGCCGGGCGCGGCCCAGTTCGACAGGGCGGTGACAGTGGTGGACGATCCGCTGGGCGGGTCCGGGTTGCCGTTCGACGCGGAGGGCACCGGCCGGGGGGCGTTGACGTTGGTCGAGGCGGGCACCACCAGGGCGGTGGCCCACGATCGCCGGACCGCCGCCGAGGCGGGCACGGAGTCCACCGGGCACGCTGTCGCGGGGGGTGCCACCTGGGGCCCGATGCCCCGCAACCTGCGGCTGAGTGGTGCGGCGGCGGGCCCGGCCAGTGCCGCGGGCCGGAGCACCACCGGCGCGGCGGCCGGCGCTGTCGTCGACGCGGACACCGCCGCGTTGGTGGCTGGGGTACGCCGGGGCCTGCTGGTCACCGACCTCTGGTACACGCGGGTGCTCGACCCGAAGAGCCTCGTCGTCACCGGGCTGACCCGCAATGGTGTCTGGCTGATCGAGGACGGCACTGTGGTCAGGGCGGTCCGTGACCTGCGGTTCACCGAGTCGTACCCGAGGGCGCTGGGGCCGGGGGCGGTGCTCGGGCTGGGTGCGCGGGCGGTGCGTCAACCGGATCGGGTGGACGGTGCCTGGTGGGCGGCGCCCTCGTTGCGGCTGGCGTCCTGGCACTTCACCGGAGGCGCCTCCGGTTGATGGTCAACCGGCGCGCGGAAACCGGCTCGCTGGGGGCTTTTCCGCAGGCCAGACACACGGGACACTCCCTTGCGCGGACGGCCCGCAGAGATCGGCGTAACGTGTGTCACTTAGCTGCGTCGGTCGATCCGGCGCGGTCGTTGGTGTGCGCATGACGTGGCAGCGGGTGCGGGTTCGCCGGTCCGCGTGCCGACCGGAGAGAGATCAGCCCGCCCGTACGGGCCCGTCGAGGAGACGACTCGAATGACTTCAACGGCAACGAGGCCGAGGGGGGCGCGGGCGCGCGCCGCCATCGCGGCGAAGACGTTGCGTACCGACCGATGGTGGTTCGCCCCGCTGATCACCGTGATCGGGCTCAGCGCCTGGGTCGTGTACGCGACGGTCCGTGTCTTCATGCACGACTTCTACTGGGTCGCGGATTACCACTACCTGACCCCGTTCTACTCGCCCTGCGTCACGGAGCGGTGTATCGAGGGCGCCTCGCACTTCGGCCGTTTCCTGCCCGGCTGGTGGATCATCCCGGACGCCGCGCTGACGCTGCCGTTCCTGCTGCTGTTCCGGCTCACCTGCTACTACTACCGCAAGGCGTACTACCGGTCGTTCTGGCTGTCGCCGCCGGCCTGCGCCGTCCCGGACGGGCACAAGGAGTACAGCGGTGAGACCCGTTTCCCGCTGCTCGGGCAGAACCTGCACCGCTACTTCTTCTACGCCGCGGCGATCATCTCGCTGATCAACACCTGGGACGCGATCCTCGCGTTCCACTCGCCGAAGGGCTTCGGCTTCGGGCTGGGCAACATCATCCTGGTGCTCAACGTGGTGATGCTCTGGGCGTACACGATTTCCTGCCACTCCTGCCGGCACATCATCGGCGGCCGGCTCAAGCACTTCTCCAAGCACCCGGTGCGCTACCGGGCCTGGACGTTCGTCTCGGCCCTGAACGTCCGGCACATGCAGCTCGCCTGGATCACCCTCGGCACCCTGGCGCTGGCCGACTTCTACATCATGGCGCTCGCTGCCGGCTGGTTCTCCGACCTGCGGTTCATCAACTAAAGGGCCCCTGACATGACCACAACCACTCGCATCGAACGACACCACTACGACGTCGTCGTCATCGGGGCCGGCGGCGCCGGTCTCCGCGCGGCGATCGAGGCCCGGCTCGCCGGCAAGAAGACCGCGATCATCTCCAAGTCGCTGTTCGGCAAGGCGCACACGGTGATGGCCGAGGGCGGCGCGGCCGCCGCGATGGGCAACGTGAACAGCCGGGACAACTGGCAGGTGCACTTCCGCGACACCATGCGCGGCGGGAAGTTCCTCAACAACTTCCGGATGGCCGAGCTGCACGCGAAGGAGTCGCCGCAGCGGATCTGGGAGCTGGAGACGTACGGTGCGCTCTTCGACCGCACCAAGGACGGCAAGATCTCGCAGCGCAACTTCGGCGGCCACGAGTACCCGCGTCTGGCGCACGTGGGCGACCGGACCGGCCTGGAGCTGATCCGCACCCTCCAGCAGAAGATCGTCTCCCTCCAGCAGGAGGACCAGCGCGAGTTCGGCTCGTACGACGCCCGGATCCGGGTGTTCTCCGAGACGACCATCACCGAGCTGCTGCTCGACGGTGACCGGGTGGCCGGCGCGTTCGGCTACTACCGGGAGTCGGGCGAGTTCATCCTCTTCGAGGCGCCGGCGGTCGTGTTGGCCACCGGTGGCGTCGGACGCTCCTACAAGGTCACCTCGAACTCGTGGGAGTACACCGGGGACGGGCACGCGCTGGCGCTGCGCGCCGGGGCGACACTGATCAACATGGAGTTCCTCCAGTTCCACCCCACCGGCATGGTCTGGCCGCCCTCGGTGAAGGGCATCCTGGTCACCGAGTCGGTGCGCGGTGACGGCGGTGTCCTGAAGAACTCCGAAGGCAAGCGGTTCATGTTCGACTACGTCCCCGACGTCTTCCGCAAGCAGTACGCGGAGACCGAGGAGGAGGCGGACCGCTGGTACACCGACCCGGACAACAACCGGCGTCCGCCGGAGCTGCTCCCCCGCGACGAGGTGGCCCGCGCCATCAACAGCGAGGTCAAGGCCGGTCGGGGCTCCCCCGCCGGTGGTGTCTTCCTGGACATCGCGAGCCGACGCTCCGCCGACGAGATCCGCCGGCGGCTGCCGTCGATGTACCACCAGTTCAAGGAGCTGGCCGACGTCGACATCACGGCCGAGCCGATGGAGGTGGGGCCGACCTGTCACTACGTGATGGGCGGCGTCGAGGTGGACCCGGATTCGGGTGCCGCCTTCGGCCACGTACGCGGGCTGTTCGCCGCCGGTGAGGTCTCCGGCGGCATGCACGGTTCCAACCGACTCGGTGGCAACTCCCTGTCCGACCTGCTGGTCTTCGGCAAGCGGGCGGGCGGGCACGCCGCCAGCTACGCCGACGGGCTGACCACCCGGCCGAAGGTGGCGGTGCACGAGGTCGAGGCCGCCGTGGAGACCGCCCTCGCCCCGCTGCAACGGGACACCGGCGAGAGCCCGTACACCCTTCAGCAGGACCTCCAGGCGGTCATGGGCGACCTGGTCGGCATCATCCGGCGCGAGGGTGAGCTGGCCGACGCGCTGGTCCGGCTCGCCGAGCTGCGGGAGCGGGTGGCCAAGGTGAGCGCGGCCGGCGGCCGACGCTACAACCCGGGCTGGCACCTGGCCCTGGATCTGCGCAACATGCTGGTGGTCTCGGAGTGCACAGCGAAGGCGGCGCTGGAGCGGCAGGAGTCGCGCGGCGGGCACACCCGGGAGGACTACCCGGCGATGGAGCCCAAGTGGCGGCAGGTCAACCTGGTCTGCGCACTGGACGGCGACACCGTGCAGCTGACCCGCAAGCCGCTGCCGAAGATGCGGCCGGAGCTGATCGGCCTCTTCGACCGGGCCGAGCTGGCCAAGTACCTCACCGACGAGGAGCTCGCCGACTTCGACGCCCTCGTCGCCGACGCTGGAGAGGCGGACAACCGATGAGCGCGAAGCGTCAGTTCCGGATCTGGCGGGGCGACGAGAGCGGCGGTGACCTCCAGGACTACATGGTGGAGGTGAACGAGGGCGAGGTCGTCCTCGACGTCATCCACCGTCTGCAGGCCACCGACGCGCCCGACCTGGCCTGCCGGTGGAACTGCAAGGCCGGCAAGTGCGGCTCCTGCTCCATGGAGATCAACGGTAAGCCGCGGTTGGGTTGCATGACGCGGATGTCGACCTTCGGCGACGACGAGACCGTCACTGTCACCCCGCTGCGCACCTTCCCGGTGATCCGGGACCTGGTCACCGACGTCTCGTTCAACTACGAGAAGGCACGGGAGACCCCGGCGTTCGCGCCTCCGGCGGACGTCGCTCCGGGCGACTACCGGATGCAGCAGGTCGACGTCGAGCGCTCGCAGGAGTTCCGCAAGTGCATCGAGTGCTTCCTGTGCCAGACGGTCTGCCACGTGATCCGCGACCACGAGGAGAACAAGCAGGCGTTCTCCGGCCCGCGGTACTTCATCCGGGCGGCCGAGCTGGACATGCACCCGCTGGACGCGCGGACCGACCGCAAGGAGTACGCGCAGGCCGAACAGGGCCTCGGCTTCTGCAACATCACCAAGTGCTGCACCGAGGTCTGCCCCGAGCACATCAAGATCACCGACAACGGGATCATCCCCATGAAGGAACGGGTCGTCGACCGCAGGTACGATCCCCTTGTGTGGCTTGGTAGCAAGATCTTCCGTCGGGGCGAGACGCCCCAGACCAGCGTGACCACCGCCCGTCAGGGCTCGGCGACGCCGGGCTCCGCCCGGGGTGGGGTGCACTCGCACGCGGGTGGCTCCCACGACTCGCGGGCTGAGGCGCAGGCGCAGAGCGGCGTCAACTGGCACCGGGAGGTGCCCCACCCGACCGCTCCGGCGGTCGACGACCGGGGCAAGCTGCCGCTGACCGAGCTCACCTTCGACCGGGCCGCCGCGCCGTCGCCGTTCGGCGACGACGTGACCTTCCCGCTGCCTCCGGAGCACCTCAACTTCGCCCACCCGGAGCAGGACAACAAGCACTAATCACCCGGAACAACAACGGGGGCCGTGGCAGTTGCCACGGCCCCCGTCCCACTTGCGTGATCAACGGGGGCTGGGCGTGATCACCGGGGGGTGAGGAGGGGGCGGAGGGCTGCCACGATGGGGGCGTCGGCGGGGAGCCAGGTGACCGAGTCCAGTTCGTCGGCGGTGAGCCACCGCAGCGCCTCGTGCTCCAGCGCCTGCGGTTGGTCGCCGCCGAGCAGGCGGGCCGCGTACACCTTGAGCACCGAGCGGCCGTGCGCCATCCGTACGTTGCGGCCGACCCGGTCGCCGATCTCGACGCGTACGGCCAACTCCTCGGCGCACTCCCGGATCAACGCGTCGGTCTCGGCCTCCCCCGGCTCGACCTTTCCGCCCGGAAACTCCCACATGCCCGCTACCTCGGGTGGCGCGGAACGCGCACAGGCGAGCACCCGCCCATCCCGGATGATCGCCGCGCCGACGATCACCTTCAGGTCCCGTCGCTCGGCCTGCCCGCCACCATTCGCCCGTTCGGTCCGCACGGGCGTCCAGGGTGCCAGATCAATCGGCGGTTTGGGTACCGTAGCCGTCCGCTAGGCCAATAAGACACGGAAGTGTGGGCGTGGACACCCCCTCCGAGCAGCGAGAGACTAGGGGACACCGACAAGACACGGGATGGCGACGATTTGGCCACGAGCCGGCAACGGCGCTTGGGGGGTGCGGTGATGCGCGTGCTGTTCAACAGCAGGGCCAAGCACGACTACCTTTCCGACGCGTTGACCTTGCTATCTGGTTGGACACGCGAGGGCGAGCAGATCCGACGGACGCTCATGATCGACGATACCCAACACGCCGCACTAACTGAACGGGTCAAGGTCGTCGCGGACGCGCTGCATCTGCGGCCCGAGATCAGCCGCCGGGCCGACAGCACCCAGATCCGGGTCGGGCACGGCAGCGGCGAGCCCCTGACCGAGGGCGAGGTCCTGTTGGCCGCCCGCATCGAGGACGCGTACCGGGCGGTCACCGAGGGCTGACGACCGACGCCGACTCCGCGTCCTGCGGGTACCAGCGCAGCTCCACCGAGTTGCCGTCCGGGTCCCGCACGTAGATCGAGGTCGCCGAACCGCGGGCGCCGAACCGGCTGACCGGCCCCGTCAGCACCGTGAAGACTTCCGACCCGATCACCTGCGCCCAGTCCAACGGCGCCACCACCAGGCAGAAGTGGTCCACGTTCGCGCCCTGCGGTTCACCTCGAACGAGGTCGATGATGCTGTCGGGGCTGATCCGCACCGACGGAAACGGGACTGCGCCCGCCCGCCACTCGTCGACCCGTACCGGCGCCAGCCCGAGCCGGCCGCAGTAGAAGTCCAGGGACCGTTCCACGTCGGCGACGGTCAGCACCAGGTGGTCGAAACCGGTGACCCGCACCGCGCTCATGCCTGCTCCAAGTCGGCCGCCGCGCGCAACCAGCCGCTGAACAGCGCCGGGTCGACGTCGGCGAGGTCGCGCAGCTTCACCGCCGCCATCGAGCGCGCACCGGGCACCAACCGTCCTGACGGGTCGGCGATCTCCTGTCCCCGCCACAACCCGAAGGTGACAAAGGACCCGTACGCCTTGATCAGGCAGACCGGGCGCTGGCCGGGCCGGTCGCCCAGGCCCCAGACCGGGTGCCCGTGCCACATCGCCCCCGTCGCCGCCGGCAGGGCCGCCGCGATGATCGGCGTCAGCTTCTCGCCGATCTCGCGCAGTGGGCCGGCCAGGCCGGCCAGGTAGTCGTCAACGCTCACGTTCTCGCCTTTCGCTCGGTGTTCCCTGCCGCGTTCACGATCCCCTGACGAGGGACACCGACCAAGACCTGATGTCGCTACGATCGTTGCCCACAGGTCAACGATGGGAGCGGGTGTGCTGGAGCGGTACGAGGTCGAGACCTTCCTGACGCTCGCGAAGGAACTGCACTTCGGCCGCACCGCCGAGCGGTTGACAGTCAGCACCGGTCGGGTCAGCCACATCGTGAAGAAGCTGGAACGCCGGATCGGGGCACCGCTGTTCGCCCGTACCAGTCGGGTCGTCCAGCTCACCCCGATCGGCCGGCAGCTCGCCGAGGAACTGGCCCCGCTGGTTGCCGGGATGGACGAGGCCGTCCGCCGCGCGACCGACGCCGCCCGGGGTGTGACCGGGACGCTACGGGTGGCGTTCCTCGGCGAGTGGACCGCGCCGGTGCTGCTCCGGGCGGTGGCCCTGTTCGGCGAGCGGCACCCCGACTGTCGGGTGGAGGTGCACGAGGCACAGTTGTCCACCACCCGCTCCGGGCTGCTCGACGGCTCGACGGACGTGTTGATCGCCTCGTACCCGTTCGACGGGATGGCCACCGGCCCGGCGCTGCTTCGCGAGGCTCGGGTGCTGGCGGTGGCGGCGGGTCACCCGCTCACCCGGGAACGGTCGGTGTCGTTGGAGGTGCTCGCCGACCACCCGGTGGTGCAGTACCCGAGCGTGACCTCGGCGGAGTTCAAGCGGGACCGCACCCCGGAGCGCACCCCCGGCGGCCGTCCGGTGCCGAAGGGACCCGCCGGGAACACCTTCTCCGAGATGCTGTCACTGGTCGCGCTGGGCCGGGGTGTGCTGCCGGTGGGCGAGCACACGCGGCGCTACTACCCGCGTCCCGACGTGGCGTACGTGCCCATCCACGACGCACCACCGATCGAACGGGGGCCGGTCTGGCTGCCCGGCAACACCACCACCCGCGTGCGCGAGTTCGTCCGCGCCGCGACCGACGCGAACCCCCGACGAGACACGCCGAGTGGGCGCTTACCCCCGCCGAGCTGACCCGGACGCTCGGGGTCCTCGCCCGGGTGGGCCCGTTGGCACCGGTTTTCTAGCCTGAACGGCATGGCGAACATCGCGTACGACCGCAAGGAGCAGGTCCAGCAGATCGAGAGTGGCCTCCTCGAAGGCGAGCAGATCATCGCCGTCTACGACGCCGTCGGCACCGGCACCGGGTTCATCGGGCTGACCGACCGCCGGGTGATCATCCAGGACCGCTCGTTCGTCGGGAAGCGGTTCGCGATCACCAGCATCCCGTACTCGAAGATCACCAGCGTGAGCGTGGTCAGCAACAAGTCGTGGGGTGGTTCGTTCTTCTCCACCGGCGCCATCGCCATCCACGTCGGCACGCACACCTACGAGGTGGAGTTCCGTGGCGCGCAGAAGAGCCACCACGTACACAACGTGATCCTGCACCACATCTCCTGACGGCACGTCCCGGCGTGGGCCCGGCTGGCGTAATTGCCTTGCTGGGCCCGCGGTGTCTCTGGTGTCCTCGGTCGACAGCCGCGCGAAGGGAGCAGCCGCCATGCCCGACACGACGAAGTCCCCCGAACCCACCGTCATCCGATCTGACGAATCGAGACTTCGTGAGCAGCACCGTTCCCCTGGCGCTGGGCGCCACTGACGCCAACCCCGGAGGCCGCTGATGTCGGTCTTCGACGATCCCGGCCTCTTCGGCCGGCTGTGGGCCGCCGACTACGACGACGGCGACACCAACCCTGACCCGGCCCCCGCCGTGGATTTCCTGGCCGACCTGGCCGACGGCGGCCCGGTTCTCGAACTGGCGATCGGCACCGGCCGGGTCGCGCTTCCGCTGGCCGAACGGGGCCTCGACGTGCACGGCGTCGAGGCGTCCGAGGAGATGCTGGCGCTGCTGCGGGCGAAACCCGGCGGCGAGCGGATACCGGTGGTCGTCGCCGACATGGCGGACGTCCCGGTGACCGGTGAGTTCCGGCTCGCGTACCTGGTCTTCAACACCCTGTTCAACCTGGTGGACGCCGAGCGGCAGGCGGACTGCTTCCGCAACGTCGCCCGGGTGCTGTCGCCCGGCGGCGCGTTCGTCGTCGAGACGTTCGTGCCCGACCCTCGCGGCTTCGACTCGGACGAGCAGGTGCAGGTGCGTGAGGTGACCGAGGATTCCGCGACGATCCGGCTGCACAAGTACGACCGGCCGGCGCAGCGGTTCATCCGGCAGACCATCACGTTCGACGCCGACGGTGTGCACCTGAAGCCGTTCGCCATGCGGTACGCCTGGCCACACCAGATCGACGAGATGGCGCAGCAGGCAGGGCTCCGGCTCACCGAGCGGTACGCCGACTGGCACCGGCGACCGTTCCAGGCCGACAGCCCGTCGCACATCTCCGTCTACCGGGCGGAGTAGCGGTTTGATCGACTCGGGTTCCGGAAAGTCGGGGTGTCATCGCCACGACGACACCCCGATTTCAAGGAACCCGAGTCGATCTCCCGCCGCCCGAAGGCGGCCATCGACTTGTCCTTCCCGGCCTCCCACGACAGCGGCTGCCCAGACCGGGGCGTGGCTGAGATCCGGCCACGTTCCGCCTTGGGCGGATTCTGCTGAGAGCAGGTTTTGCTGGTCTGCGAGGGCCACACCGGGGTGAGCTGACGGCATGCCGTACGCCTCCCGATTCCCACGCTCCTCGCCGTACTGGCCGGTGGTCAGTCACCCTCAGCTCCGGCGCGTGCTGCCCGGGCTCGCCGTCTCCGCGTTGGGCGACGGGATGGCGGTTGTCGCGGTGTCCTGGCTCGTCATCCAACTCGTCCCGCATGATCAATGGGGCCTTTGGATCGCGGTGACCATGGCGGCGTACACACTGCCCAGCGCGGCCGGAACTGTCGTCTTCGGCCGGCTGCTGCGCGGTCGCGGCGGCGCCCAGCTCGCCGGGTGGGACGCGATCCTGCGGGCCACGGCACTCGCGGCGATACCCGTCGCCTACCTCTTCGGCGCGCTCACCATCGGGCTGTACGTCGTGCTGCTGGCCGCGTCCGCACTGCTGCACTCGTGGGGTTCCGCCGGGCGGTTCACATTGATCGCCGAACTGCTGCCGCAGCGACACCATCTGCCGGCCAACGCGGTGCTCTCCACCATCGGCGGGTTCGCCACCATCGTCGGTCCACCACTGGCGGGCCTCCTGATCGCCTGGGTCGGGCCGGTATGGGTGATCGCCATCGACGCCGCCACCTTCGCCGCGCTGGCCCTCACCTACCGCTTCGCGGTGTCCGCCGCGGACAGCGACCACCGGCACGAACGCGGCGCGTCGCGGACCGCCGGGTTCGCTGTCATCCGCCGCAATCCCGCCCTCCTGGGCCTGCTGGCGCTGAGCCTCGCGTTCTTCTTCCTGTTCGGGCCGGTGTACGTGGCCATGCCGATCCACATCACCGATGACCTGCACGCCTCGGCGACGCTGTTGGGCGCCTACTACACCGCGTTCGGCGTCGGCGGCCTCGTCGGAGGGCTGATCACCGGACACCTGCGCCGCTGGCCGCTGCGGGCCACCACCATCACCATCGTCGTCGCGTTCGGCGTGGCCATGTTGCCGCTGGGCCTCGGTGCGCCCGTCGGCGTGTCGCTGCCGGCGTTCGCCTTGGCGGGCCTGATCTGGGCACCGTACATGTCCACGTCGATGGCGCTGTTCCAGCGCAGCACGTCCATCGCGCAGCTACCGGCGGTGCTCGCCGCCAACGGCGCGGTCCTCGTGGTGGCGGTGCCCCTGGGCACCATGCTGGGTGGGCCACTGGTGGGTGCCATCGGTGCCCGGCCGACGATGCTGCTCTGCGCCACGGCGATCGTGACCGTCGGCCTGGTCGCCGGAGGATTCGCGATTCCCTGGCGGAAGACACGATCCTCCGGCGACCCGGCAGTCACCGAGGTCAGTGCCCGTCGCTGAGCTGGACGTCGACCACTGTCAGCTTCCCTCGTTGGTGCGGTGGCGTTCGACCGTCTCGGCGATGCGCTTGATCCGGCGGAGTCGGGCGTCCCAGGTGGAGCCCACCGCCGACAGCTGGGCCACCGCGCGGGCGAGTTGCGCCTCGTCGACCTGGTAGTGACGCTCGCGACCGGCCGGCTCGGCGTGGATCAGCCCAACGCGGTCCAGCACCGCCAGGTGTTTCGAGACGGCCTGCCGGGTGACGGGTAGCTGCCTGCTCAACGAGGTGGCGGTGCCCGGTCCGTCGGAGAGCAGAAGATCGATCATCGTACGCCGAATCGGGTCGCCGATCGCCGACCACAGCTCGTCGTCGACCACAGTGCTCACGCGGTCGCGACCAGCCGCGAAACGTACACGCCCAGCCGGGGAATGTAGTGGTCCCAACCGTTCTCGTGGTCGCGGTACTGCTCCTCCAGGACGGCGACCTCCCACCCCTGCTCACGGAACCCGGTCTCGGTCATCCGGATCTGCGTCCCCGTGCCGTTGGGGATCAGGTCGAAGGTGACGAGCAGCGCCTGCCCGCCGCGGTCCGGCTCGGTGAAGCACCACCGGAAGGAGAACCGCTTCGGCGGGTCGACCTCGACCACGGCGAACGCGACGGTCGTCGTCTCGCCGGTGTCGGCGTCGCGCCACACCAGTTCGCCGGGCGCACCGGCGACCGACTCGAACCGCGCGTCGTCTGGCCACCACTCCCGCATGTGCTCGGGCTGGCTGACCACCTCGAAGACCACCTCGGGGGACGCGTTGACGTGGATGTCGCGTTCGATCGTTCCCTGTTCCATACCCACCACCTTTCGCAACCTTTGGTTGCACTCAACCTACGACAGCCGAACGCCGTCGCGCAACCTTTCGTTGCATGTCGCGGAATCCGTCGTACCCGGGATGCACAATGCCGGGCATGTCTGAGCCGTCGCCGCACCGCCACCACGCCATCGACTACATCGAGCTCACGGTGACCGACCTCGCCGTGGCCAAGCGCTTCTACGCCGACGCGTTCGGCTGGCAGTTCACCGACTACGGGCCGGAGTACGCCGGCATCCGCAGTCCACACGGCGACGACGCACCCGAGGTGGGCGGTCTCCGGCTGGACGCGGAAGTGCGGGCGGGCGGCCCACTCGTGCTGCTCTACTCCACCGACCTGGACCGGTCGGTGCAGGCCGTCAAGGAAGCCGGCGGCCAGGTGGTGAACGGGCCGTACGAGTTCCCCGGTGGCCGGCGGTTCCACTTCACCGACCCCAGCGGCAACGAGCTGGGTGCCTGGGCCGAGCAGTAGGACGCGTTCCTGACGAGAAGGCTCTCCGTCCCTGACCTGTCAGAGGTCCTCGCCGCTCAGGACGAGGCAGCCGAACATGTCCGTGAGGACGGCCCGCTGGTGGTCGGTCAACGGGTTCACGAAGACCGCAACGCCAACCCCGAACTGCTGGCACGCGTCGGCTACGTCGCGGGCCCTACCGGGGCTGAGCAACGTCCGCCGCGAGAACGGGTCGCCCATCTTGTCCGCGCCGCCGGATGAGACACCCCGCCGCTGCACGTGCCGGCTCACGACCCGGCCACCACGGGCTTCCACCAAGCCGGCCAGCAGGTCGAGCTTGCTTTCGAACTCCTTGTCCTTCGCCGAGAACAGGCCCACCAGCGCCACGTCGGTGCCTGCCAGCACAGCTTTCAACGCCCCCGTCCCGATATCTGCTCGCCGGTTCGCCGGCTGTCAGCGTCGCCGGGCGCGCAGCACGCCGGTCAGCATGGGCACTGTGAACTCACCGTTGGCGGTCTCCGGTCGACTCCCGAGGAAGGCGCGGACCCGGTCGAGTGTGGCCGCTCGTTCCGCGCCCGGCATCACCAGCATCCCGGCCCGCGTCGCGAGCGTCGCGACGAGCGAGTCGGCGGTACGCCGCTGACCGTGCGGGAACTCGACCTGCTCCGCCGACCCGAACCGGGCGATCAGGCCGGTGCGCGCAACGACCATGTCCGCCGTCGCCGCGCGCCAACTACTCAACGTGTCACGCGGGCCGATGGCGGCACTCCCGCTGACGCGTTCGAGCCCGGCAACCCAGTCGATCCGGTCGTCCATGATGTTCCACAGACCGGCCAGGACACCGCCCGGTGCGAGGACTCTGGCGACTTCCGCCCCGGCGACGGTCATGTCGAACCAGTGCAGGGCGTTGCCGGCCAGCACGGCGTCGACGGACGCGTCCGGCAACGGGATCGCCTCCGCGCTACCCGGCAGGGCACGGACGGCCGGCAGCGCACGGCGTAGCTCGGCAAGCATCGCCGGGTCGGGCTCGACCGCGACGACGTCCGCGCCCACCGCGATCAGCGTCGCCGACAACTTGCCGGTGCCGGCGCCCAGGTCGAGCACACGCAGGCCGGGCGCGGGCTCCAGCGCCCACCGCACCGCGGCCTGCGCGTAGTCCGGGCGGTGCTCGGCGTACGCGGCAGCGGCCGCGCCGAACGACGATCGCAGCAGCTGTTCGGCCATGCGGTCAACCTACCGCCGCTCGTGGGCATCGACTGCCCCGTGGCCGGCGTGCAGATCCTGCGGAGCCGGTGGGGCGTCCCGCCAGCCCGTCTACGTGCTCGGCATCCCGGTCAGGTTGATCATGATCCACTCGCCTTCCTGAATACCGCGCTATCGAGGTCGGAGGGACACCGCGACATCAATGAAGCCGAGTCGATCATGCATGTCAGACGTTGAAGCGGAACTAAAGGCCGCTGCTGCGCTACCAGCGGCGATATCTTCGGACACCTGCTCCCAAGGCGTCTCAAGCTGCCATGCTTGCTCGCTGTTTAACGACGTTTCACGGTGTCTTGTGGCCCCGGCGTGCCCCACGGCCGGGCGCGGCGTGGCCTAGCTGCCGACACCCAGCAACCGACCGCGAGGGGATCAGGTCGCCACCCAAGGGCGGGCCCGAGACAAGGACGCGGCTTGCAGGTCAATAAGGACGAGGAGGTTCGCTTACATAGGGGTAGGGATCAGCTCTCACCTTGTCAACACACCATTGCTGGCCATCGGCGTCCGTCCACCGCACCCGCCATGCCACCACTGATGGCTCTTGTTCACCCGCGTTCAGGCGCAGGGACTCCGCTTGCTCCGGCTTCCATACGTCTGAATGCCCGGCCATGCTTGGCTGTTCTGTGAGCTTTGTCGGTACCGTCCATACTTCGACGTAGAGGTCTAGTATCGGTCGATCACTGTGGTTCTCAACCTTAAATTCAATCCTGTACTCATTCTGCCCGAAACGTTCTTCAGGTGACACAGACCCGGGGCCACCAACACGCACCAACTTCGCCTGAGCCAAGGACCGCCTGAAGTCTCCATTCTTGCGGTCTCTACCTTCTTTGCCAGCCAGGTAGAGCGCCACAACGATGGCAGCAGCGGTAGCAAGGGCTCCCAGCGCCTGGCCGATGGCGCTAATCCAGGCCGCAGCACCTTCGCCCGAGTCTGTGGTCGATCCCACGAGCATCGGCCTACTATACGAGCGGGGCGCAGGCCATAGCGATGACGCGCCGCAAGGGGCTTGAACCCCTAACCCGAGACGTGACCAAGAAGCCGGCCAAGGCGGACGTACCGGTGCGATGACCTGGCCGACAGCCCTCGGCATCTCTCGACATCTCGCACACGTTCTCGCTGTCAGCTGTGTCGATTCTGTGCCAGATGATCTTCTGTCTAGGTGTCAGACCGGGTAGTGGAATCCAGACCGTCTGTCGCGGTCAACCCGATCGTCACCCGGTTAGTGTCGACAATCCGATCGTTGTGCCCGCCGGAGATCGCTGGGTCCGCTGTCGTGGCCATCGATGGGAAGATGCTCGAATGACTACATCCACACCCCTCTGGGTGCCACTGGCGGTTGCAATCGTCGGCGTGGCCGGAACTCTTGGGGCTACGGTCTTTAGCCAGTTTTGGTCCCGGAAGATGGATGAGCGCAGGTGGCGGCGAGAGCGAGAAGCAGAGAACGTTCGCTGGACTCGGGAACGAGATGAGCGTGCGGCCCAGTGGGAGCGAGAAGATCGTGCGCGTTGGCTCGCGGATCGGCGTGATGGCTACGCCGCATCGCTCGCGGACTACCATACCTTGACGAAGGCCATCGACCGTGTTTATCGGGAGGTCAAAAGACGTAACAGTCGTGCATCTGATGACGAACTCAGCGAACTAGCAGAGTTGGAGGCGAACTGGGAACGGTCATGCAATTCACTTAGGCTGATTGCGCCGAAAAAGGTAATGAAGGCCATATGGATGCTTTACGGTGTGATCGAGGAACAGATAGAGGTACTTGAAGAAGGTGAGCTGAAACCCAAAAAAGTCCTCGCCCGCGTGAACGACTACCTCACCGTCTACAAAGCAATGCAAGAAGATCTCGGTCTCTCGGACGGCACCTACGCCTCAGAATGACTCAGCGCCAGCTAGCCATTCCGATGCTCCTATGGACGTCAACCCCGACCCCTTGACCCCCAGGCAACGATCAGGACTCATCAACCTGCCCTAACCCACGTCGTGGGCTGGCATCGGCGTCCTTCATCGTCCGCCACCGTCCACGCGTGTACGCCGTGATCGTCACCCATTTAGTCACTCAGCCTGGTTGTCGGTTACCTCTCGTGCGCGGGCCGGGGCGCGTCTGCCGGACGAGGGCTCAGCACGTGCCGCAGCACCTCGGGACTAGCGGCAATTCTGCCTAATTCGCCGAAAAGCACCGGTATGGAGCGTCGGACGGCGCGAGGATGCTCCCCTTGATATTCTCCCCGACGATGGCCCGTAAAGACGCGCGTTAGAGGCATGCGCGGCGTCCTTGGCGGGTAAATCAATCGAGGGGAGAATTTTGTTAAAGCGCAGATTTGCCCGCCTAATACTCGCATCCACTGCGGCTGTTGCGATGCTGACTGCGGGGACTCCTGCATTCGGGCAGGAACCCACCTTGCTTGCGCCAGCAGTGCCGGCGAAACCGGATGGCGCCCCCACCTCGGCGGCCGCAGATGATCCACTCGACGACTGCTGGTTCATGTTCCCCTACAGCGGCAACAACTTTGTCAGTGCTCGATACAACGAGAGCGGCAGCCCTTTACGAGCCAATTCTCCGTCGGCAGGCGCATGGGAGCGATTCTGCATATGGCCATGGGGTTATGATCAATTGGGCTTTAGGACATACGCAATCCGATCGGAAATCAATTACAAGTTCGTCAGCGCGAGGTTGAATGAGGCGGGCCACCCACTGCGGGCAACTGCTGACAGCATTGGAGCTTGGGAGGTGTTTCGTTTCCGCCCGAAAGATGGCGGCTACAATTTAGTTATCCCCAGCAACGATGAGTTCGTGAGTGCAAGGCTGAACGTGGCAGGGTTCCCACTGCGGGGCACCGCTACGATTCCCGGGAATTGGGAGCTGTTCTACCTTACGCACTAATGCATATGGGAAAACGCCTCCGATATTCCGCAATTAATGCGCCGTCCAGTCTGCCGTCGACCCGCCCTCCGAGGGAGCGGGCCGCCGCCCGGCCCGCCATGTCAAGCGGACCTTGACGCATGTTCGGACGCTGGCGGGTCGGGCGGCGGTTTGCTCGGCTTGCCCGGGTCGATGGCAGGCGGGATGGCCTACCGCAACCACCCACGGACCGTGACCCGCCGACGCAGCCCCGGCCATCCTGGAGCCAGAGCGCCCCCGCCGGAGGCGCAGTAACCGCAACCCCACCACCCACCGCCAGTTCGCCGATGCGGCCCGGCGGGCGCTCCCCTACGCCGCGCGGTCCCGCCGCGCGGCCCAGCCGGCTGCCGGCCCACCACTACCCGGTCAACCGCCCAGTCGTCATGCGGCGGCCCCTTGGGCTACCCGCTTCCGCGCCAGCCGCCGGGCGTGTTGCGTGGCCGGAGTCGGAGCGCCAGCGGAGCGACGGACACGCGCCCAGGCGGCGGCGCGTGCGGCCCGTTGCGGGCCGCCTTGAAGTCGGTCGGCACCTGCGGTACGACCCGGTCGACGTCAGGACTTGGCTCGCCGGACAGGCGGCCTGACATGGGTAGCGTCGAGAAGCGCATCCGCGACGGTAAGGTCACCTGCCTTGCTCGCTGGCGGGACGACGCTCGCCGGCAGCGGAAACGCTCCTTTACCCGAAAGGGCGACGCTGACCGATTCCTCGCTCAGGTCGAAGGCGACATCCTGCGCGGCCAGTACGTCGACCCGTCCGACAAGACGACCGTCATCGAGTACGCCCGACGCCGGGCCGCTGCCCGCGCCCACCGGCCAACGACTGCCCGACGGGTGTCCGGGCTAGTCGAAACGCACATCGCCGGCACTCCGCTCGGCTCCCGTCGACTGGCGGCCGTCGTGCCCTCCGAGGTCCAGGCATGGGCGGCTGACCGATCCAAGGTGCTCGCACCATCGACCCTGCGGAACCTGGTTGGCCTGCTGCGGTCGATCTACGCGGCTGCGGTGCTGGATCGGCTTGTCGGCCGTTCTCCCGTGGTCAGAGTTAGCCTGCCGTCAGCCCACCGGGAACGCATCGTGCCGCTCACCGTCGACCAGGTGCGCGCCCTGGCCGCTGCAATGCCCGCTCGCAACCGGGCCATGGTGATCGTGCAAGCCGGCCTCGGGCTGCGCCTCGGCGAGCTGCTCGCGTTGCGAGTCCAAGACGTCGACCACACGGCCCGGACCGTTCGGATCGAATGGCAGTTCGCGCCGCAGTCCAAGGTGCGTACCGAGCCGAAAACCCGCCGCTCGCGCCGAACCGTCCCACTCCCCCAGGTCGTGGCGACCGCCATCAGCGAGCACTCGGCACAGTTCCCGCCGGCTGCCGACGGCGCCATCTTCACCACCCGCTACGGCGGGCCGTACCGGCACGACTACTACGGCTCGCTGATCTTCTCAGCAGCCGTCGAGCGGGCCGGGCTACAGAAGGGCACCACGAGCCACGACCTGCGGCACCACTACGCCTCGGTACTGCCGATGCAGGGCGAGTCCGTCATCGTGGTCGCCGAGCGGCTGGGGCACGAGAACGCGACCCTGGTCCTGTCGACGTACGGCCACCTGATGCCGGACTCGGAAGAACGCACCCGCCGCGCCGTCGATGACGCGTGGGGTTGTGCCCCCGACGTGCCCCACGGCAGCGACTCAATCGCCTGACCTGCGGGAACAGGCCTGATTCAGACGTTGAAGCGGAACTCCACCACGTCGCCGTCCTGCATGACGTACTCCTTGCCCTCGATGCGGACCTTGCCCGCCGCCTTGGCCGCCGCCATCGAACCGTGTTCGACCAGGTCCTGGTACGAGACCACCTCGGCCTTGATGAAGCCGCGCTGGAAGTCGCTGTGGATGACGCCCGCGGCCTCCGGCGCGGTGGCGCCGATCGGGACGGTCCAGGCGCGCGCCTCCTTCGGGCCGGCCGTGAGGTACGTCTGGAGGCCGAGGGTGCGGAAGCCCACCCGGACCAGTTGGTTGAGGCCGGGCTCGTTCTGCCCGATCGACTCCAGCAGTTCGCGGGCCTCCTCCTCGGGCAGGTCCACCAGCTCGGACTCGATCTTGGCGTCCATGAAGATGGCCTCGGCGGGGGCGACCAGGGCGCGCAGCTCGTCGAGGAACGTCTCGTTGGCCAACTCGGCCTCGTCGACGTTGAAGACGTACAGGAAGGGCTTGGTGGTGAGCAGGTGCAGCTCGCGCAGGTGCTCCAGCTCGATCTTCGCGGCGGCGGCCCCGGAGTACAGGGTGGTGCCACCGTCGAGCACCTCGATCGCGGCCTTCGCGGCGGCGACGGCGGCGGCCCGGTCCTTGCGGAGCTTGGCCTCCTTCTCCAACCGGGGCAGCGCCTTGTCCAGGGTCTGCAGGTCGGCGAGGATCAGCTCGGTGTTGATCGTCTCGATGTCGTCGGCCGGGGAGACCTTGCCGTCGACGTGCACCACGTTCGGGTCGGAGAAGGCCCGGACGACCTGGCAGATCGCCGAGGCGTCCCGGATGTTGGCCAGGAAGGCGTTGCCCCGGCCCTGCCCCTTCGACGCGCCACGGACCAGGCCGGCGATGTCGACGAACGACACCGGCGCCGGCAGCACCTTCTGCGAGGAGAAGATCTCGGCCAGCTTGCCCAGCCGCTCGTCGGGGAGCCCGACCACGCCGACGTTGGGCTCGATGGTGGCGAACGGGTAGTTCGCCGCCAGCACGTCGTTCTTGGTCAACGCGTTGAAAAGCGTGCTCTTGCCGACGTTGGGCAGGCCGACGATGCCGATGGTGAGACTCACGACGGGCCAGCTTACGCCGGTCCCGGCCGGGCCGGTCCAGGCGGCTCCGATTCGGCGGTCGGCAGGTGGTCGATCGTCGGGCCCGCCGGGCCCCGGTTGGCGTTGCTACCCTGCCGGTTCGATCTTCCACCGATGGAGGTGAGATGACCTCGACGTTGCCTGAGCTGTACATCGCCGTCGATGTGGAGGCGGACGGGCCGATCCCCGGGCCGTACAGCATGATCTCGCTGGGCATGGCCGTGGCCGGCCGCCCGGACCTGACCTTCTACACCGAGCTGCGTCCCATCTCCGACGAGTTCGTCCCGGCGGCGCTGGCCGTCTCCGGCCTGGACCGGGACCGTCTGCTGCGGGAAGCGCCCACCGCGCAGGAGGCGATGTCCGCCGCCGCGGCCTGGGTCAACGGGCTGCGGCGGGTCGGCCGTCCGGTCTTCCTGGCCGCCCCGGCCGTCTGGGACGGCATGTTCGTGCACTGGTACTTCGTCCGCTTCGTCGGGCACAGCCCGTTCGGCGCGACCGGCTCCGGCGTCGATCTGCGCAGCTACTGGATGGGGTTGACCGGCAGCGAATGGGTCCAGACCCGCAAAGGCACGATCAAGCACGAGCTGGGCCTGCACGACGTGTCGCACACGCACCACGCCGGTGAGGACGCCGCCGAGCTGGCCCAGGTCTTCGACGCGGTGCTCCGCCGCCGGCAGCCCGCCGAAGAGGCGTCACCCCCGGCCGAGCAGGCGTGACGCCCTGACCGACCGAGCAGGCGTAACGCTCAGCGAGGCGTGACGCTCAGCCGAGCAGGCGAGGGGCGATGACCGCCTCCCGGACGCTGCCGTCCACGCCCCGGCTGACCTCGTACGCCGAGACGCCCTCGCGGTCCGCGATTGCCTCGACCAGCCGGGTGCCCCGGTAGACCAGGCCGACGCCGTCGTCGGTGCAGTGACTCGTGGGGAGCGTGCCGTCGCCGACCAGCTCGTGCATGAGCGGGCGGCGCTGGCCCTCACTGTCGTAGTGCACCCCGTTGCCGTACGGCAACCAGGCCAGGCCGTCGGTGAAGCCGCGCAGCCGCGGCCCGAAACTGTCGGTGGCACCGCCGACGTGCCAGCAGATCGAGCCGGCGGAGACACCGGCCAGCACCACACCGGCCTGCCAGCACTCGTGCAGGATCTCGTCGAGCCCGTGCACCCGCCACACCGCGACCAGGTTGGCGACGCTGCCGCCACCGACCCAGATCACGTCCTGGGCGAGCAGATGGGCGCGGACGTCCTCGACGTTCGGCATCGGGAACAGCGCGAGGTGTGACGGCTCGAACCGGGTGCCGGCGAACGCGCCGTAGACCCCGGTCAGCGAGGTGGGCTGGTCACCGACGGCTTGCCCGAGGTAGCAGATTCGCGGCCGCGAACCGGCCTCAGCCAGCTCGGCCGCCAGCTCGAAGACCGGGCCGGGGCGCAGGTCGTAGGGCCCACGGTCGCCCCGGAGGAAGCCCATGCTGGTGGCGATGATGGTCGGTTCGCTGGCGGGCATCGGGGCGTCCTTCCGTTGCGGGCGGTGCGGCGTCCATCCTGCCGCAGCCGGCCTCCCGCCCGTTGCGTTCCGGCGCGGGGCCCGACCTCCACCCGTGGCGATCATGGTGGTGGCGGGGTGTCCGACAGTCGCAGCCCCCGCCAACTTCCATGATCAACCAGACTGGTCGGGACGCCGTTGCCGGGGCACCTCGACGTCGGGCCACAGCCCCAGGGCGGGACGGTCGGCCGGCGGCAGTTGCCCTGCGGCGGCCCGGGGCAGGGTGAACCGGTCGGCGGCGGCCGGTCCGGCCGAAGCCGACTCGCGCAGCATCCACCGCACCTCGTCGGCCGTCCAGCCCAGCCCCGGCCGGGCGGCGAGCTCACGGATCAACCGCCGACCAACAGTCGTGTCGTCGTCGTAGAAACGCATGCACCAGTGGTGCGTCCACATCCCGAGCGCCCGCAGGCCGGCGTCGTCCAGCGAGCCCACCAACCGGCCGCAGGCGGTGTCGGGGAAGCGCTGCTCGGGATCGCCCGTCCGGTCCCGTTCGATGGCGCCGACGGCGGCCGGCGCGACGGCCCGCATCCGGCGGTAGAAGGACTGCGCCACCGCGCGGGGCAGCGGGGGGAACGCACCCGGTGTCGACGCCGTCGTCCAACCCGCCACGCTCGTCATTCGCCGCACCCCTTCTTCAGTTGGTGGCCGGACGCTACCCGGCGCGACCGACACTTTCGGGCCGAAAAACCCCACCGATCGTGGATAGCGACGATGACCTGGGACGTCTGTATCTGTGACAACGAAACGGGGTGGTGGGTGGACGAGGACGAGCGCGCGCGGCTGGCCGAGTTCGTCGGCAGCCGTACTCCGGCGCTGATGCGGGTCGCGTACCTGTTGACGGGGGACCGCAACGCCGCCGAGGACCTGTTCCAGTCGGCGTTGGCGCGGGCCATCCCCAAGTGGGACAGCATTCGACACGCCGATCCGGAGGGCTATCTGCGGGTGGTGATGTACCGCGAGCAGATCAGCTGGTGGCGGCGGTTTCGACGGCGGCGGGAGACCCCGCTCAACCCGGCGGACGAACCGGTCGGCGGTGACCCCAGCGGCGGCTCCGACGTGCGGTTGGCGATGCGTGCCGCGCTGCGTCACCTGCCACCGACACAGCGGGCGGTGGTGGTCCTGCGCTACTACGAGGACCTGCCCGAAGCCCGGGTGGCCGAGTTGCTCGGCTGCTCGGTGGGCACCGTGCGCAGCCGTACCCATCGAGCGGTGCAGCGACTGCGGGAACTACTGCCCGACGTCGACATGCTGGAGGTACGGCGATGACGGACCCCTTCGAGCACCTCATCCGCTCCACCCTCACCGACCTGGCCGAGGAGGCACCGATCGTGCATGACCAGTTGAGCCGAGCGGAACGGCGGGTGCGCAACCGACGCCGCGCCACGGTGACGGTGGGGGCGGTGAGCACCCTGGCGGCGATCCTGATCGCCACTCCGCTCGCAGTGGCCGCGACCGGCTCGGACGAACCGCCCCCGGCCGTGCCCAGCCCGGCCGGCCCGGCGGCCGTACCCAGCCCGTCGGCACCCATCCCGTCCGCGCCCACCGCGGTGCCGACGGTCGAGCCCAGCCCCGGTGGCGGACTGGCCAGCCCGGTGGGTCCGCCCGGCGTCCCCGGCCGGCCGACTGTGTCGCCGACCCCGTTGACGCCGCCGGGCGTGCCGGGCAAGCCGGGCGGACCGACCGTCTCACCGAGCCCGTCGAGCTCGGCGGGCCCGCCCGGTGTGCCGGGCCGGCCGACGGCTTCGCCGAGCCCGTTGTCCTGAGCACCACCGGTCCGGTCGGCGGTCACCGCACGCCGGCCGGACCGGCCGTCTCACCGTCACCGCCGGAGGCGGGAGCCGGCCGGTCGGAGATTCCGGTCACCTTCGCGCGCCACTCCCCCGCACCGGCGAGCGTCGTGCGGCGCGGCGACCAGCGGGCACCGGCGCACCAGATTTGTCGACGCCGACGTGCCCGCTCATCCTTGGGCCATGACCGATCCCGGACACCCGAGGCGCGCGCCGCGGGGGCACCGATGAGCACCGCCATGGCCCGGGTGCCCGACTCCCTCCGAGGGCAGATCGTCACGCCCGGCGACCGCCGGTACGCCAACCTGCGCTCGACGTACACCAGGTCGGCGTCGCCGGCCGCCGTCCTGCTGCCGAAGACCACCGCCCAGGTGGTCGACGCGCTCCGCTACGCCCGCGAGCAGCGGCTGCCCATCGCGGTCCGCAGCGGCGGGCACGGCCTGTCCGGGGCCTCGTCGAACAACGGTGGGATGGTCATCGACCTGTCCATGCTCAACCGGGTTCAGGTGATCGACGAGCGGGCCGGGCTGGTCCGGGTCGAGGCCGGTGCCCGCTGGGCGAACGTCGCGAAGGCGTTGGCCCCGTACGGCCTGGTGATCAGTTCGGGTGACTACGGCGGCGTCGGGGTCGGCGGCCTGGCCACCGGCGGTGGTGTCGGCTGGCTGGTCCGCGCGCACGGCCTGACCGTCGACCGGGTCCGCGCCGTCGAGGTGGTGCTGGCGGACGGGACGCTGGTGCGCGCGGACGCCGACCACGAGCCGGAGCTGTTCTGGCTGGTCCGCGGGGCCGGAGCCGGCGCGGGGATCGTGGTGGCCTTCGAGATCGAGGCGGCCGAGCAGCGCAACGTCGGTGTCGCGCAGCTGGTCGTCGAGGCGCATCCGGACGGTCGCACGGTCCGGGAGTGGACGAGCTATCTCGCGCAGGCGCCCCGGGAGTTGTCCGCCGCCGCTGTGGTGTTCGCGGAGGGCCGATCGGTGCTCATGTCCATCACCGCCGTGGTCGCCGCCGAGAGCCTGCGTCGGGCCCGACCGGCGGTGGAGCCGCTGCTCGCCATCGGCAAGGTGCTCGAACACCGGACCGACCTGTTGCCCTACCCGACGCTGGTGCCGACCGCGCACCTCAACCCCAACGTCGGGCAGCAGCGTGGCACCACCACCAACGGGCTGTTTGCCGCGCTGGACGACGCCGGGGCGCGGGCCGTGACGCGAGCGGTGACCGGGCCGGGCCGGGCCGTGGTCCAACTCCGCTCGTTGGGCGGGGCGGTCAACGACGTCGCCCCCGACGCGACCGCGTACCCGCATCGCCACCAGGACACCCTGATCGTGGCGTCGGTGTTTCCGCCGCAGGCCGACGCCGCGTTGAACGCCGCCTGGCGGGCGGTCGGAGCGCGGGCCGACGGTGCGTACGTCAATTTCGAGAGCCGGCCGGACCCGGCCGCGTTCGCCCGGATCTACCCGGGCGAGACCGGAGCCCGGGTCCGGCGGCTGTGGAAGCGGTACGACCCGGACGGCGTGTTCCGACCGGCCCTGCTGACCGGCCAGCCCAACCGCACCGCCCAGCCCAACCGCGCCGCCCAGCCCAGCGGGTCTGGTCAACCACACCGGCGTCGTCGACGCCCCCGTTGACCGGGTCGCTTCGCACCGGCACGCCCAGGTCCGATTCCCGCCAGCCGATGACCGGTCGAGCGGGGCATCATCGGTGACATGGAGCTGGACTTCGAGCGGTGTTACCGGGCCGTGGACAGCCGTGACCAGCGGTTCGACGGCTGGTTCTACACCGGTGTGACGTCCACCGGCATCTACTGCCGGCCGTCCTGCCCGGCGATCACGCCCAAGCGGAAGAACGTCCGGTTCTTCCCGTCCGCCGCGGCGGCGCAGGGCGCCGGGCTGCGCGCCTGCCGCCGCTGCCGGCCGGACGCCGCGCCCGGCTCACCGCAGTGGGACGTCCGCGCCGACGTGGTCGGCCGGGCGATGCGGTTGATCGCGGACGGGGTGATCGACCGGGACGGCGTGCCGGGGCTGGCCTCCCGGCTGGGGTACACCGAGCGGCACCTGCACCGGATGCTCAGCGCCGAGATGGGCGCCGGGCCGCTCGCGCTGGCCCGGGCGCAGCGGGCCCAGACCGCCCGGATCCTCATCGAGACGACCGACCTCGGGATGGCCGAGATCGCGTTCGCCGCGGGCTTCGGCAGCGTGCGGCAGTTCAACGACACGCTCCGCGAGGTGTACGCGAGCGCCCCGTCCGACCTGCGCACGGCCCGTGGTCGCCAGCGGACGGCGGTCGGGGCGGGGACGATCACGCTCCGGCTGGCGTACCGCCCGCCGCTGCACGCCCGGGCGCTGCTGGACTTCCTCGCGGTGCGGGCGTTGCCCGGTGTGGAGGAGGTCCGCGACGGGACGTACCACCGGGGTCTGCGGTTGCCACACGGCACCGGCCAGGTGGCCCTGACCCCGGCGGACGGGCACGTGGCGGCGACGTTGCGGCTGACCGACCTGCGCGACCTGGCGCCCGCTGTGGCCCGCTGCCGCCGGCTGCTCGACCTGGACGCGGACCCGGTGGCCATCGACGCCACGCTGGCCGCCGACCCGGCGCTGGCCCCGGCGGTCGCCGCTGAACCCGGCATCCGCGTTCCCCGGTCGGTCGACGGCTTCGAGGTGGCCGTCCGCGCCATCATCAACCAGCAGGTCTCGATCACCTCGGCAAGAACCACCCTCACCCGCCTCCTCTCCCACCGCGTTGATCATGAAGTTGACGAGGTCGATGAAGATCAAACCCCAGGTCAACCTCATGATCAACGGGGTGGGCTGCGGGGGTTCTTGGGGGCGGAGGAGCTCTTGTCGCTGCCGGATTCGGCGTTCGGAATGCCGGTGGGGCGGCGGGAGTCCTTGCGGGGGTTGGCCCGGGCCGTGGTGGACGGGTCTGTCGACCTCGCCCCCGGGGTGGATCGGGGGGAGGCCGTCCGAGGGCTGCTCGCGCTCCCGGGCATCGGCCCGTGGACCGCCAACTACCTGGCCATGCGCGCCTTCGGCGACCCGGACATCCTGCTCAGCTCCGACCTCGCGGTCCGGCGCGGTGCCGCCGCGCTCGGCCTGCCCGACACCCCGACAACCCTCGACCGGCACGCCCAGCGATGGCGTCCCTGGCGGTCCTACGCCACGATCAGACTCTGGAGAACGGCATGACCATCGACAGCACCGTACTGCGCACACCGGCCGGTCCACTGAGCATCCTCGCCGGCCCCGACGGTGCCGTACGGGCGGCCGGCTTCACCCCGGACCCGGCGGCACTGCTGCCCCTGGTCCACCCGACCCTGCGGGCACCGCTGCGGGAGCGCACCGACCTCGGGCCGGTCAGCGCGGCGGTCACCTCCTACCTGGACGGTGACCTCGCCGCCATCGACGCGGTGCCGGTCCAGCAACGCACCGGCGGCGAGTTCATGGCGCACGCCTGGCAGGTGCTGCGCGAGGTGCCGCCCGGCACCCCGGTCACCTACACCGGGTACGCCGCGCTGGCCGGTCGGCCACCGGCGGTGCGGGCCGCCGCGGCGGCCTGCGCCCGGAACGCGGCAGCCCTCTTCGTGCCGTGCCACCGGGTTCTTCGCACCGACGGCACGCTCGGCGGTTACCGCTGGGGGCTGGAGGTGAAGAAGTGGCTTCTCGGTCATGAGCGCCGCTTGACGGCAAGCTGACAGAAGCATCGACACCTGTTAGACGCTACCGTCTGGTAGTGCCTGTGGAGAGCGACGGCGACCCGGCCACCCGGGCCGCCGCGGGAACCCGCCCCGCGCACAACCTCTGGCGGCTACGCCGCTACCTGCGCCCGTACGCCGCCGAGTTCGCCTGGCTGCTCGTCGCGGGGCTCGCCGGCACCGCCGCCGGGATCGCCGTACCGCTGGTCGTGCAGCGGGTCGTGGACGGGCCGGTGGCCCGACACGAACCGGCCGGGCTGCTCCAGCTCGGCGGCCTGGCGCTGCTGCTGGGTGTCGTCGAGGCGGTGCTCATCTTCATCCGCCGGTGGGTGCAGTCATCCTCGGCGGTGGGCATGGAGGCGGCGCTGCGCGCCGACGTCTACGCCCACCTGCAACGGCTGCCGACGAGCTTCCACGACCGCTGGCAGTCCGGCCAGCTGCTCTCCCGGATCACCAGCGACCTGTCGGTGATCCGCCGGTTCCTCTCCTTCGGCGTGTTCTTCCTGGTGCTCAACCTGACCACGTACGTGGTCGTGGTGCTGCTGCTGATCAACCTGCATCCGGTGCTCGGGGTGCTGGTAGCGGCCAGCGCGGTGCCGCTGCTGCTGATCAGTCGCCGGTTCGGGCGGCACTACCACGCCGCGTCCCGCCGGATGCAGGACCTGCAGGGCGACGTGGCGACCCTGGTCGAGGAGACCGCACAGGGTCTGCGCACCATGAAGGCGTACGGGCGGGGGCCCGAACTGGCCGCCCGCTTCGCCGGCGCGGCCCGGCGGCTGCACGACACCGGGGTCGGCAAGGGGCGGCTGCTGGCCAACACCTCGGCGCTGCTCGACCTGGTGCCCAACGTGACACTGGGCGTGGTGCTGGCGGCGGGGGCGGCCGCCGCCGCGCACGGGGCGCTCACCATCGGCGAGCTGGTCGCGTTCGTCAGCCTGCAACTGATGCTCATCTGGCCGGTGCAGTCACTGGGTTGGATCATCGCCAACGGTCAGGAGGCGGCCACCGCCGCCGACCGGATCCAGGAGGTGCTGGACACCCCACCGGAGATCGTGGATTCTCCCGGCGCTGTCGCTCTGCCCCGCGACGCGGTGCGCGGCCGGCTGCGCTTCGAGCGCGTCGCGTTCAGCTATCCGGGTGCCAGCACGCCGGTGCTGCGTGAGATCGACCTGAGCATCGAGCCGGGCGAGACACTGGCCCTGGTCGGCGCCACCGGCAGCGGCAAGAGCACACTGCTCTCCCTGGTGCCCCGGCTACACGAGGTGACCGCCGGGCGGATCACAGTGGACGGCCACGACCTGCGCGACCTGCGGCTGGCCTCGCTGCGCCGGCTGGTCGGGGTGGCGTTCGAGGAACCCACGCTCTTCTCCATGTCGGTGCGCGAGAACCTCACCCTGGGTCGCCCGGACGCCGGCGACGACGAGGTCCGCGCGGCCCTCGCGCTGGCCCAGGCCGACTTCGCGTACGACCTGCCCTGGGGGTTGGCCACCCGGGTGGGCGAGCAGGGGTTGTCCCTCTCCGGCGGGCAACGGCAACGGCTCGCGTTGGCGCGGGCCGTGCTCGGCCGACCGGCGGTGCTGGTGCTGGACGACCCGCTCTCCGCCCTCGACGTGCACACGGAAGCCCTGGTCGAGGCGGCGCTTCGCCGGGTCCTGCGCGACAGCACCGCGCTGCTGGTGGTGCACCGGCCGTCGACGATCGCGCTGGCCGACCGGGTCGCCCTGTTGGAGGACGGGCGGATCACCGCGACCGGCACACACTCCGACCTGCTGGCCACCGTCCCGGCGTACCGGGCGCTGCTCGCCGCCGAGCCGCCCGCCGGGCATCCCCCACCGGCCGGGGCCGGCGGGCCCAGCCCGTCCCCTTCGGACGGGTGGGGACTGGTGCGTTCGTGAGCGTGCCCAGGCAGGCCGACCCACCTCCGGAGGAGGAGCCCGAGCTCACCCGCTGGCGCGGAACCGCCACCGACCCGGAGGCCGACCGCAGTCGAGCGGAGGACACCAGCCCCGAGGCGGTGGCCCGGCTGCGCCGGCTCAGCCGCAGCCTGCTGGGCGACCTGCTGCGCGGGCACCGGAAGCGGCTCGCCGCGGCGGTCGCCCTGCTGCTGGTCCAGAACGCCGCCGCGATGGCCGGCCCGTACCTGGTCATGATCGGCATCGACCGGGCCATCCCACCGTTGCGCGCCGGCGACCCCGGGCTGCTGATCGCCGTCGCCGGGGCATTCGCGGTGGCCTCGGTGACCGAGTACGCGGCCCGCCGCGGCTTCCTCGCCCTGTCCGCCCGGATCGGCCAGGCCGTCCTGCTCGACCTGCGCAAACAGGTGTTCGGGCACTTCCTGCGGCTGTCGGTGGACTTCCACGAGCGGTACACGTCCGGCCGGATGGTGTCCCGGCTCACCAGCGACCTGGACTCGATCGCCGAGCTGGTCGACGGTGGGATCGACAGCCTGGTGCTGGCCGGGCTCTCGATCCTGTCGGTGGCCGCCATCCTGCTCTGGCTGGACCTGCCGCTGGCGGGCGTGACGCTGTTCGCGTTTCCGTTCCTGTTCTCGCTCTCCCGCTGGTTCGCCCGGTCGTCGGCCAGCGCGTACCGACGGACCCGGGACGCTGTCGCGCTGGTCATCGTGCACTTCGTCGAGTCGATGCGGGGCATCCGGGCGGTGCAGGCGTTCCGCCGGGAACCCCGCAACCAACGGATCTTCGTGGCGCTCGGCGACGACTACCGACGGACCAGCCTGCACGCGTTCCGGCTGATCGCCACGTACTCGCCGGCGATCAAGCTGATCGGCAACGTCACGGTGGCCGTGGTGCTCTGCTACGGCGGGTGGCGGGTGCTCGGCGGGCAGACCGAGATCGGTGTGCTCGCCGCGTTCCTGCTCTACCTGCGCCGCTTCTTCGAGCCGATGCAGGAGCTGAGCCAGTTCTACAACTCGTTGCAGTCGGCCACCGCCGCCCTGGAGAAGCTGGCCGGGGTGCTCGACGAACGACCGGCCGTCGCCGAACCGGCCCGGCCCACACCACTGCCGACCGGGCCCGGCCGTGGCGAGCTGACCTTCCGGGCGGTCAGCTTCGGCTACCGGACCGACACTCCGATCCTCCGCCGGCTGGAGTTGACGGTGCCGGCCGGGCAGACCGTCGCGCTGATCGGGCCCACCGGGGCGGGCAAGTCGACAATCGCCAAGCTGGTCGCCCGGTTCCACGACCCGGACACCGGCACCGTCACGTTGGACGGGGTCGACCTGCGCGACGTACGCGACGCCGACCTGCGCCGGGCGGTGGTGCTGGTGACGCAGGAGAACCACCTGTTCAGCGGCACCGTCGCGGAGAACATCCGGTTCGGTCGCCCGGGGGCCGACGACGCCGCCGTGCAGGCCGCCGCGCGGGCGATCGGGGCGCACGACTTCATCGCCGCGCTACCCGACGGGTACGCCACCCAGGTGCACCGACGAGGCGGGCGGCTCTCCGCCGGGCAGCGGCAGCTCGTCGCGTTCGCCCGCGCGTTCCTGGCCGACCCGAGCGTGCTCATCCTGGACGAGGCGACGTCGTCGCTGGACGTGCCGACGGAACGTCTGGTGCAGCGGGCACTCGGCACCATCCTGCGCGACCGGACCGCACTGGTGATCGCCCACCGACTCTCCACGGTGGAGACCGCCGACCGGGTGCTCGTCATCGACGGCGGGAAGGTCGTCGAGGACGGCCCACCCGCCGTGCTGGCCCAGGCCGGCGGCCGGTACGCCGCCCTGCACCGCCAGTGGCGCGACTCGCTGATCTAGCCGGGCCGCCCCGGTGGTGGCCGTTCCCCACCGGCCGGTGTGTTCGGCCGCAACTACGTCGCCCCGCACCCGGCGGATGCCTACGATCGCAGGATGACCGACACGGCGAGGACGGCCCGCGCCGGCGTTCCCGAGCGTCCGACCCTGGACGGGCTCGAGGAGAGCTGGGCGCGCCGCTGGCAGGAGGAAGGCACGTACGCGTTCGACCGCTCGAAGGAGCGCAAGGACGTGTACGCGATCGACACCCCGCCGCCGACCGTATCGGGCGAGCTGCACATGGGGCACGTGTTCTCGTACACGCACACCGACACCTCGGCGCGCTACCAGCGGATGCGCGGCAAGGCCGTCTTCTACCCGATGGGCTGGGACGACAACGGCCTGCCCACCGAGCGTCGGGCGCAGAACGTGTACGGGGTGCGACCCGACCCGGCGCTGCCGTACGACCCGGTGTGGCGGCCACCGGCGGCCCCGGTCGACGACGCGGCCCGCCGCGACCCCACCCCGATCTCCCGGCGCAACTTCATCGAGCTGTGCGAACGGCTGACGGTCACCGACGAGCAGGCCTTCGAGGCGCTGTGGCGGCGGCTGGGGCTCTCGGTGGACTGGTCCCTGACGTACACGACGATCGGCCGGATCGCCCGGACCACCAGCCAACGGGCGTTCCTGCGCAACCTGCGCCGCGGCGAGGCGTACCAGTCGGAGGCGCCGACGCTCTGGGACGTCGGCTTCGCCACCGCTGTCGCCCAGGCGGAGCTGGAGGACCGGGAGCGCCCCGGCGCCTACCACCGGCTGCGGTTCGCCACTGCCGACGGGCGTGCGGTGCTCATCGACACCACCCGGCCCGAGCTGTTGCCGGCCTGCGTGGCGCTGGTCTGCCACCCCGACGACGAGCGGTACGCCGACCTGGTGGGCGGCACGGTGCGCAGCCCGCTGTTCGACGTCGAGGTGCCGGTGTACGCCCATCCCCTCGCCGAACCCGGCAAGGGCACCGGCATCGCGATGGTCTGCACCTTCGGTGACCTGACCGACGTGACCTGGTGGCGTGAGCTGGGGCTGGCCACCCGGGTGGTGATCGGCCGGGACGGTCGACTGCTCCCCGAGCCGCCGGACGGGGTGCCCCCGCAGCCGTACGCGGCGCTGGCCGGGCAGACCGTCAACGGTGCCCGCCGGGAGATCGTCGGGATGCTGGCCGACGCCGGTGACCTGATCGGCGAGCCGCGCCCGGTCATGCACCCGGTCAAGTTCTACGAACGCGGTGACCGGCCACTGGAGATCGTCTCGACCCGACAGTGGTATCTGCGCAACGGCGGCCGGGACGAGGCGCTGCGCGCCACCCTGTTGGGTCGCGGCGAGGAGCTGCACTGGGTGCCGGCGCACATGAAACACCGCTACGACAACTGGGTGGGCGGCCTCAACGGGGACTGGCTGGTCAGCCGTCAACGCTTCTTCGGGGTGCCGGTGCCGGTGTGGTACCGGCTCGACGACGCTGGCGAGCCGGACTGGTCCCACCCTCTCACGCCGGACGAGTCCGCGCTGCCGGTCGATCCATCCAGCGATCCGGCGCCGGGGTACGACGAGTCTCAGCGCGGCCAGCCGGGCGGTTTCATCGGCGACCCGGACGTGCTGGACACCTGGGCCACGTCGTCGCTGACCCCGCAGATCGTCGGTGGCTGGGAGACCGACCCGGACCTGTTCGCCAGGGTCTTCCCGATGGACCTCCGCCCGCAGGGGCAGGAGATCATCCGGACCTGGCTCTTCGACAGCGTGGTCCGTTCCCACTTCGAACACGGGGTGCTGCCCTGGCGGGACACCGTGCTCTCGGGCTGGATCCTCGACCCCGACCGCAAGAAGATGGCGAAGTCCAAGGGAAACGTGGTGACCCCGCTGGCCCTGTTGGAGCAGCACGGCTCGGACGCGGTGCGCTACTGGGCGGCCAGCGGCAAGCCCGGCATGGACCTGGCGTTCGACCCGGCGCAGATCAAGGTGGGCCGGCGACTGGCCACCAAGCTGCTCAACGCGTCCAAGTTCGCGCTCGGGCTGGGCGCGGCGGACGCCCTGCGCGCCCCGGCGACCACACCACTGGACCGGGCCATGCTCGCCGAGCTGGCCACCGTGGTCACCGCCGCGGGTGCCGCCTTCGACTCGTACGACCACACGGCGGCGTTGCAGGTGACCGAGGCGTTCTTCTGGCGGTTCTGCGACGACTACATCGAGCTGGTCAAGGAGCGCGCCTACGGCACCGGCGCGGCGGCCGACTCGGCACGGGCGGCGTTGGCCTCGGCGCTGTCGGTGCAGCTGCGGTTGTTCGCCCCGGTGCTGCCGTACGTGACCGAGGAGGTCTGGTCGTGGTGGCGGTACGGCTCGGTGCACCGGGCACCCTGGCCCACCACCCACGAGGTGGCCCGGACGATCGAGGGGTCGGGGGAGCCGGCGCTGCTGCGGCTCGCCGGTGACGCGTTGAGCCAGGTGCGCCGGGCCAAGTCGGAGCGGAAGCTGTCGATGAAGGCGGAGGTGCCGTTGGCCGAGGCGCTCGGCCCGGCGGCGCTGCTGGAGCAGCTCACCCTGGTCGCCGATGACCTACGGGCGGCGGGCCGGATCGGCAAGCTCGACCTGCTCCCGGACCGCGCCCCGGAGCTGGTCATCGCCTGCGCCTTCTGACCCGGGGCCGCCGCCGCCCGGACGGGCGGCGGCGGACCGGCGGGTCACCAGCCGCGCAGGAACCGCAGCCCGAGCAGGAACGCGACCACGGAGGGCCCCACCAGCAGGGTGATCGCCTGGAGTCGGTACGGCATCCGGTGCCGGGTCAGCTCCCCCGCGTTGCCCAGCACGATCGCCCCGGCCAACATCAGGAAGGCGCCCCACCAGCCGGTCTTGAGGTGGATCAGATCCACCCGGATCAGTTGCAGGGTCAGGCCGAGCAGCGCGCCGGTCAGCGCGAGCAGGGCGACCGCCCGGTGCAGGCCGCGGGCCAGCGGGTGAGCCGCCCGCCAGCCGTAGGTGCCGGCGACGGCCAGGCAGGGCAGCACCACCAGCAGCGGCCAGCCCCGCCCCATCACGCCGAACATCAGCAGCGCGCCGACCGCGAAGACGATCGTGCCGACGCAGGCCAGCACGTACCCGGCGAAGGACCGGCCACCCCCGCGGGCCAGCAACGGCCCACCGCTGGCCGCGATCAACGCGGCCGGAATCAGGATGAACACGGCCCACCAGTGGAACTGGCCGCTGCCCTGGGCCGCCGTGGCGACCGTGGCACAGGCCAGCCCGGCGACGGCCAGGCTGGTCAGCCACGGCCGGCTGCTCCGGGAGTACGGCTCAGCCAACGACGTCCGCTCCGCTTCGACGCTCACGCCCGTCAGCCTGACCCGAGCGGGCCCGACCGGTCCATCCGGCCAGCCCTACCGCCGGGCGGGGGCTGGCCGGAACAGAAGCTCGCACCGCTGTCAGCTCGTCTCGCCGGCCACGCTGAACGAGCGCAGGCGGTCGATGGCGAGCACTGTGAAGCCGACGCTGACCAGCGCAGTCATCACCGACGCCACCGACACCGACACGCTCGCCTCCAACAGCCCGGTGGGGGCGATCCGGTCGGCGAGGGCGATCACGTACTGCTGGATGGAGAGCACCTTGGTGCCGCTGACGAAGTTGCCCAGCAGACCCTCCCAGATCAGCACGTAGACCAGGCCGAGGAGCACCGGCCGCCTGGTGACCAGGCTGAGCGCGAGGAAGAACGCCGAGTACGCCAGCGCGCCGAGCGCCGCCGCGGCGGCCAGCGCCAGACCGAGGCGTACCGAACTGGCGAGCACGCCCGCGACGTAGAGCGGCACCGCCACGGTGACCGCGGTGACCCCGGCGGCCACCGCGAGCTTCGGCAGCACGATCTGCCAGCGCGGCAGCGGCTTGGTCAGGATGTGCACCACGGTGCCGTCGTCGATCTCGGCGCCCAGCACGCCCGTGCCGATGATCAGCGCGACCACCGGTAGCACCACGGCGAGCCCGAGACCGACGAGCACCGGCGGCCCCCACTCGCGCGGGTCCACCCCCAGCGACCGACAGAGCACGGCCAGGCCGAGCAGCACCAACGGCAGCGGCAACAGCAGCAGGAACCGACGTCGGCCGAACAACCCGCGCGCGGTGATCCAGGTAACCGTGGACATCTATGCCTCCACCAGGTAGGAGAAGACGCTCTCCAGGGATTCGTCGGACGGCACCAGTTGCCGCACCCGGATGCCCTTGCTCAGGGCGATCCGGGGTAGCGCCCGGGTGAACGCGCCGTAGTCACCGGCCCGCACGGTCAGGCCGGTCGGTTCCAACTCGACCCCGCTCACCGACGCCTCGGCGATCAGCGCGACGGCCAACGCCCGGTCGTCGGTGGAGCGCACCGCGAAGACGTGCGGGCGGTTGGTCATCAACCGGCGGATGGTCCGGAAGTCGCCGGAGGCGGCCAAACGGCCGGCCACCATCACCTGCACCGTTCCGGAGACCTGCTCGACCTCCTCCAGGATGTGCGAGCTGAACAGGATCGTCCGGCCGGCGTCGCCCAGGGTGTGCAGCAGCTGCATCATGTGCAGCCGCTGGCGCGGGTCCATGCCGTTGAACGGCTCGTCGAGCAGCAGCACCTGCGGGTCGTGCACCAGTGCGGCGGCCACTCGGGCGCGCTGGCGCATGCCCTTGGAGTACGTGCCGATCCGGCGGTCCTGCGCCGATTCCAGCTCCACCAGATCGATCGCCCGTCGGGCCGCGGCCGCGGGGTCGGGCAGCCGGTGCAGCTTCGCGCTGGCCAGCACGAACTCGTACGCGGTCAGGAAGCCCTGCACCGCCTCCCGTTCGCTGACCAGCCCCAACCGCCGGTAGACGTCGGGGTTGCGCCAGGTCGGCTCGTCGTCGAGGGTGACAGTGCCGCGCGACGGGGCGAGGAACCCGGCCATCATGTGCAGCAGCGTGGTCTTGCCGGCGCCGTTCGGGCCGAGCAGCCCGGTCACGCCCGGCCCCAGGGCCATGCTGATGTCGTTGACGGCGACCACGTTGCCGTACCACCGGGACACCCCGGTCAGGCTCAGCGTGCTCATCAGGAGGCGACCTTCCGGTAGCGGGCCAGCAGCAGAGCGGTCGCGCCGGCGACCAGCAGCACCGCGGCCAGGGCGTAGACCGGGCCGAACCCGCCGATGGACGGGCCGCCCTGGTCACCTTCGACGAGCAGGTCACCGAGCGACCAGATGCCCACCCCCTGCACCAGCGTGGACGGGGAGGCGAGCCCGGCCAGTTCGTTGGCGGCGCGCGACGGCAGGATGCTCAGCACGCCCACGATCGGGGTGGTCATCAGGAAGACCGCGACCACACCGCCGGCGGCGAAGGCACGCTTGCCGGTCAGCGACGCGACGAGCAGGCCGACCGAGGCGAAGACCACCGCCCACAGGCCGGCGTAGAGCAGCCCGGGCAGCAGGTCGAGCAACTCGTTCCACACCCCGCGCATGCCCTGCTTGGTGGTGAACGCGGCGCCCAGGAACATCAGCAGCTGCGGCCCGCCGAGCAGCAGCCAGAGCGCGGTGGCCAGCGCCAGCAGCTTGGCCAACGCGTAGTCGCTGCGCGGCAGCGGCCGGGAGAAGTACAGCGGCAGCACACCGCTGCGCAGATCGCGGGAGACCAGCTCCGGGGCGACGACCGCGACGAAGAAGATGACCAGCCAGCTCATCGAGTCGGCGAACTGGGCGTACGTGGCGACCGGCTCGCCGATCTGGCTACGGATGGCGGCCAGGGCCACCGCGACCAGGGTGACGATGCCGACCACCAGCCACGGGAAGATCTTGGCCTTGGCGCTGCGCCCGAACCCGAACGCGGTGCGCAGACCGTGCAGGTAGAGCGCGCCGAAGACCTGCCGACGGCCCAGCCTCGGGCCCTCGTAGCGCTGGTAGCCGATGTCGTGGATGACTCCGGTCGGCGTCTGCCGGGCGGTGGTGGTGGACGGCTCAGGCATGAGTGAGCTCCCTCGTGGCGAAGAGTTCGGCCACCCGGTGCCGGCGCTGGTCGAGTCGGTGCAGTGGCAGGTCGAGGTCGGCGACCGCGCCGAGGATCAGGTCGTAGGTGCCGTCGTCGGCGAGCGGCACGAGGAGCAGCCGCCCGTCCCGGGCGACCGGCAGCTTCAGCTCGGCGAGTCGGGCGGCGAGCTCCTCGGTGCCCTCACTGACCTCGACGGCGAGCACGTCGGTGGCCGTGGTCATCGCGGAGATGTTGTCGGCGCGCAGCAACCGGCCACCGTCGATGGCGATCAGCGTGTCGCAGATCCGCTCGACCTCGCCGAGGAGGTGTGAGCAGACCAGGACGGAGATGCCGAACTCGGTGCCGATCCGGTGCACCAGGGCCAGCATGGCGTCGCGGCCGGCCGGGTCCAGACCGTTCGTCGGCTCGTCGAGCAACAGCAGGTCGGGGTCGTGCACGAGCGCCTGGGCCAGCTTGACGCGCTGCTTCATGCCGGTCGAGTAGCCACCGACCGGCCGGTAGCGCTCCTCGTAGAGCCCCACGTGCCGCAGCGCCTCCGAGGCCCGCTCGCGGGCCGCGGTGCGGGGCAGGCCGCTCATCCGGCCGAGGTGGGTGACCAGCTCGGCGGCGGACAGGTCCGGTGGGAGGCAGTCGTGCTCCGGCATGTAACCGACCCGGTTGCGGACGGCCGCCGGGTCCGCGGTCGGGTCGATGCCCAGCACCGAGACCTGGCCGCTGGTTGGTGCGATCAGGCCGAGCAGGATCTTGATCAAGGTGGATTTGCCGGCGCCGTTCGCGCCCACCAGGCCGATGATCCCGGGCTCGACGGCGACGGTGAGGTCGGCCAACGCGGTGACCCGACCTCCGTACGTCTTGGTGAGCGACTGGGTCGCGATCAGTGTCACGCGCCCAGCGTAGGGAGTCGATGCCCAGCATGGACACCGGCACGCCCCCGGCGCTCCCCTGATCCTTTCCCGGCCGGCCCCCTAAGGTCCGCGGCGGGCTTTCGCGGCGTTTTCGCCGGTCCCGCGTTCGGTCGGACCCCGCTTCCGGAAAGACCCATCCGAGGTGACACCATTCACCTCTCGTTCACCGGGCATCGATCCGCCTGGCGATCGACCGACGACGCGGGAGGGATCCTGATGGCCGAGGTGGGCGTCCCGAAGGTGAGCGTCGTGGTGCCGGCGTACAACTGCGGCCCGCACATCGAGAAGCTCGTCGCCTCACTGCTGCGCCAGTCACTGCCCGCCGACGAGTTCGAGGTGATCTTCGTCGACGACGGCTCGACCGACGAGACGGCCGAGCGGCTGGATCGGCTGGCCGCTGAGCACCGACACGTCACTGTGCTGCACATCGAGAACTCCGGCTGGCCGTCGCGTCCGCGCAACCTCGGCATCGAGCAGGCCCGCGGCGAGTACGTCTTCTTCGCCGACGACGACGACTGGTTCGCCGACGAGGCGTTGGAGCGGCTGTACGCCTGCGCGACGGCGAACGACGCCGACATCGTGATCGGGAAGATGGCCGGGTACGGCCGGCCCGTGCCGCGGGAGCTGTTCCGGAAGAACCGCTTCGACGCGACGCTCGGCAACTCACCTCTGATCGACAGCCTGACCTGCCACAAGCTGTTCCGGCGGTCGTTCCTCAACGAGCACGGTCTACGGTTCCCGGAGGGCGGCAAGCGTCGGCTGGAGGATCATTCGCTGGTGGTCCGGGCCTACTTCCTGTCCCGGCGGACCTCCGTGTTGTCCGACTACATCTGCTACCACCACGTTCAACGGGGCGACGCACGCAACGTCACCGCGGCCCCGCTGGACCCGTCGAGCTACTACGCCAGCGTGCGGGAGGCGCTGGACGTGGTGGACGCCCACACCGAGCCGGGTGCGCTGCGGGACCGGCTGCACCGGCGCTGGCTGCGCAACGAGATGCTCAGCCGGCTGCGCGGCAAGCGGCTGCTGAACGCCCCTGAGGCATGGGTGGAGCAGGTCGCGCTGGAGGTCCAGAAGATCATGCAGGACCGCTTCGCCCCTGGCGTCGCCGGTGGACTGCCGCCGATGCTCCGGGCGATGGCGTACCTGGCGGAGCGGGGCCGGGTCGCGGACCTGCGCAGGCTTGCCCACTGGGAGGCGGGCATCGGCGCCCACGGCACCGTCGGTGAGCTTCGGCGCGCCGATCACGCCGTCACGGTGACCGTCGCCGCCGAGCTGCGCTCCGCGGACCAGCCGGTCAGCTTTCGCGCCGACGGTGACCGCGACGTGCTGATGCTGCCGATGGAGGAGATCGAGCCCGAGGTGCTCGACGCGACCGCGCAGGTGCGCAAGGCCCGCCTGGACCTGGTGGCCCGCCACCGGGAGACCGGCGCCGAGATCTTCCTGCCGAACACCTTCGAGACCGAACGGATCACCGGTACGACAGCGGCGGACACGGTCCACCTGGTGCACCGGGCCACCGCCACCATCGACTTCGCCGCCCTCAACGGCGGCCGGACGCGGGGTAGCTGGCTGCTCAAGGCCCGGATCACCAACGTGGGCTGGACCGAGGACGCGCGACTGCCGCTGGTGTTCATCTGCCGTGCCGACGGCTCGCGACCGCGCATCCGCGACGAGCGGAAGGTGTGGAACCGGCTGCGGTCGGCGGTGGGCCGGCGGATCAAACGCTGACCCGTCGGCGGGGGTCTTGGAGTGGCACCCTCGACCGATCGGCGGTCGGCTGCGAAACTGTGTGCCGGTCAGCGAGTGGGGAGCGTGAATGAGCAACGGCTGGGTGCTGCCCGACGAGGTGCTACGGGACGCGCCGGCGTACACGCCACGTCCCGGTGAGCTCGCGGATCTGGAGCTGCTGCTGACCGGCGCGTACGCCCCGCTGACCGGCTTCATGACCCGCGCTGACCTGGTCTCGGTGAGCCGGCGCGGCCGGCTGGCCGACGGCACCCCGTGGCAGGTGGCGGTGGTTCTCCAGGTGCCGACCGCGCTGGCGCAGAGCTTCGATCCGCGCGACCCGGCCCGCCGGGCGCTCGTGTTGACCGACGGGGAGGGTGCCCCGGCTGCGGCCCTGGACGTGGCCGACGTCTGGCCGATCCGCGAGGGTGTGGCGGGGGTGGGCGGCCAGGTCCGACGACTGGGCGACGGTGGGCACGGCCCGTTCCAGCGGCTGCGTCGTGACCCGGAGGAGGTCCGCGCGCTGCTGCCCCCGGGCCGGGTGCTCGGGGTGATCGCCGATCGGCCGTTGCATCGTCCGCAGCTCGCCCAGATCGCCCATGCCGCCCGCACCCTGGCCGCTCATCTGCTCGTGATGATCCCGGTCGGTGAGGGCGGCGTCGGTGGGCTCCCGCCGGAGGCGCTGGTCCGTACGATCTTCGCCGCCCGGGACCGGATGCCGCCCGCCACGCTGGTCGCGGTGCCGCTGTCGCACCGCCACGAGGAGATCAGCGACGCGTTGCTGCGCGCCCGGGTCTCCGCCGCGTACGGGGTCACCCACCTGCTCTCCACCGGGGAGATGCTCTCCGGTGCCGGGCTGCGGGTGCTGGTGCCCCGCGAACTCGCCTACGACAACCGGGACGGGCAGTGGCGGTGGCGGGAGGACATCCCACCGCGCAACCGCCGGCTCGCGCTGACCCAGGCGGAGATCGACGACCTGCTCGACAGGGGTTTCCCGCTGCCGGAGTGGCACACGCCGCCCGCTGTGGCGCGGGAGTTGGCCCGGGCCCGGCCGCCGCGCCGGCAGCGAGGGCTGGTGGTCTTCCTGACCGGCCTGTCCGGCTCCGGCAAGTCGACTGTCGCCCGGGGGCTGGCGGACGCGTTGCGGGAGAGCGGCGACCGGACGGTGACCCTGCTCGACGGGGACGTGGTGCGCCGGGAGCTCTCCGCCGGGTTGAGTTTCAGCAAGGCCGACCGGGACCTCAACGTCCGGCGGATCGGCTGGGTGGCCGCCGAGATCGCCCGGCACCGTGGGGTGAGCATCTGCTGCCCGATCGCCCCGTACGCGGCGGCCCGCGCCACCGCCCGGGAGATGGCTCTCGCCGCCGGGGCGGGTTTCGTGCTGGTGCACGTGGCCACTCCGCTGGAGGTGTGCGAGCGCAGGGACCGCAAGGGCCTGTACGCGCGGGCGCGGGCCGGCCTGCTCACCGGGATGACCGGCATCGACGACCCGTACGAGGAGCCGACCGACGCGGATCTGGTTCTCGACACCAGTGACGTGAGCGTGGCGGACGCGGTTCAGGCGGTGCTGCACCATCTGACCGAGACCGGTTGGGTGGAGCTGACCATCCCGTCCACCTGAGGCGTCGCCGTACCCCGTTTCTTCCGCCGCTGACCGGCACGCGCTAGTGTTCATCTTTGTTGGAACACGTTTGACCGCGTGAGGGTACGTGGACCCCGGGGAGGCACGGCGGATGCTCGCTCAGCAGCGGCAGGCGGCCATCCTGGAGCGGGTCCGCTCGACCGGCGGCGTCCGGGTCAGCGAGCTGGCCGGCGAGTTCGGCGTGTCCGACATGACCATCCGGCGTGACCTGGACGCGCTGCACGAGCGCGGCCTGCTGGCCAAGGTGCACGGCGGTGCCACCACGACCGGGCCGAGCGCGACCGACGAGCCGGGCTTCCGCGCCAAGTCGGTCCGCCAACTGCCGGAGAAGGCGGCCATCGCCGATCGGGCCGCCCAACTGGTCCGGCCCGGCGCGGCGGTCGCGCTCTCCGCCGGCACCACCACCGCCGAGCTGGCCCGCCGGCTGGTGGACGTCCCCGACCTGACCGTCGTGACGAACTCGCTGCCGGTGGCCGAGATCATGCACGCGGGCGGTCGTCCGGACCAGACGGTGGTGCTCACCGGCGGGGTACGCACACCGTCGGACGCGCTGGTCGGCCCACTCGCGGTGGGGGCCGTCCGGTCACTGCACCTGGATCTGCTCTTCCTGGGCGTGCACGGCATCACCGAGCGGGCCGGCTTCACCACCCCGAACCTGATGGAGGCGGAGACCGACCGGGCGCTGGTGGCCGCGGCGGACCAACTGGTGGTGCTCGCCGACCACACCAAGTGGGGCACCGTGGGCATCTCCTCGATCGTCGAGTTGGCGGCGGCCCACGTACTGGTCAGCGACGATCGGTTGCCCCCAGCCGCACGGCGGGTACTCGACGAACGGGTGGGCGAACTGATCATGGTGAAGGCGACAGGGGGCGGGCCGCGTGACGCGCACGCCGACAACTGAGGGGACGGCGCCGTGAAGCGCACCGCGATCGACCTGGCCGACGGCCGGGAGCTGATCTACTTCGACGAGCGCGACGACGCGGTCCGCGACCAGCCGGACCGCCGGGACCTGCCACCGCCTCCCCCCGCGTCGCAACTGCGCTACGACCCGCTGACCGACGAGTGGGTGGCGGTCGCCGTGCACCGGCAGACCCGCACCTTCCTCCCACCGGCGAACGAGTGCCCGCTCGACCCGTCGGTGGGCGACCGGCTGACCGAGATCCCCGCACCCGACTACGACGTGGTGGTCTTCGAGAACCGGTTTCCGTCGCTGAGCGGTCGGGTGGCCGAGGAGCCCGGGGAGATCACCCCGTTCACACCGGTCCGGCCGGGCGTCGGCCGGTGCGAGGTGGTCTGCTTCACCTCCGACCACAACGCGTCCTTCGCCAGCCTGCCGCCGCGCCGGGTCCGCACCGTGTTGGACGCGCTCGCCGACCGCACCGAGGCGCTCGGCGCGCTGCCCGGCGTCGAGCAGGTCTTCTGCTTCGAGAACCGGGGCGTCGAGATCGGTGTCACGCTGCACCACCCGCACGGGCAGATCTACGCGTACCCCTTCGTGACGCCGCGCACCCGCGCGATGCTGGCCGCGGCCCGCCGGCACGCCGAGCGGACCGGCGGGGGCAACCTGTACGCGGACGTGCTGGCCGCCGAGCGGGCCACCGGTGACCGGGTGGTCGCCGAGAACGAACACTGGACGGCGTACGTCCCGGCGGCCGCCCGCTGGCCGTTCGAGGTGCACGTCGCGCCGCACCGGGTGCTGCCGGACATCCCGGCGCTCAGCGACAGCGAGCGGGAGTCGTTCGGTCCGCTCTACCTGGATCTGCTGCGCCGCTTCGACGGCCTGTTCGACATGCCGATGCCGTACATCTCGGCCTGGCACCAGGCCCCGGTACGGATCGATCGCGAGTTGGGTTACCTGCACCTGCAGCTGTTCAGCATCCGGCGGGCCACCGACAAGCTGAAGTTCCTGGCGGGCTCCGAGTCCGGGATGGGCGTCTTCATCAACGACATCGCCCCGGAACGCGCCGCCGACCTGCTGCGTGCCGCCTGAGCGGGCCCGCGGTGGCCGGTGGGGCTGAGCACGGCCGGGCCGACGTTGCGGGAAACAGGGCGCGGGGGGCCCGGGACAGGGCCCCCCGCAGGGAAGGGACGGCTGGCTGTGCACGGCACAGCCGGGAAGGCTGGCTGATCGGCGCACGGTGCCGCGGGTCGACCGTGGTCAACCTTCCTGGACGCGACTGGCATCTCGTCCATCCTGGTCAACGAGGCGCGCCGGCAGCAGTGACGCCGGCCGGCGTGGCGGCCCCGGACACACCGGAGCCCGCCGGCAGGGTGCCGGCGGGCTCCGATGACGCGGTACGCCCGGATCAGGCGGCGAGCTTGCGGGCCAGGTTCTCGTCGAGAGCGTTCATGAACTCGTCGGTGGTCAGCCACGGGGCGTCGCGCGAGATGAGCAGCGCGAGGTCCTTGGTCATCTGGCCACCCTCGACGGTGTCGACGATGACCTGCTCCAGCGTGTTGGCGAACTCGGTGACCGCCGGCGTGCCGTCCAGCTTGCCCCGGTGGGCCAGGCCCCGGGTCCAGGCGTAGATCGACGCGATCGGGTTGGTCGAGGTCTTCTCGCCCTTCTGGTACTGCCGGTAGTGCCGGGTGACAGTGCCGTGCGCGGCCTCGGCCTCGACGGTACGGCCGTCCGGGGAGAGCAGGACGGAGGTCATCAGACCCAGCGAGCCGAAGCCCTGCGCCACGGTGTCGGACTGCACGTCACCGTCGTAGTTCTTGCAGGCCCAGACGTAGCCGCCCTCCCACTTGAGCGCGGCGGCGACCATGTCGTCGATGAGCCGGTGCTCGTAGGTGAGGCCGGCGGCGTCGAACTCGGCCTTGAACTCCGCCTCGAACACCTCGGCGAAGATGTCCTTGAAGCGGCCGTCGTACGCCTTGAGGATGGTGTTCTTGGTCGACATGTAGACCGGGTAGTTGCGGTCCAGGCCGTACCGGAACGAGGCGCGGGCGAAGTCCCGGATCGACTCGTCGTAGTTGTACATGCCCATGGCGATGCCGCCGCCGGGGAAGTTGGCGACCTCCATCTCCATCGGCGTGCCGCCGTCGGCCGGGGTGTAGGTGATGGTCACCGTGCCCGGGCCGGGGACGACGAAGTCGGTGGCCTTGTACTGGTCACCGTGGGCGTGCCGGCCGATGATGATCGGCTTGGTCCAGCCGGGGACCAGCCGCGGCACGTTGGACATGATGATCGGCTCACGGAAGACGACGCCGCCGAGGATGTTGCGGATGGTGCCGTTGGGCGACCGCCACATCTTCTTCAGGCCGAACTCCTCGACCCGGGCCTCGTCCGGGGTGATGGTCGCGCACTTGACGCCGACGCCGTGCTCCTTGATGGCGTTGGCGGCGTCGATCGTGACCTGGTCGTCGGTCTCGTCGCGGTGCTGGATCGACAGGTCGTAGTAGTGCAGGTCGACGTCGAGGTAGGGCAGGATCAGCTGCTCCCGGATCTGCTTCCAGATGATCCGGGTCATCTCGTCGCCGTCGAGTTCTACGACCGGGTTGTTTACCTTGATCTTCGCCATCGGCCGGCGCTCCTCTCGGGGGACACGTGCTCAAGCAGTACGAGCGTACTGCAATTGGACCGGCAGCCCCCAGCCGGCCTCGACCGACCGGCGGAACCGGACTGCGCGGAACAGGAATGCCCTGGAATCATCGTCCGATGCCACTGAACCGCACCCTCGGGTCTATCACGGTCACCGCGCTCACCGACGGTGAGAGTCAGTTCTTCCAGCCTCGCGCGGACGCGTTTCCGCAGGCCACGGCCGCTCACTGGGCGGAGGCCGACCGACGCGACCCCGGCTCGGTGACCGCCGACGGGCAGTGGTGGCTGCTGTTCCGCAGCTTCGCGATCCGGGTCGACGACGGGCCGGTGACGCTCGTCGACGCCGGCATCGGGCCGTCGGACTCCCTCGCCGCGAGCTGGGCGCCGGTGCCCGGCCGGATGCCCGCCGAGCTGGCCGCCGCCGGCATCGACCCGGCCGACGTCGACACGGTAGTGCTGACCCATCTGCACAGCGACCACATCGGCTGGGCGGTCACCGGCACGCCGGGGCGGCCGTACTTCCCGAACGCGAGCTACCTGGTGCAACGCGCCGAGGTCGACGCGGCGGAGACGCTGAACCCGGGGCTGCCGGCCGGCGTGATCGGGCCGTTGCGCGCCGCCGGCCAGCTCCGGGTGGTCGAGGGCGAGACCACCCTCACCCCGGCGGTACGTCTGCTGCCCACCCCCGGCCACACCCCTGGCCACCAGTCGGTGCTGCTGACCGCAGCCGACGAGCGGATGCTGTTCACCGGCGACCTGCTGGTGCACATGGTGCAGCTGGTCGATCCCGACCTGGCGTACGCCCACGAGGTGGACCAGGAACAAGCCCGCCGCTCCCGCCAGGCCGCCCTGGCCACGGCGAACCCCACCCTCCTGGCCACCCCCCACCTGGCCACCCCCTTCACCCTTCACCCTCTGCCCACCGCCTGACCCCACCCCCTGATCGGTTGATCATGAGGTTGGCGGGGTTTTCGATCTCCACGCCTGCCGCTAACCCCATGATCGACCGGAGGGGGTGGGGTTGGGGTGGGGTGGGGTGGGACGGGGAAAGGGCGCGTCGGCTCTGCCGGCGCGCCCTTTCGGTGGTTCGGGGAACTACATGCTGGAGATGTCAGCCTGCTTGGCACGGACGGCCTCGGCGGCCTCCTTGAGGCTGGCCAGCTCGTCGGCGTCCAGGTCGGTCTCGACGACCCGCTTGACGCCCTGAGCGCCGATCTCGGCCTCGACACCCAGGTAGACACCGGAGATGCCGTACTCGCCGTCGACCCAGGCGCAGACCGGCATGACGTCGCCGGAGTCCTCGGCGACGGCCTTCGCCATCCGGGCCGCGGCGGCGGACGGGGCGTAGTACGCCGAACCGGTCTTGAGCAGGGCGACCACCTCGGCGCCACCGTTGCGGGTCTTGACGACCAGCTCCTCGATCTGCTCGGCCGGCATCACGTCACGCAACGGCTTGCCGTTGACGGTGCTCTTCGAGGGCACCGGGACCATCGTGTCGCCGTGCGAGCCCAGGGTCAGCGTGCGTACCGACGCCACCGGCACGTTCAGCGCCTCGGCGACGAAGTTGCTGAACCGGGCGGTGTCCAGCATGCCGGCCTGGCCGAGCACCCGGTTCTTCGGGAACTGGGTGGCGAGCTGGGCCAGCGCGGTCATCTCGTCCAGCGGGTTGGAGACCACGATGACGACGGCGTTCGGGGCGTACTTGGCGACGTTCTCGGCGACCTGGCGGACGATCTTGGCGTTGGTCTCCAGCAGGTCCATCCGGCTCATGCCGGGCTTGCGCGGCAGACCAGCGGTGATCACGACGACGTCGGAGCCCTCGATCTGCTCGTAGCCCTCACCGTTGGGGCCGGTCGTCACGCCGACGACCTTGGTCTCGAAGCCCTCGATGGCCCGCGACTGGTTGAGGTCGAGTGCCAGGCCCGCGGGCTTGCCCTCCACGATGTCGGTGATCACTACGGTGTCGAAGACGTCGTACTCGGCCAGGCGCTGTGCGGTGGTGGAGCCGTAGAAGCCAGCCCCGACGACAGTGACCTTCTTACCCATGGTCGTCCCACTCCCTGATACCAGTCGGTTTTCCGGACCGTATCAGTCATCCTGGCACCGATCCGGCCAGGGGCGGCGGGCATCGCCGGGATGGGGCGAACGTCACCGCCGTCCTGGTTCGGTGCGCCGACGTGCGGGTCAGCCGCGCTCGGCGCGCTCCACGACATTGGTGAGCAGCATGGCCCGGGTCATCGGGCCCACGCCGCCGGGCATGGGGACGAGCGCGCCGGCCGTCTGGACCACCTCCGGGTCCACGTCGCCGGTGTAGCGGCCCTTGCCGTCCGCGCCGATCACGCGGGTGATGCCGACATCCACCACCACCGCGCCAGAGTTGATCATGTCGGCGGTGAGCAGACCCGGTACGCCGGCCGCGACGATGACGATGTCGGCGGCGCGGGTGTGCGAGGCGAGGTCGAGGGTGCCGGTGTGGCACAGGGTGACTGTGGCGTTCTCACTGCGCCGGGTGAGCAGCAGGCCGAGTGGGCGCCCGACGGTGTTGCCCCGGCCGACCACCGCGACGGTGGCACCGCGCAGCGCCACGTCGTGTCGGCGGAGCAGCTCGACGATGCCGCGCGGGGTGCACGGCAGCGGCCCGTCGTAGCCGAGCACGAGCCGACCCAGGTTGACCGGGTGCAGGCCGTCGGCGTCCTTGTCCGGGTCGATCAACTCCAGCACCCGCTGGGTGTCGAGGTGGGCCGGCAGCGGCAACTGGACGATGTAGCCGTGGCACGCCGGGTCGGCGTTCAGCTCGGCCAGCACGTCGTCGACCTGCTGCTGGGTGGCGTCGGCCGGCAGTTCGCGGCGGATCGAGGCGATGCCCACCTCGGCGCAGTCGCGGTGCTTGCCGTTGACGTACGCCTGGCTGCCCGGATCCGCCCCGACCAGGACCGTGCCGAGCCCCGGGGTGATGCCGCGTTCCGCGAGGGCCTTCACCCGAATGCGCAGCTCGTCCTTGATCTCCGCTGCGGTTGCCTTGCCGTCCAGAAGCGTCGCCGTCACGACCAGATCGTCTCACGACCGGCACCCGCGGTTCAGACGACCTCAGCTCGGGGCGGTCCGCCGCCAGTGCCAGGTGCTGGTTGCCCAACGTTCAGGTCGAGCCGAACTGACTACCGCCTGCGTGACGGTGTGTGACGTGTCGCTAGTCACTCTCGGTCACAGTTTGTGGGTTCGATCACTGTCGAACCAGACAGACCGGGTCGGCGAAACGGAGACCGGACCTTCGTCCCAGCAGGTGTCGAGCCAACCCAACCGAGCCCAATCAGCTCGCCAGCGGCCCGAATATCCGCAGGATATTGCCAGTAAACCCGGTTTCGGCTAGCAGATTCACCCGCCTTCGACAAGGAGGGAGAGCCCGGACCGTTACCCACCCGCAACCGCGCCGTTGCCGAAGGCTCGCCGCCGACCTACCGTTACCGCTTGTTGCGCAGCGTAACCCAGCGTCGGGCTTGACTGCGCAGCGTGAGGAGATGAGGAGGCTCAATGCGAGTTCGTAGACTCGCCGCCTGGACCGCCCTCCCGCTCGCGGTGACGCTGGGCCTCGCGGCCTGCGGCAGCGGCGGAGACGGTGGATCCGGTGGCAGCGACAGTTCGGTGGTCAGCATCCAGATCGCCGAGCCGAAGCACCTGGTTCCCACCAACACCACCGAGACGTCGGGTTCGCAGGTCATCGCCGGCCTGTTCAGCCCGCTCGTCGACTACGACGCCCAGAACAAGCCGTACGAGGTCGCGGCCGACTCGGTCACCTCGACCGACAACAAGGTCTGGACGATCAAGCTCAAGGACGGCTACACCTTCCACAACGGCGAGAAGGTCACCGCCCAGAGCTACATCAACGCCTGGAACTACGGCGCGTACGGCCCCAACGGTCAGGACACCAACCCGTTCTTCGAGAAGATCGCTGGTTACGCGGACCTGCAGGGCAAGGAGCCGAAGGCCAAGGAGATGTCCGGGCTGAAGAAGGTCGACGACCTCACCTTCACCGTGACGCTCAACGAGCCGTACATCGACTTCAAGACCACGCTGGGCTACAACGCGTTCTTCCCGATGCCGGACGCCGCGTTCTCGGCTCCGGGCGTGCTCAAGGACTCCTACGAGCAGGCGCCGATCGGGCAGGGCCCCTTCAAGATGAAGGGCACCTGGCAGCACGACAGCAAGATCGAGGTCGAGCGCTACGACGCCTTCCCGGGTGAGAAGCCCAAGGTGAAGAACGTCGAGTTCCGGATCTACCAGCAGCTCACCGCGGCCTACGCGGACGTCCTGGCGGACAACCTGGACGTGCTGCCCACGATCCCGACCGAGAGCCTGAGCACCGCGCCGAGCGACCTGGGTGACCGGTACAAGACCAGCCCGATGTCGTCGTTCCAGTTCCTGGCGTTCCCGACGTTCGACAAGGACTACAGCAACCCGGACGTCCGCAAGGCCATCTCGATGGCGATCGACCGTGACGAGATCACCAAGTCGGTCTTCAAGGGCTCGCAGACGCCGGCGCGCTCCTTCGTCTCGCCGGTCCTGCCGGGCTACCGGGACGACACGACGGGTAAGTCGGGCGAGTTCAACCCGACCGAGGCCAAGAAGCTCTACCAGGCCGCCGGTGGTCCGTCGAAGATCGTCATCTCGTACAACGGCGACGGCGGGCACAAGGACTGGGTCGACGCCACCGTCAACCAGCTCAAGACCAACCTGGGCGTGGACGCGGTGGGTTCGGCCGAGCCGAAGTTCGCCGACCTGCTCACCAAGGTCGAGAACAAGACGCCGGTGGGTGCGTTCCGGATGGGTTGGGTCATGGACTACCCGACCATGGAGGACTACCTCGGCCCGCTGTACAGCACGAACGGCTCGTCGAACTACTACGGCTACAGCAACCCGGAGTTCGACAAGCTGGTCAAGGAGGGTGCCGCCGCCAAGACGCAGGACGAGGCGATCGCCAAGTACCAGCAGGCGGAGGACATCCTGGCCAAGGACATGCCGGTGATCCCGCTCCGCTTCGGCGAGAACGTGTTCGGCCACTCGTCCAAGGTCAAGAACGTCGAGATGGACCTGTTCCAGCGGGTCAACCTCGTCAAGATCGAAGCAGCCAGCTGAGCTGAGCATGGTGCGGGCCACCCGGGCGACGAAGCCCGGGTGGCCCCATCCGCGCCACCGGGGCCGGGCCGCAGCAGCGGACCCGGCGTCGGTGGTGCCGGCTCCCCCGGGCCGGACGGCACGTCTCCGACATTTCGGGTACGACCAGAGATGCCGTCCTGCGACCCTTTCGCACATTTCCGGAGAGACTGCTAAGCATGTTCCGCTACATCCTGCGGCGCCTACTGCAGATGGTCCTGGCCTTCTTCGGGACCACCCTGATCGTCTACGCGCTGACATTCGCCGGGCAGGGCGACCCGATCCAGGCGCTCGCCGGCGAACGCCCGGTGACGCCGGCGCAACGGGCGTACCTGACCGAGAAGTACCACCTGGACGCCACCGGCGTCGGCGGCTTCTTCTACCGCTACTTCGACTACGTGAAGAACCTGCTCCAGGGCAATCTGGGCGAGTCACTCACCGGTCGGAACATCGGCGACATCCTCCAGCAGGCCTGGCCGGTCACCGTGCGGCTCGCGCTCATCGCGCTCGCAGTGGCGATCATCTTCGGCGTCACCGCCGGTGTGCTCGCCGGCATCCGCCGGGCCAGCATCTTCGACAACTCGACGCTCGTGCTGACCCTGCTGGTGCTGGGCATCCCGACCATCGTGCTGGCCCCGCTGGCGCAGTACCTCCTGGGCGTCAAGTGGCAACTCTTCCCACCCACCGCCGGCTCCGACCCGACGTTCTACGCGCTCCTGCTGCCGGGCATCGTGCTCGGCTCCCTGTCGCTGGCCACCGCCCTGCGACTCACCCGGGCCTCGGTGGCGGAGAACCTGCGCGCCGACTACGTCCGGACCGCCCGGTCCAAGGGCCTGGTCAAGCGGCGCATCGTCATCGTCCACGTGCTGCGCAACTCGCTGATCCCGGTGGTCACCTTCCTCGGTGTGGAACTGGGCAACCTGATGAGCGGCGCGATCATCACCGAGGGCGTCTTCAACATCCCCGGCGTGGGCTTCAACCTCTTCCGCGGCATCCGCACCGAGGACGGCCCCCTGGTGGTGGGCATCGTCAGCGTGCTCGTCGTGGTCTACCTGGTCTCGAACCTGGTGGTGGACGTCCTGTACGCCGTACTCGACCCGAGGATCCGCTATGAGTGACCGCAGCGAGGTGCCGGCATGAGCGACTTTGAGACCGTGGCGGCCACCGAGAACCAGGCCGCGCGACGGGGCCCCTCGGGGGAGCCGGGAACCCCCAACCAGGTCGGCGCCGCGAACAAGCCCCGCAGCCTGGCCGGGGACGCCTGGCGCGACCTGCGCCGCAACCCGATCTTCTGGATCTCGCTGGCGCTGGTGGTCATCTTCACCCTGATGGCGCTGCTCCCCGGCGTGTTCACCGCCAACAGCCCGAACGACTGCCTGCTCTCCCGGCAGCACGCCGGGCCGTCCGGCGGAGCCATCTTCGGGTACGACTTCCAGGGCTGCGACACGTACTCCCGGGCGGTCTACGGCACCCGGGCGTCGCTGCTGGTCGGCGCCCTGGCCGCGCTCGGCACCGGGATCATCGCGCTGGTGGTCGGCATGCTGGCCGGCTACTTCGGCCGCTGGGTCGACGCGGTGCTCTCCCGGGTGATCGACGTGGTGCTCGGCATCCCGCTGCTGCTGGCCGCGATCGTGCTGCTCAAGCGGGTCTCCAGTGACAGCCAGTGGGCGCGCATCGGCGCTGTCGTCTTCGTGTTGGCCCTCCTCGGCTGGACCACCGCCGCCCGCGTGGTCCGGTCGTCGGTGATCACCGCGAAGGAGCAGGACTACGTCGCGGCGGCCCGGATGCTCGGTGCCGGCAACAGCCGGATCATGTGGCGGCACATCCTCCCGAACTCGCTGGCCCCGGCGATCGTCGTACTGACCATCGCGCTCGGCTCGTTCATCGCGGCCGAGGCGACGCTCTCCTTCCTCGGCATCGGCCTGAAGGCGCCCACCATCTCGTGGGGGCAGGACATCGATACCGGCCGGATCCACATGCGGGAGGCGGCCACCCCGTTGATCGTCCCGTCGGCCTTCCTGGCGCTGACAGTGCTGGCGTTCATCATGCTCGGCGACGCGATCCGTGACGCCTTCGACCCGAAGCTGCGGTGATCCCTCATGACCATCAATCCCACGCCCGCCTCCGCCACGCCCGAGGGCGGCCACCTGTTGGAGTTGCGGGACCTGCACGTCGAGTTCCGCACCAACGAGGGTGTCGCCCGGGTGATCAACGGCGTGTCGTACCACCTGGACGCCGGCGAGACCCTCGCGGTGCTCGGCGAGTCCGGCTCGGGCAAGTCGGTCACCGCCCAGGCGATCATGGGCATCCTGGACACCCCGCCCGCGTTCGTCCGCTCCGGCCAGATCCTCTACCAGGGCGAGGACCTGCTCACCCGCTCCGAGGAGCAGCGCCGGCAGGTACGCGGCAAGGAGATCGCGATGATCTTCCAGGACGCGCTCTCCGCCCTCAACCCGGTCTTCCCGGTCGGTTGGCAGATCGGTGAGACGCTTCGTCAGCGCGCCGGCATGTCCCGGGCCGACGCTCGACGTCGTGCCATCGAGCTGATGGATCTGGTCAAGATTCCGGGTGCCGCCAAGCGGATCGGGGACTACCCGCACCAGTTCTCGGGCGGTATGCGGCAGCGCGTCATGATCGCCATGGCGTTGGCGCTGGATCCGAAGGTGCTGATCGCCGACGAGCCCACCACGGCGCTCGACGTGACGGTGCAGGCCCAGATCATGGACCTGCTCGCCGACCTGCGCCGCGAACTCAACATGGCGATGATCCTGATCACCCATGACCTGGGTGTGGTCGCCGGTGTCGCGGACCGGATCGCGGTCATGTACGCCGGCCGGATCGTCGAGCACGCCGACGTCCGCTCGCTCTACAAGGCGCCCGCCCACCCGTACACCAAGGGGTTGTTGGAGTCGATCCCGCGCCTGGACGTCCGCGGCCAGGAACTGTCGACGATCAAGGGGTTGCCGCCGAACCTGATGCGCATCCCGTCCGGCTGCCCGTTCCACCCCCGGTGCCCGTACGTGCAGCAGGTCTGCGTGGACGAGGTGCCGCACGACCTGGTCCTCGGCGACGGCCGGACCAGCGCTTGCCACTTCGCGCAGGAGGTCCGTGATGACAGCGTCGCCCGCTAAACCCACCAAGGTCCGCGGCGAGACCATCCTCTCCGTCGACAACCTGGTGAAGCACTTCCCGATCACTCAGGGCGTGCTGTTCCAGCGGCAGATCGGGGCGGTGAAGGCCGTCGACGGGGTGAGCTTCGAGCTGCGTCGGGGCGAGACGCTCGGCGTGGTCGGCGAGTCCGGCTGCGGCAAGTCCACCCTCGCCCGGCTGCTGATGCGGCTGGAGACGCCCACCTCGGGGCGCGCCACCCTGGAGGGCAGGGACCTGTTCAAGGCCTCCGGGGGCGAACTGCGCCGGTTGCGCCGCAACATGCAGATGGTCATGCAGGACCCGTACACCTCGCTGAACCCGCGGATGACGGTCGGCGACATCATCGGCGAGCCGTTCGAGATCCACCCGGATGCGGCGCCGAAGGGCAGCAAGGCCAAGCGGGTCCAGGAGCTGTTGGACCTGGTCGGGCTCAACCCGGAGCACATCAACCGGTACCCGCACCAGTTCTCCGGCGGTCAGCGTCAGCGCATCGGCATCGCTCGTGCGCTCGCGCTGAAGCCCGAGGTGATCGTCTGCGACGAGCCGGTGTCGGCGCTGGACGTCTCCATCCAGGCGCAGGTGATCAACCTGCTCAAGCAGCTGCAGGGCGAGCTCGGGCTCTCGTACATCTTCATCGCGCACGACCTGTCAGTGGTGCGGCACATCGCCGACCGCGTCGCCGTGATGTACCTCGGTCGGATCGTCGAGATCGGCACCGAGGACGAGATCTACGAGCGGGCCACCCACCCGTACACCCAGGCTCTGCTCTCTGCCGTGCCGGTGCCGGACCCGGAGGCCCGGGACCAGCGCACCATGATCCGGCTGGTCGGCGACGTGCCCAGCCCGGCCGACCCGCCGAGCGGATGCCACTTCCGGACCCGCTGCTGGAAGGCCCAGGAGATCTGCGCCGTGGAAGACCCGGCAACGGTCCCCCGGGCGGCCGACCCGCACCCCTCCGCCTGCCACTTCGCCGAACTACGCCCCACCCCGGCCTGACCCACCCACCCGGCCGACCCCGGCCCGCCGCCCACCCACGGCGATCATGAGGTTGACGGGCCGTTTCATCCGGCTTGTCGCCCGTCAACCTCATGATCAACCCGTTGGGCGGTGGGGCCCGGGGGGGCGGGGGGGCGGGGGCAGGGGGCGGGGGGCGGGGGGCGGGGGGTTAGTGGAAGAAGTGGCGGGTTCCCGTTAGGTACATGGTTACGTTGGCCTTCTTGGCCGCCTCGATGACCTCTTCGTCGCGGATCGAGCCGCCCGGCTGGACGATGGCACGGACGCCGGCGTCGATGAGGATCTGCGGCCCGTCGGCGAACGGGAAGAACGCGTCCGAGGCGGCGACCGAGCCGCGGGCCCGGTCGGCACCGGCACGGGTGACCGCCAGCTGCGCCGAGTCGACCCGGTTGACCTGACCCATGCCGACCCCGACGGTGGCGCCGTCCTTGGCGAGCAGGATCGCGTTGCTCTTCACCGCGCGGACCGCCCGCCAGGCGAACGCGAGGTCCCGCAGCAACTCCTCGTCGGCGGCCTCACCGGTCACCAACCGCCAGTTGGCCGGATCGTCACCGGGGGCGTTTACCCGGTCGGCGACCTGGGCCAGCACGCCACCGGTCACCTGCCGCACCTCCACCCGGGCCGGCGTCCAGGCCGGCGCCCGCAGCAGCCGGATGTTCTTCTTGCCCTGCAACACCTCGACCGCGCCCTCGTCGAAACCGGGGGCGACCACCACCTCGGTGAAGATCTCGGCGACCTGCCGGGCCAGCTCGACCGAGACCGGCCGGTTGACAGCGATGACGCCACCGAACGCCGACACCGGGTCGCAGGCGTGCGCCAGGCGGTGCGCCTCGGCGACGTCAGCGCCGATGGCGATGCCGCACGGGTTGGCGTGCTTGATGATCGCCACCGCCGGCTGGTCGGCGAAGTCGTTCGCGGCCCGCCAGGCGGCGTCCGCGTCGACGTAGTTGTTGTACGACATCTCCTTGCCGTGCAGCTGCTCCGCCTGGGCCAGCCCCGCCGGGGCGTCCGGGTCGACGTAGAGCGCTGCCGGCTGGTGCGGGTTCTCGCCGTAGCGCAACACCGCCGACTTACGCAGCGCCGAACCGGTGAACGTCGGCCAGGAGTCGTCGGCCGGCGCCAACTCCCGGGCGCACCACTGCGCGACGGCCACGTCGTACTCGGCGATGTCGGCGAACGCCCGTGCCGCCAGCGCACGACGCTGGGCCAGTGTGAAGCCACCCTCGCTGAGCGCGTCGACCAGCGCCGGGTAACCGGCCGGGTCGGTGAGCACGGCGACCGAGGCGTGGTTCTTGGCGGCGGCCCGCACCATCGCGGGGCCACCGATGTCGATCTGCTCCACGCACTCCTCGACGCCGGCGCCGGAGGCGACTGTCGCCTGGAACGGGTAGAGGTTGGAGACCAGCAGGTCGAACGCCGCCACGCCCAACTCGTCGAGCTGCGTGACGTGCGTGTCCTTGCGCAGGTCCGCGAGGAGACCCGCGTGCACCTTCGGGTGCAGGGTCTTCACCCGGCCGTCGAGCACCTCGGGAAACCCGGTCACCGTCTCCACCGGCGTCACCGGCACCCCGGCGGCGGCGATGGTGCCCGCGGTGCTGCCGGTGGAGACGATCTCCACGCCGGCCGCGTGCAGGGCCTGAGCCAGCTCGACCAGCCCGGTCTTGTCGTAGACGCTGACCAGCGCCCGCCTGATCGGGCGGCGCCCGTCCTGAGTGGGACTCACGGAACCGTGACCTTCCTTCCGGTGATGGTCCAGCCTTCGCGGACCAGGCGACCGACCTGCTCGACGAGCTGGCGCCGCTCGGCTTCCTTGATGCGCTCGGTGAGCGTGTCCACGTCGTCGTCGTCCAGCACCGGCACCGCGACCTGCGCGACGATCGGCCCGGTGTCCATGCCGGCGTCGACGAAGAAGAGGGTGGCCCCGGTGAGCTTCACGCCGTAGGCGAGGGCGTCACGCGGGCCGTGGATGCCGGGAAACGCCGGCAGCAGCGTGTTGTGGGTGTTCAGGTAGCGGTCGCCGAAGGCGGCGAGAAAGTGCGGCCCGACCAACTTCAGGAAGCCGGCCGAGATGACCAGGTCGGGTTGGTGCTTCGCGACGTGCGCGGTGAGCGCACGGTCCCAGGCCTCCCGGGTGTCGTGGTCGCGGACCCGCTCCACGAACGTCGGCACCCCCGCCGCCTCGGCCCGGTCCAGGCCCGCGATGCCGTCGCGGTCCGCGCCGACCGCGACGACCTGCGCGCCGTACGCGGGGTCGGCGGCGGCATCCAGCAGCGACTGAAGGTTGCTCCCGGAGCCGGAGATGAGGACGACGATGCGGGCGACAGACGCGGGCTCGGTCACCGGGTCACCCTATCGGCAGGTCAGGGATGCCCATCGGCTGGGCGGCGCGCCGTCATCACCAGCGACCACGTGCCTCGACCCGGTACGCTGCCGCTCGCTCGGGCTGAACGCCGCACCAGCCCACACACCGCCCCTGATCCGGCACAACGAAGCGGCCGACAAGGGCTGTTCACGTGCTTTGGGAAAGAATGTCCTCCGGCCGCATCACTGGGCATTGGGAGGACTGACCGCGATCATGGATGGAAACAAAGAGCACCAACTGACGGAACCCAGTTCAAGGAGCTTCTCGAATGCAGCCCGGTAACCCCGGTCAGGACCCGTACGGCCAGCAGCCCAACCAGGACCCGACCGCTCCCCAGCCGCCGGCCGCCCCGTACGGCCAGCAGCCCACCTCGGGACAGCCGTACGGCCAGCAGCCCAACCAGGACCCGTACGCCGCACCGCAGGCACCGTACGGTCAGCAGCCCACCTCGGGGCAGCCGTACGGCCAGCAGCCGCCGTACCAGGACCCGTACGCCCAGCAGCAGCCCCCGTACGGCGCCCCGACGTACCCGAACGCCGGGTACCCGCAGGCGCAGGGGCAGAACAACACCCTCGGCCTGGTGTCGATGATCCTCGGTATCGCGTCGATCCCGCTGGTCTGCTGCCTGTACCTGGGCATCCCGGTCGGCATCGCGGGCATCGTGACCGGTTATCTCGCCAAGCAGAAGGTGGCGCAGGGCCAGGCCAACAACGCCGGCCAGGCCAAGGCCGGTCTGATCTGCGGCGCGGTCGGCGTCGGGCTGGGCATCCTGCTGCTCATCCTGAGCGTCGTGGCGCAGGTCAACCTGCCCACCCAGCCCTGACGGGCTCGGATTCGACGGGGCGTTCCGGGTTCACCCGGGGCGCCCCGCGCTCGTCTACTGTGCCGGCCTGCGGGTCAGCACGCGGGTGGCGGCGGCGCCCAGGAGCGCGCCGGCCGCGATGACACCGGCCGCCACCGCACCGACCTGCCAACCCACCGGCCCGACCTGGGCCAGCCGACCGGCGCCGAGCGGCCCACCGGAGACCGCGGCGGCCGCACCGAGCACCACCCCGGCCACCGGCCCGGCCAACGCCGCCGGTGCCAGCAACTGGGCCCAGCGTCCGGCGGCCCGCTCCGGCCCGGCGAGTCGAGCCACCCGACGGGCGAGCAGCCAGCCGGCGACCATTCCGGCCAGCACCGGCACCGCGAGCAGCAGCGCGCCGAAGCCGTCCACCGGGCCGCGCGGCAGGCCAGCGAGCAGCGGCACGGCCGGCAGCGCGCCGACCGACACCTCGCTGGTGCGCACCGCGGTGTCGGTCCCGACCGCGAAGCCCGGCCCCAGCAGGTAACTGGTCGACCAGACCGCCGCGTTGGGCGCGTAGGCGACGCTGACCAGTGTGATGCCGGCCTGCCCGGCGACCCCGGTCCGGTACGCCCCGATCATGTCGGCCGCGTCGCCGCCGCCGGTGGCCACCGCCAGGCCGGCCGCGCCAGCGCCCGCGCCGAGCAGCAGCAGCCCGGCCACCAGACCGGTGCGCACACCGTCGCGCACCGGGCCGGGCAGCCCTGCGACGAGCAGCCGGGTCACGGCGGTGATCCGGACCGCGCCGACCAGCGCGGCGAGTGTGCCGACCACCGCGAACGTGGCGCCCGCCCGGATCAGCGACACCTCCGGTCCGCCGGTGCCGACCAGCACCGCCGCGAGCGCGCCGAGCAGCGCGTACGCGATGCCGACAGCAGCCGCGGCGAGCAGTGCCCGACGGGGCGAGCGGGTGTCGCGGGCGCCGATCGCCCGGCTGACGTGCACGCCGGCACGGGTCAGCCGCCAGAGCGCGAGCACCGTCAGCGCGAGCGGGGCGAGCCCGAGCGGGCCGGACTCGGTGCGCAGGGGCACACCGTGCCCGAGCAGCCAGCCGGCCAGCGCGGTGCGCAGGGTGCCGGTCAGCGTGGTGGAGTCCGTGCCGAGCTGCACCAGGCCGAGCACGATGGCGACCGGCAGGTAGGACGTGAGCGCGGCCCAACAGGCGGCCACCCCGGCGGCGACGGGCAACGGCGCACGCCCGCGCGGCGACCCACCCGCGCGGGGCGCGGGCACCCGCCGGGCCGACGCGGCACGGTCGACCGGCCGGTCGTCGGCGCTCACACCGCCGGGACGGCTGGGACGATCAGGGGTGACGGGGGACATCAGCTCTACTCTGGCACGTCGCGCGGGCGGTGGCAGTCCGTTAACCCCTCCTAAGGACCGCGAGTTCACCGAACCGGCGTCCTGCCCACCCGGGCCGGTCTAGCCTCGGCCCAGAGGGGGCGCGAGTCGCCGCCACCCGGGACGGGTCCGCCGGCCGGCGTCCGGGCCGGCGCGTCGCCCATGAGCGTTCGGAGGAAGTTGTGACGACGCCATACCCGCCTCCCCCGCCACCACCGGCGCAGGGACGCGACCGGACCACCCTCTGGGGCGTGCTGGGCATCGTGCTGGGGCTGATCTGCTGCGGCATCCTCGGCATCATCTTCGGCTACCTGTCCATCCGCGACGCCCGGCGGTACGGGCAGTCGCCGTTGCTCGGTTACCTCGCCATCGCGTTCGGCGTGATCAACATCATCGGCGGCGCGATCCTGCGGGCGACCGGCAACTACCCGTTCTGGAACAACGACTGACCGGCGGCGAGCACAGGTACGCCGAAGGGGGTCGACCGCGACCGGTCGACCCCCTTCGTGTTGCCTGACCGGCTCAGCTGCCGGACATGATCTCCCGCATCAGCTTCGCCGTCTCGGTCGGCGTCTTGCCGACCTTGACGCCGACCGCCTCCAGCGCCGCCTGCTTCGCCTCGGCGGTGCCGGCCGAGCCGGAGATGATCGCCCCGGCGTGACCCATGGTCTTGCCGGGAGGCGCGGTGAAGCCGGCGATGTAGCCGACCACCGGCTTGGTGACGTTCGCCTTGATGAACTCGGCGGCCCGCTCCTCGGCGTCGCCACCGATCTCACCGATCATGACGATGGCGTCCGTCTCCGGGTCGGCCTCGAACGCCGCGAGGGCGTCGATGTGGGTGGTCCCGATGATCGGGTCGCCGCCGATGCCGACGCAGGTGGAGAAGCCGATGTCGCGCAGCTCGTACATCATCTGGTAGGTCAGCGTGCCGCTCTTGCTGACCAGACCGATCCGGCCGGAGCCGGTGATGTCGGCCGGGATGATGCCGGCGTTGGACGCGCCCGGCGAGGCGATGCCCGGGCAGTTCGGCCCGATGATCCGGGTCCGCTCGCCCTGCGCCACGTTGTACGCCCAGAACGACGCGGTGTCGTGCACCGGGACGCCCTCGGTGATCACGACCGCCAACGGGATCGCGGCGTCGATCGCCTCGACCACGGCGGCCTTGGTGAACTGCGGCGGCACGAAGATGACGGTGACGTCGGCCCCGGTCTCGGCCATCGCGTCCGCCACGGACGCGAAGACCGGCAGCTCGGTGCCGTCGAAGTCGACAGTCTGGCCCGCCTTGCGCGGGTTGACGCCGCCCACCACGTTGGTGCCGGCGGCCAGCATCCGCCGGGTGTGCTTGGAACCCTCGGAACCGGTCATCCCCTGGACGATGACCTTCGAGTCCTTGGTCAGCCAGATAGCCATGATCAGACCCCCGCAGCTGCCAGCTCGGCGGCCCGCTCGGCCGCACCGTCCATGGTGTCCACCCGCTGCACGAGCGGGTTGTTCGCGCTGTCCAGGATCGCCCGGCCAGCCTCGGCGTTGTTGCCGTCGAGCCGGACGACGAGCGGCTTGGTGACCCGCTCGCCGCGCTGCTCCAGCAGGGCCAGCGCCTGGATGATGCCGTTGGCGACCTCGTCGCAGGCGGTGATGCCGCCGAAGACGTTGACGAAGACGCTCTTCACGGCCGGGTCGGAGAGCACGATCTCCAGCCCGTTCGCCATCACCGCGGCGCTCGCGCCGCCGCCGATGTCGAGGAAGTTGGCCGGCTTGACGTTGCCGTGCCGCTCACCGGCGTACGCGACCACGTCGAGGGTCGACATGACCAGACCCGCACCGTTGCCGATGATGCCGACCTCGCCGTCGAGCTTGACGTAGTTGAGGTCCTTGGCCTTGGCGGCCTGCTCCAGCGGGTCCACAGCGGCCTGGTCGACCAGGGCCTCGTGGTCCGGGTGCCGGAACGCCGCGTTCTCGTCCAGGCTGATCTTGGCGTCGAGCAGCAGCATCCGACCGTCGCCGTTCTTGGCGAGCGGGTTGACCTCGACCAGGGTGGCGTCCTCGGCGACGAACGCCTGCCACAGGCCGACGGCGATCTCGACCACCTGGTCGGCGACAGCGGTCGGGAAGCCGGCAGCGGTCACGATCTCGCGGGCCTTGGCCTCGTCCACGCCCTTCACGGCGTCGATCGGGGCCTTCACGACCTTGTCGGGGGTGTCGGCGGCGACCTGCTCGATGTCCATGCCGCCGGCGACGCTGGCGATGCAGAGGAAGGTGCGGTTCGCCCGGTCGAGCAGGTACGAGAAGTAGTACTCCTCGGCCACGTCCGCGGTCACGGTGATCATGACCTTGTGGACGGTGTGACCCTTGATGTCCATGCCGAGGATGTCGGTGGCCCGAGCCACCGCCTCATCCGGGCCCTCGGCCAGCTTGACGCCGCCGGCCTTACCTCGGCCGCCGACCTTTACCTGCGCCTTGACGACCACACGGCCGCCGAGGCGTTCGGCGATCGCGCGGGCCTCTTCCGGGGTAGTGGCGACGCCGCCGGCCAGCACGGGCAAGCCGTGCCGCTCGAACAGGTCCCGCCCCTGGTACTCGTACAGGTCCACGATTGCGCGTCCCGTCCCGTCTCCGCGGCGCGCCGTCGCGCCGCCACCAGCGTTCAGAAAACAGTTTGACGCCTGTCATCAGTTGAAACAGGCCATTGGCCGCAGCCTAGCGAGGTCGGCACCGCCGGCAACCGAGCGGGTGCACGGTGTGCGGTAATGCACAACCGGACATCAGGTGTGGCCGGTTTCCGGTCATCACCCGGGTGACATCCACCGTCCGAGCGATGTTGTCCGGCTTGCGTAACCCTGCCGTGGGGGCGTCGTTGAGTCAGATGTCGGAGCGCTGAACAGCGCAATGACGGGAGACGGCCGATGCCCTGTCGGTCGAGGGGTGGCGGCGGGGCATCGTGCATAGAGGGGCCGGACGTGTGAGGGGTGCGTCCGGCCCCTCCCCCGTGCCCAGATCCGGTCGCCTGGCGTGTTTCTCAGGAAACCGGCTGGGCCACGTTCTGCCGGACCCAGTCGACAATCGCCTGAGTGGTGGCGCCCGGCGTGAAGATCTTCGCCACGCCCAGCTTCTCCAACTCGGGAATGTCGCCGTTCGGAATGATGCCGCCGCCGAACACGACGATGTCGCGGGCGTCCCGCTCAGCGAGCAGTTCCAGCACCCGCCGGAAGAGCGTCATGTGCGCGCCGGAGAGCACGGACAGGCCGACCGCGTCGGCGTCCTCCTGGATGGCGGTTTCCACGATCTGCTCGGGAGTCTGGTGCAGGCCGGTGTAGACGACCTCCATCCCGGCGTCCCGCAGGGCGCGCGCGACGACCTTCGCGCCTCGGTCGTGGCCGTCCAGGCCAGGCTTCGCGACGACGACCCGGATACGAGAGCTCATCAGCGCACACCTTTCACCGGCTTGACCGCCTTCACCTTAACGAACGGTAACCCGGCGGGCCCGGCCCGGGAAATCCGGGCTCCGTCACCGGCCGTTACCCGGCGCAGCCGCCCGGCAACCCCGGGTGCTCAGGCCGCGAACCCTCCCGCCACCTCCTGGACAGTGCCGTCGACACGATCCCGGCGCGGTGCGGAGTCAAGCCGGACGAGTCCGCCGGAACGGTCACGCTCGGCGACGAACGGGCAGCGACGGGGGCACCGTTCGGCGTCGCGATGCATGACAATCATGGACGCAAACGGACAGATCGACACGCCAATTTCTCGCTCTAGCTTGTGACTCGCCTGGCGAATGGCTAACGTGTCCACGGTTGTCATCAGGTCCATGGACGGGTGACGACGCGGTCAGCGGACGTTCACTGGAACTTCAGAGGACGCCCACCGGCCGCTTCGGAACCCCGACAACGGAGGGTGTGCGTGCGCCAGCGCCTGTCGTCTGAGCCCGATCGATATCGCGGTCGCCGCCGCGTACCCACCCCACCCCGCAGCCGTTACGCCGCTGTCGTCACCACCGCGTTCGTCGGTGCCGGCATCGTGGCCCTCGGCGCAAGCGCCCTGCCGGACGCCAAGGACGTCAGCCCGTCGGTCCTCGACGAGCTCAAGCAGGCGTCGGTCACCAGCCAGGATGCCGCTGCCCGTTCGGAGAACGCCGACCGCGCCTCCCGGGACAGCCGCAAGGAGGACAGCGCCGAGCCCGAGGTCTGGCTGCTGCCGCTGCAGGGCTACGACTTCAACTCCCCGTACGGGATGCGCTGGGGCAAGCTGCACACCGGCGTCGACCTGGTCGCCGCCGAGGGCACTCCCTATGTGGCGATCCACGATGGCCTGGTCACCAAGGCCGGCTGGTTCGGCGGGTACGGCAACGCGGTGATCGTCCAGCACGCCGACGGCAGCGAGGCCATCTACGGCCACTCCTCCGCGGTCAGCGTGAAGGAAGGCCAGCAGGTCAAGGCGGGCGACCAGCTCGGCCTGGTGGGTCAGACCGGCCACGCGTACGGCACCCACCTGCACCTGGAGATCCATGTCAAGGGGCAGCCGAAGGACCCGGTGCCGTTCCTCCAGGAGCGCGGAGTGGACATCAAGCTGCAAGTCGAGGCAATTTACAGCGAGGTAGCCGCCTCCTGACGCTTCGTCACGACCGTTGACCGCCCGGATCTGTCGATCCGGGCGGTTTTTCGTGCGGCGGCTCTGGCTGATGTATCCCGGGTCACAGCGGCGATTGTGACCGATGCCACGGGCAAACATGATCACTTTTCCGGAAGTAGCGCACCAGAGCGGGTCATATCCGGGCAGCCGGCCGTCCGTTGGTGCTCCGACCGTTCGGTCCCCGCGCCTGCCGCAACTCGGCCCGACACCAGTATTTCGAGGTCAAGTGCCCCTCGACTGTGAAGGTCCGCCGTGCAGGAAGACAGCCCCGTCCAGAACGAGAACACCCCCGACACCAGCCAGACCGCGCAGCCGCGGCGCACCGGCCGACGGAACCGCCTCATCGTGCTCGGGGCCGCCGCCCTGGTAGCCCTCGGCCTCGGTGGGGTCGCCGTCGCCACCAGCGGCACCGACCACCCGGCACCCGCCGCCGTCTCCCTCGACACCCAGTCCCGGGCCGAGGCCGCGGGCCGGGCCGACCGCTCGGTACGCGAGTCGAGCGCGCCGGCCACCCCCTCGATCAGCCCGACGCCGAGCCCGTCCGCGGTCAGCGCCAGCCCGACCCCCACCAGGACGGCCGTCGCGAAGGCCAAGCCGAAGCCGAAGAAGACCACCAAGCCCGCGCCTGCCTGGGTCAACCCGATGCCGGGAGCAGCCGTCACCTCCTGCTACGGGCAGCGCTGGGGCACCCTGCACGCCGGTATCGACCTGGCGCTGCCCTCCGGTACGCCGATCCGCGCCGCCGCCGCGGGCACCGTGACCCAGGCCGGCGACGCCTCCGACGGGTACGGCAACTCCGTCTTCGTCGACCACGGCAACGGCTACCTGACCCACTACGCCCACCAGAGCCGCATCGCGGTCACGGTCGGGCAGGCGGTCAAGGCCGGCCAGGTCATCGGCTACGAGGGCGCCACCGGCGACGCCACCGGCCCGCACCTGCACTTCGAGGTGCACCAGGGCATGTGGAACCAGATCGATCCGGCCCCGTTCATGCGGGCGCGCGGCGTCGACCTGGGCTGCTGACGCCTGCACGTCTCCGGAACAACATCAGGGAAAGAGTGGCCTCAGACAGCGCTGAGACCACTCTTTCCCTGATCTGGTGCGATCTCCGGCGTGCCGGGTCAGAGCTTGTCGACCGGGGCGTGCCGAAGCACCAGCCACATGGTCTGGTCGCCGAAGTCGATCTGCGCGCGGGCACCCGGGCCGTGGCCCTCGACGGCGAGCACCCGGCCCAGCCCGTACCGCTGGTGATTGACCCGGTCGCCCGCTGACACCTTCGGCCCCTGCGGCAGCTCGCTGGCCGTGGTCAGCCGGCTGGCGTCCACGCCGAGCCGCTGGGCCAGCTGCGCCGCCTTCGGCGTGCCACCGGTGAAGGTGCCACGGCCGCCGGGCGCGCGGTCCGCACGGCCGCCGACGCCGCCGCCCCCGCCGGCCCACGAGGTGTACGACCCCTCGGTGCGCTCCCAGTGCACCAACTCGGTCGGCAACTCCTCCAGGAAGCGCGACGGCGGGTTGTAGGACGGCTGCCCCCAGGCCGAGCGGGTCACCGCCCGGGAGAGGTAGAGCCGCTGCCGAGCGCGGGTGATGCCGACGTACGCCAGCCGGCGCTCCTCCTCCAGCTCGCGGGTGTCGCCGAGCGAGCGCAGGTGCGGGAAGACGCCGTCCTCCAACCCGGTCAGGAAGACCACCGGGAACTCGAGCCCCTTGGCGGTGTGCAACGTCATCAGGGTGACCACGCCCTGGTGGTCGGGGTCGTCGGAGGGGATCTGGTCGGCGTCGGCGACCAGCGCCACCTGCTCCAGGAAGCCGGCCAGGGTGGCCCGCTCCCCGTCGGCGCCGAGCGCCTCGATCCGCTCGGTGTACTCGCGGGCGACGCTGACCAGTTCCTGGAGGTTGTCCACCCGACCGGCGTCCTGCGGGTCCAGGCTCTCCTCCAGCTCGGTGAGGTAGCCGGAGCGGGTCAGCAGCGCCTCCAGCACCTCCTCGGGGGTGCCGGTCTCGGCCAGCTCACGGGCGCCGTCGAGCAGCGCCACGAAGTCGGCGATGCCGTTCGCCGCCCGGCTGGAGATGCCCGGCGCCTCCCGGGCCCGGCGCAGGGCCGCGCCGAAGGAGATCCGATCACGGCTGGAGAGCGCCTCGACACACGCCTCGGCCCGGTCGCCGATCCCCCGGCGCGGGGTGTTGAGCACCCGCCGCAGGCTCACCGTGTCGTCGTCGTTGACCACCGAACGCAGGTACGCCAGGGCGTCGCGGACCTCCTTGCGCTCGTAGAAGCGCACCCCGCCGACCACCTTGTAGGGCAGGCCGACGCGGATGAACACCTCCTCGAAGACGCGGGACTGGGCGTTGGTGCGGTAGAAGACCGCCACATCGCCGGGGCGGGTCTCGTCGGCGTCGACCAGCCGGTCGATCTCGCGGGCCACCCAGTCGGCCTCGGCGTGCTCGGTGTCGGCCACGTAGCCGACGATCTGCTCGCCGGCGCCGGCCTCGCTCCACAGCCGTTTGGGTTTGCGGGAGGTGTTGCGGTCGATCACCGCGTTGGCCGCGTTGAGAATCGTCTGGGTGGAGCGGTAGTTCTGCTCCAGCAGGATCGTCCGGGCGTCGGTGAAGTCCCGTTCGAACTCCAGGATGTTGCGGATCGTCGCACCCCGGAACGCGTAGATCGACTGGTCGGCGTCGCCGACCACGCACAGCTCGGCGGGCGCCAACCCGTCGGTGCCGGAGACCAACTCCTTGATCAGGACGTACTGGGCGTGGTTGGTGTCCTGGTATTCGTCCACCAGCACGTGCCGGAACCGCCGCCGGTAGCTCTCCGCGACGTGCGGGTGGGACTGGAGCAGGTGCACCGTGGTCATGATCAGGTCGTCGAAGTCCAGGGCGTGCGCCTCACGCAACCGGCGCTGGTAGAGCGTGTACGCCTCGGCCAGTGCCCGCTCGTTGGGGCCGGTGGCCCGCGCCGCGAACTGCTCCGGGTCGACCAGCTCGTTCTTGAGGTTGGAGACCTGGGCGGCGAGCCCTCGCGCCGGGTAGCGCTTCGGGTCGAGATCCAGCTCGCGGGTCACCAACTGCATCAGCCGGCGGGAGTCGTCCGCGTCGTAGATCGAGAACGTCGACTTGAGGCCGGCGTGCTCGTGCTCGGCGCGCAGGATCCGCACGCAGGCCGAGTGGAACGTCGACACCCACATCAGGCGGGCCCGGGGGCCCACCAGCGCGGCGACGCGCTCCTTCATCTCGCCGGCGGCCTTGTTGGTGAAGGTGATCGCGATGATCTCACCGGGGTGCACGTCCCGAGCGGCGAGCAGGTAGGCGATCCGGTGCGTGAGCACCCGGGTCTTGCCCGACCCGGCGCCGGCCACGATCAGCAGCGGCGAGCCGGCATGACTGACGGCGTCGCGCTGCGGCCCGTTCAGCCCGTCGAGGAGCTGCTGCGGATCGAGACGCGCGGCGACCGCCCCGGGTCGGTGCGGGCGGGCCGGCGCGGACTCCGGCGCAGGCGGGGACGCGGGGATGTCGAAGAGAGGATGCATCGCCCGACAAGTCTATGCCGCCGGCCCGACACTGTGCCTTCGGCGCTCAGCGGCTCGTGCCCGACACCGCGCACCACCACCGGGTGCGCCCACCGTCGGGAAAGCTGCCCTTCTCGACCCGGACTGCTTGCGCGCCGGGCAACGACGTGGGCATACTCGACGGCGTGATCGCTGCGCGCTACTACTTTTACTATGGCACCGGGAGTCCGGCTGTCGTAGGTCGCGCCTGATCGATTCAGACCTGCTAAAGCCCCGGGCTCCTGGAGTCCGGGGCTTTTTCCGTCCCAGGTTCCGGGCACCGGGCACCACACTGCGAGAGGTACCCGATGATGACAGACGTGATGGAGCAGAGCGGCGGCCCGACCCGACCGGGGCAGCCCGCAGCGCAGGGCGCTGGGCCGGTGGCGGCCACACCGCCGACGGGTGGGCACACCGAACCGGCCGAGCAGCAGACCGGCACCGAGGAGCCGTCCGCCTCCGCGCGGATCGTGCAGATCAGGGAACGGATCGACGAGATCGACAACGCGTTGATCACGCTCTGGCAGGAGCGGGCCGCGTTGTCCCAGGAGGTCGGGGCGACCCGGATGGCGTCCGGTGGGACCCGCCTGGTGCTCTCCCGGGAACGGGAGATCCTGGAGCGGTTCCGGGTCGCGCTCGGCGCCGACGGCACCCAGCTGGCCCTGCTGCTGCTCCGCGCCGGCCGCGGCCCGCTGTGAGCCACACCGGCCGGCGGTCGGATCACCCGACGCGCTGAACCATGGCCGCGTGCAGCACTCGTCCAGGGGTCACTGACAGACGAAACCGCCTGCCGTCGTCGCGATGACGGCGGCAGGCGGTTTCGGTGACTCACACCTCGTGGGTGGCGACGATCTCGCGCTTCTCGGCGAAGTGGCAGGCGCTCGGGTGGTCCGAGCCCGGCCGGATCTCCAGCAGCGGGACCTGCTCGGCGCAGACGTCCTGCGCCTTCCAGCAGCGGGTCCGGAACCGGCAGCCCGAGGGCGGGCTGATCGGCGACGGCACGTCACCCGTGAGCCGGATGATCGTCTTGTTGTGCCGCTGCGTCGGGTCCGGCACCGGCACCGCGGAGAGCAGAGCCTGGGTGTACGGGTGGGTCGGCCGCTCGTAGATCTCGTCCTCGGTGCCGATCTCCACGATCTTGCCGAGGTACATCACCGCGACCCGGTCCGAGAGGTGGCGGACCACCGACAGGTCGTGCGCGATGAAGACGTACGACAGCCCGAACTCGCCCTGCAGCTGCTCCAGCAGGTTCATGACCTGGGCCTGGATGGAGACGTCGAGCGCCGACACCGGCTCGTCGCAGACGATGATCTCGGGCCGCAGCGCGAGCGCACGGGCGATGCCGATGCGCTGACGCTGACCGCCGGAGAACTGGTGCGGGTACCGGTTGATGTGCTCGGGGTTGAGCCCGACCAGGTCGAGCAGCTCCCTGACCTTGGCCCGGCGGCTGCCCTTCGGCGCCACCTCCGGGTGGATCTCGAACGGCTCACCGAGCAGGTCACCGACGGTCATCCGCGGGTTCAGCGAGGTGTACGGGTCCTGCATGACCAGCTGGATCTGCCGGCGCAGGCGCCGCAGCGCACCACCGGAGAGCTTGGAGATGTCCTGACCCTTGTAGAGGACGCTGCCTTCGGTCGGCTTCTCCAGGTTCATCAGCACCCGGGCGAGCGTCGACTTGCCGCAGCCGGACTCGCCGACCACGCCGAGCGTCTCGCCGGCGCGCAGATCGAAGGAGACCCCGTCGACCGCCTTGACCTGACCGACGGTCTTCTTGAACACCACACCCTGCGTCACGGGGTAGTGCTTGACCAGGTCACGGACCTCGAGGATGTTCTCAGACACGGTTCACCAGCTCCTCGGCGAAGTGGCAGGCGCTGGCCCGGGCATTGCCCACCTGCAGCAGCGGCGGGACCTTTTCCCGACACACCGGCTGAGCCATGGGGCAGCGCGGGTTGAACGGGCAGCCCGGCGGGATGTTCATCAGGTTCGGCGGGAGGCCCTTGATCGTCCGGAGCTGCTGCCCCTTCTCGTCCATCCGCGGGATCGAGTCGATCAGACCCATCGTGTACGGGTGCGCCGGCTTGGCGTACAGGTCGTACACGTCCGCTTCCTCGACGATCCGGCCCGCGTACATGACCGCGATCCGGTCCGCGACGTCGGCGACCACGCCGAGGTCGTGGGTGATCAGGATCATGCCCATCTGCCGCTCACGCTGGAGCTCGGCCAGCAGGTCCATGATCTGGGCCTGCACGGTCACGTCGAGAGCGGTGGTCGGCTCGTCCGCGATCAGCACCTCCGGGTCGAGCGCCAGCGACATCGCGATCATCGCGCGCTGCCGCATACCGCCGGAGAACTGGTGCGGGTAGTTGTTGAACCGACCCTTGGCGTTCGGGATCTTGACCTGGTCGAGCATGTCGATCGCGCGCTTCTTGGCCTCCGCGCGACCCATGCCCCGCCGGACCCGGAACTGCTCGGCGATCTGGAACCCGACGGTGAAGACGGGGTTCAGCGCGGAGAGCGCGTCCTGGAAGATCATCGCGATGCCCTCGCCGCGGATGCGGCGGCGCTCCTCGTCGGACATGCGCAGCATGTCCTTGCCGTGGAAGCGGACCTGCCCACCGGTCACGAAGCCCGGCGGCGTGTCGAGGATGCCCATGATGGTCTGCGCCGTGACGCTCTTACCGGAGCCGGACTCGCCGAGCACGGCGAGGGTCTCCCCCGCGTCGACGTGGTACGTGACCCCGTTGATGACCTTTGCGACGCCGTCCCGGGTACGGAACTCCACCCGCAGGTCGTCGACCTCGAGCAGCCGACCGGAGGGACGCCCGGACCCGCCGGATCCCGGCGCTGACTGCTCGGACACGAGAATGTCGGACAACTGGATCTCCCCTAGCGGAGTTTCGGATCGAGGGCCTCGCGGACCGACTCACCGAGCATCACGAAGCTCAGCACGGCGGTGACGAGGAACGCGGCGGGGAAGAACACCAGCCCCGGCGCGACCCGGACGAACTGCTGCCCATCACTGATCATGATGCCCCAGGACACCACCGGCGACTTCAGACCGACGCCCAGGAACGACAGCGTGGCCTCGGCGCCGATGAACGAGCCGACCATGATCGTGCCGTAGACCAGCAGCGGGGCCAGGCAGTTCGGCAGCAGGTGCTTGAGGATGATCCGGCCGGTGCCGGCACCCAGTGCGCGGGCCGCCACGATGTAGTCGGCCTCCTTGGTGGCGAGCACCGAGGAGCGCATCAGCCGCATCACGACCGGCCAGCTCAGCACGATCAGCGACGCGATCACCAGGCCCATGATCTGGGCCTTGCTGTTGCCGGAGCCCGACCCGTTGAACGTGGTCAGGATGACGATCGCGCCGAGCACGAAGGGCAGACCGAAGAAGACGTCGGCGATCCGGCTCAGCAGCGCGTCCACCCAGCCACCGCGGTAGCCGGAGATGATGCCCATCGTTCCGCCGATGAGCAGGGTGCCCAGCACGGAGAGCACGGCGACCACGACGGAAGCCCGTGCGCCGTAGATGACCCGGGCGTAGACGTCACGGCCCTGCACGTCGTAGCCGAACCAGCCATTGGCCGACGGCTTGTCGAGGCTGCGGGACAGCGAACCGTTGACCGCGTCGCCCGGGGCGAAGAGCGCCGGGAACGCCGCCATCAGCAGGAAGACCAGGATCAGCGTGGCCGAGATCCAGAACAGCGGCTTGCGCCGCAGGTCACGCCAGGCGTCGGCGAGCAGGCCGCGCGGCTTCTCGTTGCTCTGCGGCTGACCCGCGGTGGCGGGGGCGGCGGAGTCGGTCGGGTGTGCGCCAGGGGTGCTGACGATCGATGCGGTACTCGGGTCACTCATAACGGATCCTCGGGTCCAGGGCGGCGTAGAGCAGGTCAACCAGCAGGTTCATCACGAGATAGACCAGCACCAGGACGACCACGATTCCTACCACCGTGGCGCTTTCCTTGGTGATGATCGCCCGGAAGACCTGGCGGCCGATTCCGTTGATGCCGAAGATTCCCTCGGTGACGATCGCGCCACCCATCAGGGCACCGAGGTCGGTGCCGAGCAGGGTCACCACCGGGATGAGCGAGTTGCGCAGCAGGTGCACACCCACCACCCGGCGCATCGGCAGGCCCTTGGCGATGGCGGTACGCACGTAGTCCGCGCGACGGTTCTCCGCGATGCTCGTTCGAGCCACCCGGGCGATGTACGCCACCGACGCGCTACCGAGCACGAAGCCCGGCACGATCAGCTCGGACCACCGCATCTCCGAGGAGACGGTCGGCTTGATGATGCCCCACTGCACACCCAGCAGCCACTGCAGCACGAAGCCGACCACGAAGACCGGCAGCGCGATCAGGAAGAGGGTGGAGACCAGGACCAGGTTGTCCAGGAAGCCGTTACGCCGCAGGCCGCTCAGCACGCCGGCACCGAGGCCGATGATCGCCTCGATGGCGAGCGCCACGAGCGCCAGCTTCAGCGTGTTCGGGTACGAGGTCATGATGATGTCGCTGATCTCGCGCTGCGAGAAGGTCTGACCGAAATCGCCCTGGAGCAGGTTCTTCATGTAGCTGCCGTACTGCACGAAGACGTTCTGGTCGAGGTGGTACTTCTCGGTCATGAAGGCGATGTACTGGTCCGGGCAGCGGCGCTCACCGCACTTGCCGGCGAACGGGTCACCGGGGACGGCCCAGACGAGCCAGTAGATCAGGAACGTCGTACCGATGAAGACCGGCACGAGTTGGAGCAGCCGTCTCAACAGATAACGGCCCATGGGGTGGTCCTCCAGACAGGGGGCGCGTCGGACGGCCGACACGGTGGTGACAACGTGCGAGTGGAGCGTTGTAACACCCACTCGCGGAACGGCCCCGGGTCGGGCTCACCGGATGTGGCGAGCCCGACCCGGGGTCAGACCGTTCGGATCAGAGCTCGACCGAGGTGATGTCGATCTCGCCGACGTTGTTCAGCTCGAGCTTCTTGATCTTCTCCGAGTGGCCGGACTGCTGGCCGTAGAAGTAGACCGGGATGCTCGGGACGTCCTGGTCGACCTTCTCGACGGCCTTGGCGAACGCCTCGTGCGAGGCCTCCAGGCTCGGCGCGCCGCTGGCCTGCTTGGCCAGCGCGTCGACCTCGGGGTTGCTGTACAGACCGTCGTTGGAGGAGCCGTTGGTGACGAACAGGGGGTTCACCCAGTTCTCCACGTCCGGGTAGTCCTGCTGCCAGGCAGCGCGGTACGGGCCCTTCATGGTGTGGGCGTTGATGTTCTGGCGGAAGACCGCGAAGGTCGGCACGCCCTCAGCCCGAGCGTTGATGTTGAGGTTGGTCTTGATCTGCTGCGCGACGGCGTCCATCCAGTCCTTGTGGGCGGAGTCCGCGTTGTAGTAGAAGACCATCTCACCGGTGAAGCCACCGGCCTCGGCGAGCAGCGTCTTGGCCGTCTCCGGGTCGAACTTGCAGGCGGTGCAGTTGCCCGGCTTGGCGCCCGGGGTCAGCGGGTTCGCCCAGCTGTCGGCCGGCTTGCGGGTGCCGAAGAAGATCTTGTCCGAGATCTCCTGCCGGTTGACCGCCAGCGACACGGCACGACGCAGCTTCGGGTTCTGGAAGCGCTTGTCGTAGATCGGGAACGCGATGAACGCGGTCGACGGCGTGACGGTCGAGCGGCCCCGGTCACCGAGGTCGGTCTTCCACTTGTCACCGGCGAGCGCCGAGGTGGGGACAACCTCCATGAAGTCGAGGTTGTTCGCCAGCAGGTCGGCGTAGGCGGCGTTGTCGTCCTGGTACAGCTTGACGTCGACGTCCTTGATCTTCATCTTGTCGCGAAGATTGTAGTCGTCGAAGCGCGTCAGCTTGATGAGGGAGTTGTCCTCCCACGACACGAACTTCACCGGGCCGTTGGCGATCGGCTTGCGGCCGAACTCCTCGGGCTTCATGGTGAAGAACACGTCCGGCAGCGGCATGAAGGCGCTGTAGCCGAGCTTGGTCGGGAAGACCGCGGTCGGCGCCGACAGCGTGACCTCGAAGGTCTGCTCGTCGATGACCTTCAGGCCGGACATCTTGTCGGTCGACGGCGTCGGAGCCTTCTTCGGGCCGTCCGGGCCGTCCGGGTCCGTGGTGTAGGTCTGGTCGAAGCCCGCGATGTCGGCGAAGAAGGTGCCGTTCTGCGCGCCGTTCGGCGAGTAGGCGGCCCAGTTCCAGGCGTCGACGAAGTTCTTCGCCTTGACCTCGGTACCGTCGTGGAACTTGGTACCGGCCTTGATCTTGATCGTGAAGACCTTGGAGTCCGTGGTGTTGATGGACTCCGCCAGCGCGTTACGCGGGGCCCCACCGTCGTTCGGGTACTCGACCAGGCCGGTCCACAGCCAGTCGACGATCTTCCCGCCGCCGGTCTCCGTGGTGTTCGACGGGACCAGCGGGTTCTCCGGCTGGACGCCGTGCACAACGATCGAGCCGTCCGCGCTGGCGGCAGTATCGCCGTCGCCGCCGCTCGAGCAACCGCTCGCGACAAGCGCGGCAGCCGCGCTGAGCGCGATGGCGCTCGTCGCCCGCTTCGAGACTCTCATTCCGAGGGGCCTCCTCTTTCTAACCAGGTTCCGTCGTGGGTTTCACGCACGTTTGGGGGTGACACCGCCCGACCACCCCGGGGCGCGGGTCGCCGGGACCACAGGGAAGTTGGGGACACCCCTGATGTTCCGATCCGCCGGGCTCCCTCACCAACGAGGCGCGACACGACGCAACCGACACAGCCACGGGCCGCCGTGATCGGCAGATTCGTGGTCGTGGGGCGTACGGAGTGCCACACACCGATGGTGAGGTGCTGCCACTGTGACACCCACTGGCCGCTTCCGTGAAGGTGCCGTTATCAAGCCGTTAGTTGCCCGCCACGTTGCCGATACTTGAAAAATGATCATAAAACGGTCGCCGCAGGCAGCGTTGAGCAGGAAATACGTTGCGCCGCCCGAACACGAGGCCTCAGCCCGTGCGCGTCCCCGAGGTCACCCGGGCCCGGTGGGACGTCCGTCACCACTCACGTTTCGAGCCATCCGGATGAGGGTGCCCAGGACTACCCGGCCACGATCACCGGCTGGGTGGACGAGGGTGCGCCGGACGTTTCTCTGATCCTCGCCGCTGGCGACCCACGTCAGACGAGCCGGCGATCCGCCGCCCACCGGGAGAGCTCGTAACGGTTGGACATCTGGAGCTTGCGCAGCACGTTGGACACGTGCGTCTCCACCGTCTTGATGGAGATGAACAGCTCCTTGGCGATCTCCTTGTACGCGTAGCCCCGGGCCAGCAGCCGCAGCACCTCCCGCTCACGGTTGGTGAGCTGGTCCAGCTCCGGGTCGGCCACCGGGGCGTCCGGCCGGGCCGCGAAGGCATCCAGCACGAACCCGGCCAGCCGTGGGCTGAACACCGCGTCGCCGTCGGCCACCCGACGGATCGCGGCAGCCAACTCGTCCGGGGAGATGGTCTTGGTGACGTACCCCCGGGCACCGGCACGGATCAGCCCGATCACGTCCTCCGCCGCGTCGGAGACGCTCAACGCCAGGAACTTGACCTGCGGATGGGTACGCCGCATCGCCTCCAGCACCGCGCGACCGCCACCGTCGGGCATGTGCACGTCGAGCAGGACCACGTCCGGGCCGACGGCGGCGATCCGGGTGACCGCCTCGGCCACCGTGCTCGCCTCGCCCACCACCTCCACGTGGGCGCCCAACTCCGCGCGCACCCCGGCCCGGAACATGGCGTGATCGTCCACCAGGAACACCCGCAGCCGCTCGGGGCGGGCATCCGCCGGGTCGAGGTGCTCGGTCGACTGCTCGGCCATGGTCATCTGTTCCTTTCCGCTGCGGACGAGTCCCGGGAGATCGGCAGGATCAACCGGACCTCGGTCCCCTCCCCCGGGCCGGACCGGATTTCGGCCCGTCCGCCGTGCCGCTTCATCCGCCCGATGATCGAGCCGCGTACGCCGTGCCGGTGGTCCTCCACGGTATCCGGATCGAAGCCCTTCCCCCGGTCCCGAACGAAGACGCTGACCTGATCCGGCTCCACCTCGGCGTAGAGCGACACGGTCTGCACGCCGGCGTGCCGGGCCGCGTTCACCAGAGCCTCGCGGGCGGCCGCCACCAGTGCCCCGACCTTCTCGTCGGTCTCCCGATCGCCGACCACCACCGTCTCCACGCTGATCGCGAAGGTGTCCTCGACCTCGGCCGCGGCCTGCTCCAGGGCGGCGGCGAAGCGCTCGCTCGGCGAGGCGGTGGGCTTGTAGAGCCAGTTGCGCAGCGAACGCTCCTGCCCTCGGGCCAGCCGCTGCACGGTCTTCACGTCACCGGCGTTGCGCTGGATCAGGGCCAACGTGTGCAGCACCTGGTCGTGCACCATGGCGGCCAACTCGGCCCGCTCCTGCTCGCGGATGCGCCCCTCGCGCTCCGAGCGGAGCTGGCTGTACGTCCGCCAGAGCACCGGCGCGGCGACCACGCCGACGCCCGCCAGCCCGACCAGCGCGAAGATCACGCCGTTGATCACCGCGTCGAAGTTCTGTGCCGGCGAGTAGACGGCCGCGACACCGATGATGCCGACCGCGACCAGCACTCCACCGCCGATGAACCGGAGCACGAAGGCCCGGCGGTCGCTCTCCTCGACGACCGCGCCGAGCCAGGGCACCGGCATCGCGTCGCCCCACTGCCGCCGCCGCTCGGGCGCGGACTGGTGCCAGATGACGCCGGCGCCGACCGCGATGATCGCCACCAACCAGCCGGCGGTGCCCGCCGCGCCCACCGAGTCGAAGACCATCACCTGGATCAGCAGGACACCGAGCCCGATCCCCACGAACGGCAGGAGTTGGGCGACATCCCGCCGGGGCGGCACCGCAGTGTCACCGGGACGCAGCGGCACCACCGCCCAGAAGGCCGCGTAGAGCAGCAGACCGAGCCCGCTCAGCCCGAGCAGGACCATGAACGCGACGCGCACCCGCAACACCGAGATGCCGAGGTGGTCGGCGATACCGGCGGCGACGCCGGCGGCCATCCGGTGCTCGGGGGCGCGGTAGAGCCGCGGGGGTGGGGTCACGGTGCTGCTGATCGGAGGCTCCCTGGTCACGGTGGCGGACAGGTCGAGGTCGGTGACTCGATCGTCACACGCTGCGGCGTCGGTGACCACGGGGACGCCCCCGACATTCCGGCCGCAGGATCTCAGGGTGGGGTCAGGGTCGGGTCCTGAGGTCGTTCGGGTGCGCCGGGCAGCAGGATCGAAGCATGACCGAGGAAGCTGCCCCGCCGCCCCGACCGGGGTCGGCACAGTCGGGCGGTTCAGCACCGCCCCCGCCCGCCACCACGCCCACCGAATGGACCGAGCCCCGCACGTTCGGTCCGCACGCTGGCACCGACGCGACCGCCGAGACCGCACCCGGCGATCCGGCCGACGGCTACGCGCCGCCCGCTGCGGGCTACGGCCCAGGCCCGGGGTTCGCGGCGGGCACCGGCTACGGTCCGGGCGGCACGCCACCCGGTGGTCCCGGACCGTCCGCACCGCCACCGCCGCTGGGCGGCACCAGCTTCACCTCACGGTACGGGCTGGTCCGACCGCGCGACGGGCGGTATCTGGCCGGGGTCTGCGCGGCCATCGGGCGCGCCACCAACACCGATCCGGTGCTCTGGCGGGTGCTGCTCGCGGTGCTCGGCTTCTTCGGGGGCATCGGCATTCTGGTGTACGTCGCCGCCTGGCTGATCATCCCGAACGAGGGCGACACCGCGTCCCCTGTCGAATCCATGCTCGGCCGCGGTCGCTCCAGCATGTCGCCGGTGACCGTGATCGTCCTGGGCATCCTGGTCGCGGCCAGCTTCGCGTACATCGTCACCGACGCCTTCCGCGCGGTGCTGCTCGGCGCGGCCATCCTGGTCGCCGGCGCGCTCCTGCTCAACCGGGACGGCCGCAACCCACGGCCCGGCACCCCGGGCGGTCCGCCACCGGCCGGCAACCCGGCCGGCCCGGTCGTCCCACCGGTGGCCTGGCCCGCACCGTCGTACGGCGCGGCGTCGTCGACCGGCCCGGCGGTGACGCCGCCGATGTTCGGCACCGGTCCGGGGTACGCCACCGCGACCACGGGGGCGACGCCCACCGCCACCATCCCGGGGTACGACACGCCGCCGACCAGCGGCCCGCAGCCGGCCACCGCGACGCAGCAGGTGTCCGGGATGGGTCCGGTGTCCGGGCAACCGGCCGGCACGACGGCTGCCCAGCCCGGCTGGCCGAGCACCGCCATGCCCAGCTCCGGTTGGCCGTCGCCACCGGTGAGCAGCGCACCCGCTGCCCCGGCCGGCTACCCGACCGCCCCGCCGCCCTCCGGTTACCGCCCGCCGTTCGCCCCGCACGGTCCGTACGCTTCGCCGACCCCGGCCGCGCCGCCTCCGCCCAAGCCACCGAAGCCGCCGAAGCGCCCGAAGGAGCGGTCACCACTCGGCGCGGTGACCTTCTCGCTGATCTTCCTGGTGCTCGGTCTGGTCGCCCTGCTCGACCTGCTGGACGTCTTCGCCATCAGCGCCTCGGCGTACTTCGCCGCCGCGTTGGCCACCATCGCGCTGGGTCTGCTGGTCGGCACCTGGTTCGGGCGGGCCCGCTGGCTCATCGCGCTCGGCCTGGTGACCGCCGCGGCGCTGGGCACGGCCACCGTCGCCGAGTCCTACGACCGGATCCGAGGGGTCGACGGCGCGGTGACCTGGGCGCCCACCGACTACCGCGACCTGGCGGACCGGTACGAGAACAGCTTCGGTGACGCCGTGCTCGACCTGCGCGGGATCGACTTCGCGAAACGGGAGAGCCAGGTGACGGTGGCCGTCAACTTCGGCCAGGCGACAGTGGTCGTGCCGCCGAACGTCGACGTCACGACGGTGGCCGACGTCAACGCGGGTGACGCCACCGTCTTCGGCAACCGCTCCGGCGGCCTGGACGGCCGTCTGCGGGAATCCACCGACCTCGGCGCGGACGGGCCCGGTGGCGGGACCCTGCGCCTCTACATCCACGTCAACGCGGGCAACCTGGAGGTGACCCGGTGAAGGCTCACCGCACGGATCTGGTGTCGTTCGCCTTCGGGCTCGTGTTCCTGGCGCTGTCCGCCTGGTGGCTGCTCGCCCAACTGCTCGGGCTGGCGCTGCCGCCGGTCGGCTGGTTCCTGGCCGGCGCACTCATCCTGATCGGGGTCTTCGGGCTGGTCGGCGCGCTGCGCTCGGGTCGACCGAGCCAGCCGGAGCCGACCGCCGGGGTCGCCGAGGCCGTCGTGCCCGTTTCCGGCACGTCGGTCTCCGGCGCGCCCAGCTCCGGTGCGCCCGCGCCGGTCTCCGGTGCCGCCACGTCGACATCCGGCGCGGCGCTGCCGGTCTGGGAGGCCGAACGCTCCACCTGGGACACCCCCTCCCCGGACCCGACGCGCATCTCGGACCCGACGTTCGCCTCGGACCGGTCGCTGGAGACGCCGACCGCGGAGGTGCGGGCGGAGGATGCGCCGATCACCGATGTGATCCACCCGGCCTGGCTGGCACATCCGCCGTCGGAGCCGCCGACCGAGCCGATCCCGGGCCGGTCCGGCGGCGCGGACGAGGAGCCGACTCTCGGGGTCCTCGCCCGCCCGGGGACGTCCGACGGGGACGAGCCGACCCGGTCCGACCAACCGGTCGCGGCCGGCGGTGACCACCCGGGCACGGCCGCCGCCGACGATGCGGCAGCCAGCGGCGGCGACCAGACCCGCGACGAGCGGGAGGGTCCGCGCCGGGAAGTCTGACCCCGGGCGCCTGACCCGCGTCGGTCCCCCACAGCCGCACGGCGGTGGGACCGGCGCGGACGGGCGCATATGCTGGCCGGTGGAGATCTCGCCTCCGCCGGCCGGCCCGTCCCGCCCATGGCGGTCCCGCCGCGATTCCCGTCTCTACCCCCGTCAGGAGCCCGCCCGACATGACCCAGTCCCCCGCCGTGCGTACCACCGGCCGGTCCGGTCCGGTCCGCATCGGCGAGCGAGCCGCCCGTACCCTCGTCGCCGAGCTGGCCCGGATCAACGACGCCAAGGCCGCCCTGCTGGTCGGGGTGCACCCGGCCTCCGCGGTGCTGGCCGCGGCGATCGAGGCGCTGCTCCCCGGTGACCGGCTCACCGTGGTGCCCACCGAGCCGTTCGGCGCCGCCGCGCTGCGCGAGCACGTCACCGCCCAGGGCCGCTGGGTCGCCGACCGGGTGAACGTCGTCGACTCGCTGGCCGAAGCCGAGCCCGCCGCGGTCGTCATCGCCGGTGAGGTGTTCACCGGCACCGCCGAGGCGACCCGCGGCGGCGTCGAAGGGCTGGCCAAGTACCTGACCGACGGGGCGGTGCTGAGCGTGGCGACAGTCGCCACGCCCGGCCGGACCGAGGGCGCCGCCGCCGAGCTGGCCCGACAGGACGCCCTCTACGGCGTCGGCGCCGACCTGGTGCTGCGCAACTCGCCACCGGTGCGGGTCTCCCGACTGCGGTTCACCCCGGCCAGCCCGGCCACCGCCGACAGCCTGGCCCCCGCGTACCGGCCGTCGAGTGTGCCGGTGACCCGGAGCATGCACATCGACTCCAACGGTGTGGCGGCGGCGGGTATCGCGCTGGGCCTCGCCGCGCTCACCCGGGTGGCGCGTCCGTCGTCCAAGCTGTGGCTGCTGCCGGCCCTGGCAGCCGGGCCGGTCGCCGCGTTCTTCCGGGACCCCGAGCGGGACGTGCCGGAGGACCCGAGCGCCGTGGTCGCCAGCGCGGACGGAAAGGTTCTGTCGGTTCAGCGGCTGCACGACGAGCGCTTCGGCGACGGCGAGTGGCTGCGAATCGCGGTGTTCCTGTCGGTGCTGGACGTGCACGTCAACCGCGCACCGGTCGCCGGCAAGGTGGTGGACTACTTCGTCGCCGACGGCGGCTTCGTCAACGCGATGAAGCCGGACGCCGAGCACAACGTCGCCGCGTACACCGTGCTGGACACCGCGCGCGGCACTGTGGTGGTCGCGCAGCGGACCGGGCTGATCGCCCGTCGGATCGTGCAGCGCGCGCCGATCGGCGCACTGCTGGCCAAGGGCGAGCGCTTCGGGCTGATCCGGTTCGGCTCCCGGACCGACGTCTACCTGCCCGCCGAGGCCGCGGACCCGCTGGTCGGGCCGGGCGACAAGGTGGTCGGTGGGTCCACGGTCATCGCCCGCTGGCGCTGACCCGCTGACGACGAACGGGGCGCCGCGGTCCGCGGCGCCCCGTTCTGTCTGCTCAATCAGGCGGTACGACGCTGCCGCAGCCAGAGAACCGGCCCGCTGACCAGGTAACCCACCACGATCAGGGCGAACGTCAGCCGGATGTCGACCAGTGCGCCGATCACCGGAGCCAACCAGAGCCACGGCGGCAGCTTCACCAGGCGGGCGAGCTTGGCGTACGGGAAGCTCGACACCATCGCGAAAGCCAGCAACGCCACCCCGGCGACCAGCACGGCACCGGGCACCGGCAGGCCGATCGCCACCGTCACGGCGAGCACCGCGGCGGCCATGGTGGTGGGCACACCGCAGAAGAAGCGGCCGTCCTTCGGCGAGACGTTGAACCGGGCCAGTCGGATCGCGGCACACGCGGCGACCAGGGCGCAGGCCACCGCCGCCGCGGCCGTGGAGACCGAGCCGGCGAGCGACGCGTAGACCACGACCGGCGCGGCCAGGCCGAACGAGCACATGTCGGCCAGTGAGTCCATCTGAGCGCCGAACGGGCTGGCCACGCCGAGGCGTCGGGCCAGCGCGCCGTCCAGACCGTCGAAGCCGACGCAGGCGATCAGGCAGAGCGCGGCCATGCGCACCTCACCCTGCATGGCCAGGAAGATGGCCAGCATGCCGAGCATCAGGCTGGCCAGCGTGCAGGCGTTGACCAGGCCGAACTTCATCCGGCGCGCGATGGTGCGCTCGCCGGGAAGCAGCGGGATCGAGCGGGCCTCGTCGGCCTGCGCCATCGGCGGCATCGCCGGGCTGACCGGTACGACCGCGTCGATGTCCGCCCGGTCCAGGCCCAGTGTCGGGTCCACACCCAGCGTCGGTCGGCTGAGCCGGTCCAGGCCGTAACGACGGCGCTGCCGGTCGGCGTACCGGTGCTCGGTCGGGGTCAGGTCGGTCGGGTGCAGGTCGCCGTCGCGGCGACCGACCCGGACCAACAGCACCTGGCGGGCGAACGTGCTGCTGCGGCGCAACCGGCCCGCCCAGCGACGCCCTGCGGGGCGCGGACTGTCAGTAGTACGACGCCGGCGCCATGGGGCTCTCGGCACGTTTCCTCCATCACCGGATCTGCTGGCCGCCGTGGGGCGGTGTCCGGCTGTCTCGTGCCGGACCTTGCATGGCCCGGCAGCCGTTTTGCGGAGTACACCATCGCATAGGGGAACATGGCTTGGCGATAGCTGCCGGCGGTACTTATAACTGGCTTAAACCGCTCGAACCGCTCGCTTGTTCCCATCCCGGGCCTCATCGCCCGTTTCCTCCATCATTCCCGCCTTTGACTGTACCGGAGGGTCACCAACTCGGCTCAGTGAGCCGAGTGCTATCGGCCACTCTGTCCGATTGCCACGGCAGCGATGTCGCTCAACGGCAGGTCAACCGCCTCGGCCCGGGTGAACCACCCCGCCCGGGCCGTCGACCCTCCGGCGGCTTCGGTGACCGTCGCGTCAGTAGGTACGTCCACCAACACCCGATAGATCACCCGTACGCCATGCCAGTCCAGCGGACGACCCTCCGGGCCGTACGCGGCCGGATTGTGCAGGTTGTTGACGCCGAGGAGCTCCACCACCCGGCCCACCTGCCCACCCTCCTCGACGAGCTCCCGGAGCAACCCGGTGGCTGGCTGCTCACCGTGATCGGTGCCACCGCCGGGCAGATGCCAGAGACCGGCCCCCGGATAGCCCTGCGCGATCTGCGTCAGCAGAATCCGCCCAGCAGGGTCGGTGACCAGCCCGTACGCCCCGAAGCGCAGCCGACGATCGGGGTGTGGCGGCGCAGCCGGATGCCGCGGCCGGTGCGTCCCGGGCGGCAGTGGGGTGACCGGCACACCGAGCGCCTCGGCGGTGAACGGGGTCAGCGGCACCTGCGCCACCTCCGCCGGGGAGAGCCAGCGAGACTGATCAACCAGACCAGCCCCGGCCTCGGGCTGCGCGCCTTGGGGCTGCGCATCCTGCGGCTGAGCCGCCTGGGGTCGCGGGGCATCGGACAGAGCGCCGTGGGGCGTGCTGAGTTCAAACAACAGCCGGTCGGTGTGCAGCGAGATCCTGCCCTCCGAAGAAGTGGCCACATCGGCGACCACCGCGAGCAGTCGAGACACCGTCACCGTCAACCCGACCTGTTCGGCGACCTCGCGGACCACTGCACGCTCCGGGTCCTCGGCATGCCCGACGGCACCGCCCGGCAACCGCCAGAGACCCGGGAATTCGCCTTCAACCCCGTCCCGAACCACCAGGACACGGCCCGAATCCCTGATGAGCCCGTAGACCCCGACCCGCCGCATCAATTGCACCTTTGCTCGCCCCCGCTTCGCACCCCATGCCGTTGATCATGAAGTTATCGCCATCCATCTCGCACTCTGACAATAACTTCATGATCAACGCGAGGTGGCGCATGGGAACCCACGGAGCTGGCGAACCGGCGTCACTCAGGACGAAGCGTGATCCACTCGGGTTCACGGAAGGCGCGGTGTCCCGCGCGCCGGGATACCGCGCCTTCAAGGAACCCGAGTTGATCAAGGGGGTGAGGCCAGTCGATCACAGGGCGAGGCCACTGCGCAGCGGCGGGGCGCGACCACGGGCAGCCGGCGGCAAGCCGGCAGGTCGTGCCGGACGGGGGCGCGACCGTTGGGCCGTCTCCTCGTAGACCGGCCGGGGTCAGGTTAGCTGGGCCGCCTGCACCGCCTCGGCGGTCACCTCGGTGAGGCGGTCGGTGGGGAGCGCGCCCAACTCCTCGCGGCCGAACCAGCGGGCCTCGCAGGTGGAGCCGCCCACGTCAGCCACGGTCAGCGGGTTGGGCTGGTCGACGACGACCCGGTAGAAGGCGCGTACGCCGTGCCAGTCGATCGGGTAGCCCTCCGGGCCGAGCGAGGCGGCGTCGCGGTGGCTGGCCACCCCGAGCAGTTCGACGAGGCGGCCGGTCTGGCCGGTCTCCTCGACCAACTCCCGGATGAGGGCCGCGCCGGGCTGCTCACCGTAGTCGGTGCCGCCGCCGGGCAGGTGCCAGCAGCCGGCACCGGGGTAGCCGTCGGAGACCCGGGTGAGCAGGACGCGACCGGCCGGGTCGGTGCAGACCGCGTACGCGGCGAAGCGCTGGGCCCGGTGCAGCCCGTCGGGGCCGGGCACGGCGTAGAAGGAGGGGAACTCGGGTGCCTCGTCGGGCACCACGTCGGCCGAGGAGGCGGGCAGCCCGAGGGCGCGTGCGGTGAACGAGCGCAGCGGCAGCTCGCGCGCCTCGTCGAGGGTGTACCACCGGGCGAGGTCGGTGGGGCGTTCGCCGGCCCGGTCCGCGAGGGTGCCGCCGCGCACGGCCACCCGGTAGATCAGCCGGTCGGTGTGGATGGTGATGCCGCGATCCGGGAGTGCCCGCATGTCGGCGAGCACGTCGGCCAGCCCGGAGACGGCGACCGAGAGGCCGGTTTCGGCGGCGGTCTCGCGGACGACGGTGTGGTTCGGGTCCTCGCCGTGGTCGACGGCCCCGCCGGGCAGCGACCACGCCCCGGGGGTCCCGGAGTGCTCCGATGCGCGGACCAGCAGGACGCGGCCGCTTGAATCAGCACAAACTGCGTATGCCGCGATCCTGCGGAGCGGCTTGAGCAAGGTGGTCACGGAAGCAAATTCTCCCCGGGCCGGGTTACCGGAACGGAAAAGAGTCGGATTCCTGACTGTCCGGCCCCGATCAGGGATTGGTCAGGGTAATGATCCGGGCGGTCACCGAGGGCGAGGCGGACGCCAGCGCGGACCGTGGGGGTATGACATCGACCACCGCACCCCACGCCCCGTACAAGCAGCTTCGGCGACCCACCACCGACCGCATGGTCGCGGGGGTCGCCAGCGGCATCGGCCGCTACTTCGACATCGACCCCACACTGGTCAGGGTGATCTTCGCGGTCACCGGCCTGCTCACCGGCGGGCTCGCGCTGTTCGCGTACCCGATCATGTGGTTCCTGATGCCGGAGGAGCCCGCCGGCGCGCCGGCCTGGCCGCACGCCGCGGGCGTCGCGCCGCAGAACGGCCCGCCGCCCACCGCCGGGCCCGCGCCCGGCGGCCCACCGCAGGGGTACGCCCCGACGCCGCCCTACCCGCCGACGACCCCGTCCAGCCCGCCGCCGGCCGCCTGAGCGGCGCTCACTCCCACTCGATGGTGCCCGGCGGCTTGCTGGTGACGTCCAGGACCACCCGGTTGACCTCGGCGACCTCGTTGGTGATCCGGGTGGAGATCCGGGCCACCACGTCGTAGGGCAGCCGGGACCAGTCGGCGGTCATCGCGTCCTCGCTGGAGACCGGGCGCAGCACCACGGGGTGCCCGTAGCTGCGTCCGTCTCCCTGCACACCGACGCTGCGCACGTCGGCGAGCAGCACCACCGGGAACTGCCACACGCCCCGGTCGAGGCCGGCGGCGGTCAACTCCTCGCGGGCGATCAGGTCGGCCTGGCGAAGCAGGTCGAGGCGCTCCTGGTCGACGGCGCCGATGATCCGGATGGCGAGGCCGGGGCCGGGGAACGGGTGCCGCCAGACCATCGCCTCGGGCAGACCCAGCTGGAGGCCGAGCGCTCGGACCTCGTCCTTGAACAGGGTGCGCAGCGGCTCGACCAGCGCGAACTTCAGGTCCTCCGGGAGGCCGCCGACGTTGTGGTGGCTCTTGATGTTGGCGGTGCCAGTGCCGCCGCCGGACTCCACCACGTCGGGGTAGAGGGTGCCCTGGACGAGGAACTCCACGTCGCCGTGCGCGGCGATCTCGCGGGCCGCCGCCTCGAAGACCCGGATGAACTCCCGGCCAATGATCTTGCGCTTCTGCTCCGGGTCGGTCACCCCGGCGAGCGCGCCGAGGAACCGGTCGGCGGCGTCGACCACCTTCAGCTTGATGCCGGTGGCGGCGACGTAGTCCTTCTCCACCTGCTCGGCCTCGCCGGCGCGCAGCAGGCCGTGGTCGACGAAGACGCAGGTGAGCTGGTCACCGACCGCCTTGTGCACCAGCGCCGCGGCGACCGCCGAGTCCACCCCGCCGGAGAGGCCGCAGATGACCTCCTTGTCGCCGATCTGGGCGCGGATCCGGGCGACCTGCTCGTCGATGATGTTCTCGGGCGTCCAGGTCGGCTCGATGCCGGCGATGTCGTAGAGGAAACGGGTCAGCATCTCCTGGCCGTGCGCGGTGTGCCCGACCTCCGGGTGGAACTGCACGCCGGCCCGCCGGCCGGCCAGGTCCTCGAATGCCGCGACGGGGGCGCCCGCCGACTCGGCGGTCACCGTGAAGCCCTCGGGCGCCTCGGTGACGCAGTCGCCGTGGCTCATCCACACCGGCAGGTCGGCCGGCAGGTCCCGCAGCAGCACACCGGGGTCGAGCAGGCGGGGGCGCAGCGGGGTGCCGCCGTACTCACGGTTGCCGGTCCTGGTGACCGTGCCGCCGAGCGCCTGGGCCATTGCCTGGAAGCCGTAGCAGATGCCGAAGACCGGCACGTCGGCGTTGAACACCCCCGCGTCGATCTGCGGCGCGTCCGGGGCGTAGACGCTGGCCGGGCCGCCGGACAGGATGATCGCGGCGGGGTTCTTCGCCAGCATCTCGGCGATCGGCATCGAGTGCGGCACGATCTCGGAGTAGACCTTCGCCTCACGGACCCGACGGGCGATGAGCTGGGCGTACTGGGCTCCGAAGTCCACCACGAGGACAGGGCGAGGCAGGCTCATGTGCACAAAGCCTACCGACAGTCACGACCGTGCCCGCCACCGGCACGCCCACCCCGCCCCTCCCCCGCGATCTTGCACTTTCTGTCGCGACAAATGGCACGAATGCCGCGCAACGACGACCGAAAGTGCAAGATCGCGGGGGTTGCGGGGGGGGTCAAGGACGCAGCGCGCCCGGGGCGTTCGGCGGGACTGCCGGGTTTCGCGGGGGTACGGGGGGCAGCCGGCGGTACGGGCCGCCGAGCGGCGGGCGGGGATCTTCCTCGCCCTTGTTCGGCCAGAAGGACATGGCCCGTTCCGCCTGGGCGGTGATCGTCAGGGAGGGGTTCACGCCCAGGTTGGCCGAGACCGCCGCGCCGTCGACCACGTGCAGCCCGGCGTGCCCGTACACCCGGTGCCAGGGATCGATCACTCCGTCGGCCGCTGTCGCGCCGATGACCGCCCCGCCCAGGATGTGCGCGGTCACCGGGATGTCGAACGGCTCGGTGAGCGAGCCGCCGGCGGTGCCGCCGATCTCGTCGGCGAGCAGCCGGGCCGCTGTGTTGCCGGCCGGGATCCAGGTCGGGCTCGGGGTGCCGTGACCCGGGCCGGTGACCAGCCTGCGGCCCAGCGGGCCACGCCGCCACCGGGTGGTCAGCGAGTTGTCCACCGACTGCATGACCAGGGCGATCACCGTCCGTTCCGACCAGCCCCGGACCGACACCATCCGCGCGGCCAACCCGGGCTGCCGCACGATGCTGCCCAGCCAGCGGCGTACCCGGTGCGGGCCGCCGTCGACCAGCAGCGACTGGAGCAGCCCCATCGCGTTGGAGCCGCGCCCGTAGCGGACCGGCTCGATGTGCGTCTGCGGGTCGGGGTGGAACGAGCTGGTGATGGCCACCCCCTCGGTGTAGTCCAACCGCTCGGAGCGGGCCCGCTGTCGTGGCACCGAGGCGCCGAGGATCGCCTCCGAGTTGGTTCGGGTCAGCTCGCCGAGGCGGGGCGAGAGCCCGGGTAGCGCCGCGTCGGCGCGCATCGCGTGCAGCAGCCGCTGGGTGCCGAGCGCCCCGGCGGCGAAGACCACCTGGTCGGCGTGGATGACCTGCCGGCCCCGGCGCAGCCAGGCGCCGGTGCGTTCGGTGTGCACCTGGTAGCCGCCGCCGTCGGCGGGCCGAACGGCGGTCACGGTGGTCAACGGGCGGACCGTGACCCCGAGCCGCTCGGCGAGCCAGAGGTAGTTCTTGACAAGCGTGTTCTTCGCCCCGTGCCGGCAACCGGTCATGCACGAGCCGCAGTGCGTGCAGCCGGTGCGCTCCGGGCCGGCGCCGCCGAAGTACGGGTCCGCGACCCGCTGGCCGGGCCGGCCGATGTGCACGCCCACCGGGGTGGCGTGGAAGGTGTGCCCCACCCCCATCCGCTCGGCCACCGCCCGCATGGCCCGGTCCGCACCGGTGTGCACGGGGTACGTGGTGACACCGAGCATCCGTTTCGCCTGGTCGTAGTGGTGGGCCAACTCATCGCGCCAGTCGGTGATGTCCCGCCACTGCGGGTCGTCGTAGAAGGCCGGCAGCGGTTCGTAGAGGGTGTTCGCGTAGACCAGCGAACCGCCGCCCACCCCCGCGCCGGAGAGCACCAGCACCCCACCGCCGGACCCTCGGTCGGCCGGGCGGAGCAGGGTGAGTCGTTGGATGCCGTAGCAACCCAGCTTCGGAGCCCAGAGGAACCGGCGGACCCGCCAGGACGTCTGTGGGAACTCGTCGTCGGTGAAGCGGCGGCCGGCTTCCAGCACCGCCACCGAGTAACCCTTCTCGGCGAGTCGGAGCGCGGTGACGCTGCCACCGAAGCCGGACCCGATGACGACCACGTCGTACCGCATGAAGGCATCATTACTCGTGAGTAGCGCTCGCGCCAGCGCCCGTTTTCGCGCGATCATGCTCCGGCCGACCGACCCGGCGTCTCCCGGCCGCAACCGGGAGCACCTGTCGGAGCGTTGTTCACCAGAGGGTGAGAGGAATCCACATGGTTCTCGGGTCGATGGCGCCACGCCGACGCTGGCTGCTGCTGGGGCTGACGGCCCTCGCCGCGGTCGCGCTGATCGCCGCCGGCGCGGTGGTGATCACCCGGCTGACCGGTGACAACACGCCGGGCGGCGCTCCGGTGGCCGGCTCACCGACCCCGTCGCCGGTCGGCACGCCCACCCCGAGCCCCAGCGGTCCACCGCCGGGCGCGGACATCACCGGCCCGCTCAACCTGCTGCTGGTCGGTGTGGACACCCGGGTCAGCGTGCCCGGATGGGAGCCGCACTCGGACGCCGTGCTGGTGCTGCACGTACCCAAGGGACTGAACCGGGCGTACCTCTTCTCACTCCCCCGCGACCTGCTCGTGGACATCCCGGCGTTCCCGAAGGCCGGCTACAAGGGCGGCAAGACCAAGCTCACCCACGCGATGAGCTTCGGCAGCCGGGTGCCGGGCAAACCCAAACAACCCAGCACCGCCCAGGGGTACGAGCTGCTGCGCAGCACGGTCAGCGGTTACACCGGGCTGCGCATCGACGCTGGCGCGGTGCTCACGTTCAACGGGTTCGACCGGCTGGTCGACGAACTGGGCGGGGTGGACATCTACGTCGACCAGCGGGTCGAGTCGCTGCACCGCCGACCGGACGGCAAGTACCGGGAGCCCGCGCCGGGCGGGTACAAGGGGCCGCAGCAGGTCTACGAGAAGGGCGAGCGGCACCTCAACGGCTGGCAGGCGCTGGACTACGCACGGCAGCGCTACATCACGGGCGGCGACTACGCCCGGCAGCGTCACCAGCAGCAGCTGATCCGGGCGATGACCCGCAAGATCCTGGACGAGGGCCTGGCCAAGCAACCGGAGCGCGTCGACAAGGTGGTCTCCGCGCTGGGCGACACGTTGGTCTACGTCGGCGGACGCCGGATCGTCGACATCGCGTACGCCCTCAGTGGCCTGCCGGAGAACCGTTTCACGCTGGTCGGGCTGCCCGGTTCCGGTGTCGGCAAAGGCAGCGCCTACCGGGGTGAGCAGCTGACCGCCGAGGGCCGCACGTTCCTCACCGAACTGCGCGCCGGTCGCGCCGACGCGTACCTGGACGCCCACCCCAAGCTGGTCGTCAAGAACTGACCGGCGCTCAGAGCCGCTTGGGCGGGGCGGGCTTCTTGGTGCCGTACAGCCAGGCGTCGAAGAGCGCGTCGAGCTTCTTGCCGGAGACCCGCTCGGCGAGGGCCACGAACTCGGCGGTGGTGGCGGTGCCGTCGCGCTTCTCCGCCGCCCAGGTCTTGACGATCTCGAAGAACGCCTCGTCGCCCACGGCCACCCGCAGGGCGTGCACCGTCATCCCGCCGCGCTGGTAGACCGACTCGCTGAACAGCTTCTCCGCACCCGGCTTGCCCGGCGGTGTCTGCCACACCTGCGCGGACATCTCGACGTAGCGGGTGTCGAACGCCTCCTTGGCGGTGTACTCGTCGGTGTGCTCGGCCCAGAGCCACTCCGCGTACGTCGCGAAGCCCTCGTTGAGCCAGATGTCCTCCCACTTGGCCAACGCGACGCTGTCGCCGAACCACTGGTGGGCCAACTCGTGGGCGACGACCTCGGTGTTCTCGCCCTGCCGGAAGAAGCTCGCCGCGTACACCGGTCGGCTCTGCGTCTCCAGGGCGTAGGAGATCCGGCTGTCGGAGACCACCACACCGCCGTACGCGTCGAACGGGTACGGCCCGAACACGCTCTCCAGGTAGTCGGCCACTTCCACGGTCCGGGCGATCGACGCGTCCGCGCTCCCCTTGGCCAGGTTGGTGGTGACAGCGTTGTAGACCGGGCGGCCCTTGTGCTCACCGGTGGTGATCCGGAACTTGCCGATCACCAGCGTGCTCAGATAGCTGGCCATCGGCGACTTCTCCGACCACTTCCAGGTGGTCCAACCGCCCGAGCTGACCTTCCCGCCGGGAACGCCGTTGCTGATCGCGGTCAGCCCGTCCGGAACGGTGACCTCGAAGTCGTAGGCCGCCTTGTCCGACGGGTGGTCGTTGACCGGGAACCAGGTGCTGGCCGATTCGGGCTGACCCAGCGCGATGGCACCGTCGGCGGTGTGCAGGAAGCCGCCGTCACCGAGCGTCTCGTTCTTCAACGGCTTCGGCTTGCCGGCGTAGGTGATCTCGACGACGAACCCGTTGCCGTTGATCAGGCCGGACGCCGGCTTGATCACCAGCTCGTTGCGCTTGCGGCTGTGCGTCGCCGGTGCGCCGTCCACGGTGACCGCGCTGACGGTCAGGCCGGCCAGGTCGAGATTGAACGTCGACAGGTCGGTGGTCGCGGTGGCCCGCACCGTGGTCGTACCCGTCAACTGGTCCTTGGCCGGGTCGTAGCGCACCTTCACGGTGTACCGGCCGACGTCGTAGCCGCCGTTGCCGTAGGTCGGGAAGTAGGTGTCGCCGACCCCGTCGGCACCCGCCGTGAACGTCCGCGCCGTGGTGGAGGACGTGCTCGGTGACGGTGCCGTCTCCGGGCCCGTCGAGTCGCATCCGGACAGTGCCAGCGCACTGGTCACCACCAGAGCGGCACCCGTCCGCAGTCTGTGCCGCGTCCCCCGCATCCCACACCCTCTCCGCACGGTGGCCGGTCACGGCCTCCGCCGCTCCGCACGAACGGGCGCCTACCCGCCGTTCACCGGCGGCAGCATATCGACCGGGCGGCCGGGCCGGGTCACGGCAGTGTGGGGGCCGACCCACCCACCAGCCAGGCGTCGAAGAGCGGGCGCAGTTGCCGCTGCGCGACCCGCTCGGCCAGCGAGACGAGGTCTGCGGTGGTCGCGTTGCCTCCCGCCCGCTCGGCGGTCCAGGTGCGCAGGATGCGGAAGAAGAGGTCGTCACCGACGGTGCGGCGCAACGCGTGCACGGCGAGCGCACCCCGCTTGTAGACGGCAGTGCCGAACATCTGCTCCCGGCCCGGCTCGACCGACGGCTGCCTCCAGTCGGTCGCCGCGTACTGCATTTCGAAGTTGCGCTGGGCGGTCCGGCCGCCGTCGTGCTCCTCCCACAGCCACTCGGCGTAGCTGGCGAAACCCTCGTTGAGCCAGATGTCGCCCCACCTGGTCAGTGACACGCTGTCGCCGAACCACTGGTGCGCCAGCTCGTGTGCGACGACGCTCGGGTTCGGCCGGTCGTCGGCGAAGAAGGCCGGCCCGTAGACCGGTCGGGACTGGGTCTCCAGGGCGTACCCGACCCGGTCGTCGGCGATCACGATCCCCCCGTACGAGTCGAACGGGTACGGGCCGAAGCGGCTGGCCAGGAAGTCGGCGATCGCGCCGGTGCGGGCCAGCGAGGTGGCCGCCCCACCGGTCGCCGGCAGGCTCGCGGCCACCGCCGTCACCATCGGCCGGCCGGCGTGCGTGCCGGTCACCACCCGGTAGTCACCGATCACGAGGGTGCTCAGGTAGCTGGCCATCGGGGTGCGCTCCGACCACCGCCAGGTGGTCCACCCGTCGGCGCTGCTCCTCGGCAGCGGCACGCCGTTGCTCAGCGCGGCCAGGCCGTCCGGGACGGTCACCGCCAGCTCGTAGGTGGCCTTGTCCGAAGGGTGGTCGTTGACCGGGAACCAGGTGGCGGCCGAGTGGGGTTGGCCGAGCGCCACCGCGCCGTCGCTGGTGTGCAGGAAACCGCCGCTGCCCAATGCCCCGTCGTCGACGGCAGTCGGTACGCCCGCGTAGTCGACGGTCACGGTGAACTGCCGCCCCCGCGGTACGCCGTCGCGGGGCGTCACCACCAGTTCGCCGTCGCCGCGCCGGTACTCGGCCGCCGCGTCGCCCACGCTGACCGCGCCGACCTCCAGGCCGGCCAGGTCCAGGTTGAACCGGGACAGGTCCTGGGTGGCGGTGGCGGTGATGACGGCCTTCCCGGTCAGCCGGTCGGTCGACGGGTCGTAGCGGACGTCGAGACCGTAGTGCGCGACGTCGTAGCCGCCGTTGCCGCGCCCCGGCACGTACGGGTCGCCGACGTCGGCCGCGCCGGGCCGGAAGCCGTCGCGCTCATCGCCCGTACAGCCGGCCGCCGCGACCAGCCCGAGGACGCAGGTCAGCGCGGCGGCGACCCGCAGTCTCCGTCCGGTCAGGACCATGCGCACTCCTCCTGCGGCACTCCGCTCAGGCCGAGCCTAGCCAGCATCGCGGGCCGCGCGGCCGGTATCGACGATCATCAGTAACTTTCGTTGAATCAAACAAAAGACGACGTCGATCGAACCTTTCTTTCGACTTAGACCGACGTTAGTGTCTGTTCCCGACCACCGTCGCGAAAGGTGGAACCATGCCCGACCACACCGCCCCCGACGCCACCCCCACCGGCCGACTCAGCCGTCGGTCCCTGCTCGCCGCGTCCGCCGGCGCCGCCGCCGCGATCGGCGCGGCCGGCCTGCCCGTCCTGGCCACCGGCACCCCCGCGCTCGCCAACCCCAAGAGCAAGCTGCGGGTCGAACCGCTGATCCCGGCGAAGAACCGCGGCATCATCCTCTACAGCGTCCGCGACCGGATCACCGCCGCGCCCGACGACAGCGGAGTCCCGTACGGCTTCGAGCGCGTCCTCGCCCGACTCGCCGAAATCGGTTACAAGGAGATCGAGTTCGCCGGCTACACCCAGAGCACCGAGATCCTGGGCCGGCAGATCACCCCCGCCGAGATCCGCAAGATCCTCGACGACAACGGCCTGGTGGCCAACGGCACCCACGCCACGATCCAGCCGGCCACCTTCCAGCAACAACTGGACATCGCCGAGGAACTCGGCATGAAGAACATCGGCACCGGCAGCGACCCGACCAACAGCGCGTACAAGGCCGAGTGGGACGCCGCCGCGGACATCTGGAACGAGCTGGGCCGGCAGGCCAGGGCCCGGGGCATGCGGCTCTACACGCACAACCACGACGCCGCGTACAGCTTCCTGATCGACCGGGGCCCGCGCGACGCGCAGGGCCGGCAGACCCGGTCCTCCGGCATCCGCCGCCTGGAGTACTTCTTCGAGATCACCGACCCGCGGTACGTCTTCTTCGAGCTGGACATCTACTGGGCCTACGTGGCCCGCTACAAGCACCAGAAGTACATCAACCCGGCCGGCCAGGAGGTGACCGACCTGTTCGACCCGATCCTCACCGTGGCCGACCGGACCACCCGGTTCCCGCTCTTCCACGCCAAGGACGGCGACCGGGACACCACTGTCCCCAACGGGTACCAGATGACCCCGCTGGGCGACGGCGACCTCAACTTCCAGCAGTTCTTCCAGACCATCGGCGAGCGCAACTTCCACCACGCCAACTGGGAGATGGACACCGCCCCCGGCGGCGCTGACAACAAGGGCCAGTCGCTCGACTTCGCGGCGACCAGCTACCGCAACATGTCCGACCTGACCATCTACCTGGAGAAGTGACAGCCGGCTGAACACGACGAAGGCCGGCCCGTGCGGGCCGGCCTTCGGACGTCAGGAGCGGTCAGCGGTCGAGGACCAGACCGACCTTCTGGAACTCCTTCAGGTCGCGGTAACCACACTTGGCCATCGCCCGACGCAGCCCGCCGAACAGGTTCAGCTGACCGTCGGCCTCGTCGGCCGGCCCGAAGAGCAACTGCTCCATCGACCCGAGCGGATCACCGGAAACCTCGAAGGCACCCCGGGGCAGCGACGGGTGGCTCGCCGCCGAGTGCCACCAGGCACCACCGGCGGGGGCCTCCTCGCACAGCGACAGCGGCTCACCGAGCATCACCGCGTCAGCGCCGCAGCCGAGCGCCTTGGCGATGTCACCCGAGGTCTGGATGTCACCGTCGGCGATCAGGTGCACGTACCGGCCGCCGGTCTCGTCCAGGTAGTCACGGCGGGCCGCCGCGGCGTCGGCGATCGCGGTGGCCATCGGCACCCGGATGCCCAGCACCGACTCGGTGGTCGACCACTCGTCACCACCGATGCCCACGATCACCCCGGCCGCGCCGGTGCGCATCAGGTGCAGCGCCGTCTTGTAGTCGGTGCAGCCACCGACGATCACGGGCAGGTCGAGGTCGGCGATGAACTCCTTGAGGTTCAGCGGCTCGTCAGTGGTCGACACGTGCTCGGCCGAGACGATGGTGCCCTGGATGACCAGGATGTCCACACCGGCGTCCAGGATCACCGGCGCCAGCGCCAGGGTGTGCTGCGGGGAGACCCGCACCGCCACCGTGCCGCCACCGGCGCGCAGCTCACGGACCCGCTCCGCGATCAGGTCCGGGCGGATCGGCTCCGCGTACACCTCTTGGAGCCGCTTGGTGGCGCGGGCGTCCTCGTCGAGGCCGGCCAGCTCGTCCAGCACCTTCGTCGGGTTCTCGTAGCGGGTCCAGAGCCCCTCCACGTTGAGCACGCCGAGGCCGCCGAGCTGACCGAGACGCACCGCCGAGGACGGGCTCATGGTGGCGTCGGAGGGGTGGCCGACGCACGGAATGCCGAACGGGTACGCGTCGAGCTGCCAGGACGTCGACACGTCGTCGACGTCCCGGGTGCGGCGGCTCGGCACGATGGCGATGTCGTCCAGGTGGTAGCCGCGCTGCGCGGTCTTGCCCAGCCCGATCTCGACCACGTCACGCATGGGGGACTCCAGGTGGTTGGGGGTGGTGGGTCAGCGGGTGTGGTAGTTGGGCGCCTCGACGGTCATCTGGATGTCGTGCGGGTGGCTCTCCTTCAGGCCGGCCGCGGTGATCCGGATGAGCTGGCCCCGGCGGTGCAGATCGGGGATGTTCTCCGCACCGGCGTACCCCATGGCCAGTCGCAGACCGCCGACCAGCTGGTGGGCCACCCGGGAGAGCGGCCCCCGGTAGGGCACCTGGCCCTCCACGCCCTCCGGGACCAGCTTGTCGTCGCTGAGCACGTCCTGCTGGAAGTAGCGGTCCTTGCTGTACGACTTGGCCTGACCCCGGGACTGCATCGCGCCGAGCGACCCCATCCCGCGGTACGTCTTGAACTGCTTGCCATTGACGAAGATCAGCTCGCCGGGGCTCTCCTCGCAGCCGGCCAGCAGGCTGCCGAGCATCACCGTGTCGGCGCCGGCGACCAGGGCCTTGGCGATGTCACCGGAATATTGAATGCCGCCGTCGCCGATCACCGGCACGCCGGCCGGGCGGGCGGCCCGGGCCGCCTCCATGATCGCGGTCACCTGCGGCACGCCGACCCCGGCGACGATCCGGGTGGTGCAGATCGCGCCCGGCCCCACACCCACCTTGACGCCGTCGGCGCCGGCGTCGACGAGCGCCTTCGCGCCGGCGTACGTGGCCACGTTGCCGCCCATGACGTCGACCGCCACGTCGGCCTTGAGCCGGCGGACCATGTCCAGCACGGCCCGCTGGTGACCGTGCGCGGTGTCCACGATCAGCACGTCCACGCCCGCGTCGACCAGGGCACGGGCCCGCTTGTAGGCGTCCTCACCGACACCGATGGCGGCGGCGACCCGCAGACGACCGGCGTCGTCCTTGCTGGCGTCCGGATACTGCTCGCTCTTGGTGAAGTCCTTCACCGTGATCAGGCCGCGCAGTCGGCCCGAGTCGTCGACGATCGGCAGCTTCTCGACCTTGTGCTGACGCAGCAGGGCCAGAGCGTCGTCCTTGCTCACCCCGACCCGGGCCGTGATCAACGGAGTGCGGGTCATGATCTCGCGGACCGGGGTGTTCGGCTCGGAGACGAAACGCATGTCCCGGTTGGTGACGATGCCCACCAGCTGGCCGTCGCCGTCCACCACCGGAACGCCCGAGATGCGGTACCGCCCGCACAGCTCGTCGACCTCGCGCAGCGTGTCGTCCGGGCTGGCGGTCACCGGGTTGGTGATCATGCCGGACTCGGAGCGCTTGACCAGGTCGACCTGGAGGGCCTGGTCCTCCATGGAGAGGTTGCGGTGCAACACACCGATGCCGCCCTGGCGGGCCATGGCGATCGCCATCCGGGCCTCGGTCACCGTGTCCATGGCGCTGGACAGCAGCGGAATGGACAACTCGATGTTGCGGGTGAGCTTCGTCCGGGTGTTGACCCGGCTGGGCACCACGTCCGACTCGCCCGGCTGGAGCAGCACGTCGTCGAAGGTCAGACCGAGCGGAACCACCCGGGCGGAGCCGGCCGGCAGCTCAGGCAGGTGGCCGCCCAGGTCGGCGTGCTCGACGCCGGCCGGAAGATCGGTGCTGGGCGAATTTTCCACGATTGCTCCCCTGAGCTGCTCGGATGGGCTTCAGCGAGGTGGCGCGGGCGGGCACCGGAGCGCGCCACGGTGCCGGCACGTCGCTTCATCGTACCCAGTGAGCTGGGCGACCCGTCCGTGGCAGGCCGGCCCGGCGCGGAGGCCGGGGGGCGGACGTTCGCGCCGCGTTGGGTCTACGGTGAGGGGGTGCACGACGAGCCCATCGACCCGTTCAATGGCGACCCGGCCGATCCGACAGCGGGTCTGGATGACCCGGGCGATGACGCGACGCCGGATCCGCTGACCGACGTCGAGCGGCAGGATGTGCTGGAGGACCTCGCCGACCTGGAGATCTACCAGGCGCTGCTGGCCCCGATCGGGGTCCGCGGGCTGGTGATCGAATGCGAGGACTGCCGGGAGCCGCACTACTTCGACTGGGACCTGCTCCGCGGCAACCTGCGGCACCTGCTCAACTCCGGCCGACCCCGGGTGCACGAGCCCGCGTACGACCCCGACCCGGATCACTATGTGACCTGGGACTACGCCCGGGGGTACGCCGACGGGGTGCACGACACCCTGTCCGAGGGCACCGAGGACGAGCCGGGCGCCCCGACCGCCACCAAGTGACGACACCGCCGCGCGGCGTACCCCTGCTCTCGGGTGCCGTGCGGGCGTGCCCCGCTTCCGCGCGGCGCGCCCTGCGGCGGCGCTGCGCGGACGTCAGGCCACCAGACCGGCGCGGAACCCCGCCGCCACCGCGTGCGCCCGGTCCCGGGCACCGAGCTTGCGGAACAACCGGCGGGCGTGCGTCTTGACGGTGTCCTCCGACACGAACAGCTCCCGGCCGATCTCCGCGTTGCTCTTGCCCTCGGCCATGCCCAGCAGCACCTGAAGCTCACGCTCGGTGAGGCCGATGGACGCCCGACTGGGTCGCGCGTTCGGGACGGGACGGCCCGGGTCGGTCTGCGCCGCCGGCTCACCGGTCCCCGCCTCCGCCTCGTCGTCGCCCCGCTGCACCGGCACCGACGCCAGACCGGCCGACCCGTCAGCGGCCGTCGCCGTCCAACCGGGCTCACCGGAACCGCGCGGCGCCGGCCCGGAGCGACCGGAACCACCCACCGCCGCCGCGTCGCGGGCCGGATCGGTGCTTCGCTGCCGGGAGGCTCGACCGGGCGCGGTGAGCAGCAGTAGGGCCTTCGCCACCGCGCTGGTCAGGTCGTGGTCGACATTCTGGATGAGCCCCCGGGCGCCGGCACTGATGGTGGCCGCCGCAGCCTCGGACTCCTCGGTGCCGAGCAGCAGCACCGCTGCCTGCGGGGCCCGCGCCAACACCCGGCGGACGAAGCCGGCGCTGTCCGGCCGGGTGAGGGCGGTGTCCGCCAACACCACGTCGGCCGGCCGCTCCGCCAGCCGCAGCATCACCTCGGGATCAGAGACGGCGGTACGAACGATCGCGGACAACCCCAGCCGCGCGGCAGCAGAAGTAAGGTGCTGGGCCGCGAGCGGTGTCCGAACGCACACAAGGACGGTACGCACTGTGGTCTCCTCTCCGCCAACGAGCAGACCATGACGCGGTCGGCTGGGGAGGTGGTTCCGGGCAATCGTTCGAACTTTTCCGACAGATAGGGCGAAAGCCGCAATTTCCCGGAGGTTTTCGATCACAGACGTGTGAGTTGACGAAAGCCCGGGTACCGGAGATCCAGGCCGGGAACGGTGCGCCTGCGCGGCCCGCCGCCCGGACGCCGGCCATCAAGGATTCTCGCGGAGCCGCGCGGGAGGAGGGGTGCTGATGTCGAACGTACGTAGACTGCCCGGACCCATCGTCGATCTCTGGGACTGGCAGCGACTCGGTGCCTGCCGAGGACGCGACAGCGCGCAGTTCTTCCACCCCGACGGTGAACGAGGCTCGTCCCGGCTGCGCCGCGAATCCTCCGCCAAGGCGGTCTGCCGCACCTGCCCCGTACGCGCCGAGTGCGCCGCCCACGCACTGTCAGTGCGCGAGCCGTACGGCGTGTGGGGCGGCTTCAGCGAGTCGGAGCGTCTCCGACTGCTCGCCGTCGGTTGGGAGGACCTCGCAGACCGCCGGCACGCCCGAGTCGACGTCGCGCGACTGGAAGCCCGCCTCGGTCGCCCGCACAAGTCGACGGTCCCGGACCAACGCAAGGTCGCCTGACCCGACCGTCCCCAACATCCGCGAACCGCGCCCCCGACCTGGAGGCGCGGTTCGCGCGGTTGCGCGCGGGTCTAACCCGGCCTGCGCGGCGCGCCGCCTACGCAGCTCGGCAGGTCTGCGCGGCCTTGCCGGGCTTGCGTGGCTTCGCAGGGTCCGCGCCGCGTTGCGGGCTCGCGTGGCTTCGCGAGGTCTGCGCGGTCCTTGCGGGCTTGGGTTGCTTCGCGGTCTGTGCGGCCTTGCGGGCTTGGGTTGCTTCCCGGTCTGCGCGGCCTTGCGGGCCTGCCTGGCTTCGCGAGGTCTGCGTCGCGTTACGGGCTCGGGTGGCTTCGCGAGGTCTGCACGGCTTCAGGCCGGCTGACAAACCCGCGACCATCGCGCTCGATGCCGACCTCATTACGGCCATGATCAACACGAGGTCCTTGATGTCGGGCCGTCCCGCTCGCCCGGACACCCCGATTTCATTGAAGACGAGTGGATCAAGCCCTGGTGCGCACGGGACCAGCCGGCGGGGGATGATCTCAGGGGAGATTTGTCCGGTCTGGGCCGTTGCAGGGTGACGTACCGTTAGGCTATGCACGGTTTGGGGCTTTTGCCTGGTTACCGGTCTCACCGGTGGGCCGGAATCATGGCCGGGCGGGGGTCGTTACACACCCTGACGATCGCAGCAGCACCTCCCGCCGCCCGGTCTTCACGGGTGCGGGATCTGAGGTCCGGCAGGGTGGAATGCCCCCCGCCACCCGGTCGTTATGGTCCCCACGATCGACCGCAGGCACCGCCGTCATCTGGGTGCCGACAGGTTGGGCCAGCCCGGAATGACCCCGGCCCCCCGGTCGTTGTGATCCCGACGATCGACCGCAGGCATCGCCTCCACCTGGGTGCCGACAGGTTGGGCCACCCCCGGAATGACCCCGGCCCCCCGGTCGTTACACCTGGACCCCGGCGCCATGAGCCCCGCGCCCGTGAAGTCGCCGACCGACGCCTCTAGAGGCGTCACCCCCCAAACTTTCCCCTTGTTATGTGCAGCGCCGGACGAGGTGCTCACACCCGTGCGTCCCCCCGACGTGTGGGTGTTCTTACCCCCGAAGGAGCTACCCCCATGAACACGATCTTCCGTAAGAGCATGCTGTCCGTTGCTGGTCTCGCGTTCGCCGGTGGTGTGTTCGCCGGCCCGATCGCCGCCCACGCCGCCACCCCGGCCGTGGACGCCAAGCCCGCCGCCGCAGCGGTGGCGGTGCAGGCGGCGAAGCCGCAGGGCGAGCAGTCGCACATCACCCTCAACGACGAGCAGAGCGCCAACGTCAAGGCGATCATCGCCGCCACGAAGAAGGCCGGCCTGCCCGAGCGCGCCGCGGTGATCTCCATCGCGACGAGCCTGCAGGAGTCGAAGCTGGAAAACCTGGGCCACCTCGGCGACGCCAACGACCACGACTCGCTGGGCCTGTTCCAGCAGCGCCCGAGCTCGGGTTGGGGTACCCCGGAGCAGATCACCGACCCCGAGTACTCCACGACCGCGTTCCTCAAGGGCCTCAAGCAGGTCGACGGGTGGCAGAACATGCCCCTGACCCAGGCCGCGCAGACCGTGCAGGTGTCGGCGTACCCGGACGCCTACGCCCAGTGGGAGCAGCAGGCCACCGACCTCGTCGCCCAGCACTGGAACAGCTGACCACCAGCACCACCGCACCACCGCACGGTAGGACCGTGAGAACACCGACCGCTGGCCGGCACCCGCAACCCGGGGTGCCGGCCAGCGGCCTTTGCGTTGCGCCGGCCCGCCGGCCCGCCGGCCCGCCGGGACGCCCGCCCCCGGGACGCCGACCACCGACCGCCGCAGCGGGCCGCAACGGGAGATGCCGCGCTGAAGGGATCCTCGGCGGAGGCGGATGGCGTCATCAAGCGGCGCTCGTTTCCAGATCTTGGACAGTTTCCGTTAGCGCGGAACGGAAACTGTCCAAGATCTACATGTACGGTCCGAGCATCGCCGGTCCATCAGCCGCCGGCCGCGCCGAAGGACAGGCACGGGACCACAAGCCAGGTCGGTAGGCAGCCGCGGTAGATCACTCACGGACCCCGCGGTCAGGTGGGGACCCTCCCCGCTGTCGACCGGAGGGGCCGTGGTGTGTCGGGGTCAGCGGACGGTGACGGTGACGGTATGCCAGCCGGTGGCGCCGTCCGGGACGACGCCCTGGGTACGGTCGGTTTGGGTTCCACCGGTCGCGTCTGTCGCTCGGACCTGGAGCCGGTGTTCGCCCGGTGTGGCGTCCCAGCGCCAGGACCACTGGACCCAGGTGTCCACCGACACTGTGGGGGCCAGTTCGGCCTCCTGCCACTGCCCGTCGTCGACGCGTACCTCGACTCGGCGGATGCCTCGGTGCTGCGCCCAGGCCACCCCGGCGACGGTCACCGGCCCGGCGGTCAGCCGGTTGCGTCTGCGGGGCGTGTCGATCCGCGACTGGGTCTTGATCGGCCCCTCGCGGGACCATCCGCGCGGCACCCAGTACGCGTCGAAGTCGGCGAACCGGGTCAGCTCAAGTTCGGTCACCCATTTGCAGGCCGACACGTAGCCGTAGAGGCCCGGCACCACCATCCGGACCGGGAAGCCGTGCTCGACCGGCAGCGGCTCGCCGTTCATTCCGACGGCCAGCAGCGCGTCCCGTCCGTCGCGCAGTGCGGCGGTGGGGGTGCCGCAGGTCCAGCCGTCGACAGACCGGCCGACGACCTGGTCGGCGTCGTCGTCGGGTTCGACCTCGTCCAGCAGTTCCCGCAGGGGTACGCCGAGCCAGCGGGCATTGCCGATCAGGTCCCCGCCCACCTCGTTGGAGACGCAGGCCAGGGTGACGTACCGCTCGACCAGCGGTCGGGCCAGCAGGTCCGCGTAACTGTAGGTGCGCTCCTTACCGACCCGTCCGTGGATCCGCAGCCGCCAGGTGTCCGGGTCGACCTGGGGCACCACCAGCGCGGTGTCGATCCGGTAGAACCCGAAGTTCGGGGTGACGTACGGCGCCAGTTGGGCCAGCGAGAGGTTCGCGCCTGCCGGCACGGCCGGTGCGGGGGCGACCGGCGCGGGCAGGCGGATCGCGTCCCGGGCTGCGGACACGCCGCGCCGACCCGCCAGCCAACGCCCGCCGAGACCGGCCACCACTGCCGTTCCGAGCAGCACCCCGCTCCCGGTGAGAAATCGCCGCCGCGACTCCGGGTCCACCTCGGCGGGCCCAACCGGCTCAACCGCCGGCGTCGGCCCCGCCGAAGGCACCGGCACCGGCGCGGCCGGAGACACCGGCCGACGCTCGGATGCTGAGGAGGCTCCCGTCGGCAGCTCGTCCCGCGACTCCGACCCCGGGCCGGTGGACGACACAGGCCCGGCAGGCGGCACCGCACCGTCAGGCCGCGCCGCACCGGCAGGCGGCACAGGACCGTTGGACGGCGCCGGGCCGGCGGACCGCACGGTCGGCGTGGGTGGTGACCAGGGCCAGGGGTTCAGTTCGAACGGGCCGGCGATGAACAGCCAGAGCACCAGGGCGCCGAGACCCGCGCCGATCACTGACGGCAGTGCGTCGGCGAGGTCCGCGCCGGAGCGGGTCAACGCGGCGGCGACGCCGATGGCGCCGAACACGCCGATGCCTGCCAGGCCGAGTGCCAGCCGACGGACCGCCAGTACGCCGAGGAGCGCGGCGAAGCCGCCCAGCAACACGGCGGTGCCGACCAGCAGCGCGATCTTGTCGGCGGTGCCGAAGAGGTCGATGGCGAGTTGCTTGAGTGACTCGGGGACGGCGTCGACGATGACCCCGCCGACCGCGACCAGGGGTGCCGACCGGGGGCCGGTCAGCACCGCTACCGGTTCGGCGATCCCGATCGCGACGGCGGCGGCGGTGATTCCGGCCAGCGCGGCGTACCGCCGTGACGTGGTGCTCATCGGCCCAGTGTGCGCGATCATCTCGGCCGGTCGCCAACAACGTCAGCGTTCGGTAATGACCTGCCAGCCGACGGAAACGGGCCGGGGGGGGCCCCCCCCCCCCGGGGGGGGCCCCCCCCGGGGGGGGGGGGGGGGGGGGATAACCCGGCCGGGGGGGGGGCGGGGGGGGGGGCGGGGGCGCCCCCCGGGG
>NZ_JBEZFX010000013.1:192861-193808 GCF_040649675.1 Micromonospora parva | reverse complement strand
CGATGGTACTGCACTCGTGAGGGTGTGGGAGAGTAGGACGCCGCCGGACAATCTTCCAGTCGAGGGCCGCCCCATCCGGGTCGGCCCTCGACTGCGTAGCGCCATTGGTGGCGCAATCAGGAAGGATGTACCTGTGAGTTCAGGACCGCAGGGCGGAGATCGTCCCCGTCGTTACGAAGACCGTACTGACGGTGCGGGCGGACGCGACCGCGGCCCGCGCCGCGACGACCGAGACCGGCCTCCGTACCGGGGAGACCGTGACAGCGGCGGCGCCCGAGGCGGATACGCCGGCGGCCGCGACTCTGGCTCCCGTGGTGGTGACCGGGACAGCTCGCGCTCCAGCGCCCCGCGTGACGGCGGTTTCCGCGGCGGCGATCGCCGTGACGGTGGCTTCCGCGGCGGTGACCGGGACGGTTCGCGTTCCAGCGCCCCCCGCGAGGGCGGCTACCGCGGCGGTGACCGGGACGGGTCGCGCTCGGGTGCTCCCCGTGACGGTGGGTTCCGGTCCGGACCTCCCCGCGAGGGCGGTTTCCGTGGCGGCGATCGGGACGGTTCGCGTTCCAGCGCCCCGCGTGAGGGTGGCTTCCGTGGTGGTGACCGTGACGGTGGTTTCCGTGGTGGTGACCGCCGTGAGGGCGGGTACCAGGGTGGCGACCGCACTCGCTCCGGCCCGTCGCGTGAGGGTGGTTTCCGCGGCGGCGACCGTGACGGTGGCTTCCGTGGTGGTGACCGCCGTGAAGGTGGTTTCCGTGGCGGCGATCGGGACGGTTCGCGTTCCAGCGCCCCGCGTGAGGGCGGTTTCCGCGGTGGCGACCGCGACGGCGGGTTCCGTGGCGGTGACCGCCGCGAGGGCGGTTTCCGTGGCGGCGACCGGGACAGTTCGCGTTCCAGCTCGCCCCGTGAGGGTGGCTTCCGCGGCGGTGACCGTGACGGTGGTTTCCGTGGTG
>NZ_JBEZFX010000013.1:0-192763 GCF_040649675.1 Micromonospora parva | reverse complement strand
CGGTGACCGCGATGGTGGTTTCCGTGGTGGTGACCGTCGTGAGGGCGGGTACCAGGGTGGTGACCGCACTCGCTCCGGCCCGCCGCGTGAGGGTGGTTTCCGTGGCGGCGACCGTGACGGTGGTTTCCGTGGTGGTGACCGCCGTGAGGGCGGTTTCCGTGGTGGTGACCGCGATGGTGGTTTCCGTGGTGGTGACCGTCGTGAGGGCGGGTACCAGGGTGGTGACCGCACTCGCTCCGGCCCGCCGCGTGAGGGTGGCTTCCGCGGCGGCGACCGTGACGGTGGCTTCCGTGGCGGTGACCGCCGCGAAGGCGGCTTCCGTGGCGGCGACCGGGACAGCTCGCGTTCCAGCGCCCCGCGTGAAGGCGGCTTCCGCGGTGGCGACCGCGACGGCGGGTTCCGTGGCGGTGACCGCCGCGAGGGCGGTTTCCGTCGTGGCGGCGACCGGGACAGCTCGCGTTCCAGCGCCCCGCGTGAAGGCGGGTACCAGGGTGGCGACCGCACTCGCTCCGGCCCGCCGCGCGAGGGTGGCTTCCGTGGCGGCGACCGCCGTGAAGGTGGTTTCCGTGGCGGCGACCGGGACAGCTCGCGTTCCAGCGCGCCGCGTGAAGGCGGTTTCCGTGGTGGTGACCGCGACGGCGGGTTCCGTGGCGGCGATCGCCGTGAGGGCGGGTACCAGGGTGGCGACCGCACTCGCTCCGGCCCGCCGCGCGAGGGTGGCTTCCGTGGTGGTGACCGCGACGGCGGGTTCCGTGGCGGTGACCGCCGTGAAGGCGGTTTCCGTGGCGGCGACCGGGACAGCTCGCGTTCCGGCGACCGCCGTGAGGGCGGGTTCCGGGGCGGTGACCGTGAGGGCGGCTACCGGGGCGGAGAGCGCACCGGCGGTTCCCGGGCCGACGAGCGGCCACGTCGCGAGGGGGAGTTCCGTCGGGACGACCGCGCGGGTGGCTCCGAGTCGTTCGAGGGCGGGCGCAGTTCGGCCCCGGCGTTGCCGGACGACATCGTCGCGACCGACCTCGACAAGGACGTCCGCGCCGAGTTGCTCTCGCTGAACAAGCCGGTCGCCGAGACGGTGGCCCGGCACCTGGTCGCGACCGGGCAGTTGATCGACGAGGATCCCGCCGAGGCGTTGGCGCACGCACTGGCCGCCCGGCGGTTGGCGTCGCGCATCTCCGCCGTCCGTGAGGCGGTCGGTCTGGCCGCGTACCACGCGGGGGAGTGGCAGTCGGCGATCGCCGAACTGCGCACGTACCACCGGATGAGCGGGTTGCAGAGTCACCTGGCCGTGCTCGCGGACTGCGAGCGGGCTCTCGGCCGGCCGGAGCGGGCCATCGACCTGTTCCGGGGCGCGGACCGGGAGAAGCTGGACCAGGCCGTGGCGATCGAACTGTTGATCGTCGCCGCTGGGGCACGGGGCGACCTCGGGCAGAAGGACGCCGCGGTCGCGATGCTCCAGGTCCCGGACCTCACCAGCGAGGCCACCGTGCCGTGGACGGCCCGGCTGCGGTACGCGTACGCCGACGCGCTGCTCGCGGTGGGTCGGCGCGACGAGGCCCGCGAGTGGTTCTCCCGCGCCGCTGACGTGGACACCGAGGGCGAGACCGACGCCGCCGAGCGGCTGCTCGAACTCGACGGTGTGGTCATCGAGGGTGACGACGAGGACGAGGCCGCCGAGGAGATCGCCGCGGGCCCGGGGGCTCCCGGCGCGGTGCCGGCCCGACCCGACGCCGACCTGACCGGTGACGACGAAGACGACGACGACGACCAGGACGACGACGACGACCAGGACGACGACGAAGACGACGACGACCAGGACGACGACGAAGACGACGACGACGAGGACGACGCGGACTTCGACGACGACGAGGACGACGCCGCTGTCAGCCGTCCCGGCGACGACGAGGACTTCGACGACGAGGACGAGGACCGTCACCCGAGCGGAAGCGGCAACGCCGACGCGGGCACCGCTGGCGACAGCGGTGTGACGTCCGGCGACGCGGACGGGGACACAGCGGACGGGGACACGGCGAACGCCGCCGGGACCGTGCCGGCCGAGGGCGACGAGTCAGGGTCGACGCGGCGGTGAGCGCGGGCGTGGGGGAACGGCTGGTCGACGGGTACACCCTGGTCGTCTTCGATCTGGATGGCGTGATCTACCTGATCGACCGGCCGATCCCCGGCGCCGTCGAGGCGGTGGCCCGGCTGCACGCCGAGGGACGGGCGGTGGCGTACGCGACCAACAACGCGTCCCGCCGCTCCAGCGAGGTCGCGGACCTGCTGACCGGAATGGGTGTGGCGGCCCGGCCGGAGGAGGTCCTCACCTCCGCCGCGGCCTCGGCCGAGTTGCTGCGTGACCGGCTGCCCGCCGGCGCGTCGGTGCTGGTGGTCGGCGCGGAGGCGCTGCGCGCGGAACTGCGCGCGGTCGGTCTGACCCCGGTCACCCAGGCCGACGAGAAGCCGGCGGCGGTGGTGCAGGGGTACGGCCCGCAGGTCGGCTGGGCCGAGTTGGCCGAAGCGTCGATCGCGGTGCGGGCGGGTGCCATCTGGATCGCCACCAACACCGATCGGACCCTGCCCAGTGGGCGGGGTCCGTTGCCGGGCAACGGTTCGCTGGTCGCCGTGCTGCGGACGGCGCTGGAGCGGGACCCCGACGTGGTGGTCGGCAAGCCGGAGCCGGCGCTGTTCGAGACCGCCGCTCGCCGCAGTGGCGGTGGGCGGAGCCTGGTGGTGGGTGACCGGCTGGACACCGACATCGAGGGCGCCTGTCGGGCGGGTTTGGACAGCCTGCTCGTGCTCACCGGCGTGCACGGCGTACCGGATCTGCTGGCCGCCGAGCCGCAGCGGCGTCCCACGTACGTCGCGAGGGACCTGGCGGGGCTGTTCGACCCGGCTGCCGCCGTGCGGGTCCCGGGCCCGGCGGACGCCGGCGGCTGGTCAGTGACCGACCGGGACGGCACGCTGGAGCTGGCGGGGACCGGTCGACAGCTGGACGCCCTGGCGGCGCTCTGCGCGGTGGCCTGGTCGGCGCCGGTGCCGGCGCTGCCGAAGATCCGTCCGGTGGGCCCGGACGCGGCCCAGGCGATGGAGAGCTTCGGTCTGACCGCTGCCGAGTGACGGCAACAGTTCAGAGCAGCTTGCGCAGCTTCAGCAGGTCGAACGGGTTGGCTTTGATCGACACCCGGCGGGAGGTCACCGCGTTGGTGACGTCCAGGTCGCCGCGGACCAGGGCGAGCAGGTCGTCGCTGGACGTGCTCAGCGCGATCTTGGCCTTGGGGTCGTCGCCGTCGGTCAGCTCGACCAGCCGGCCACCGGTGATCCGGCCGTGAAACGCGGTGTCCAGGTCGGTGATCCGGCAGGCCAGCGTCCGGTCCAGGTCGATCCGTTCGCGTACCGTCTCGGCGTTGCGGTCCAACCGGGCGGCCAGCTCCTGCAACGCCTGGCGGCACTCGTCCACGCTGGCCACATCTCCCCCTCGCTGATCGCCACGCCGTCCTCGGCACCGTACCGCACGGACCGGTCCGGGGTGCCCGGTAGCGTGACACCTGCACACCCCGCCCCGTGGAAGGACTCAGGCATGCAGGACGCGTGGCGCGCCTACCTCGAGCTGGCCATGGGCCTGACGGAGGCGCCCCGGAAGAAGGCCCAGGACGTGGCACGTCGCCTCGTCGGCTCCGGCGGCGCGACCGCCGCCCAACTCCAGGCCCTCGGCGAGGAACTGCTCACCACCAGCGCCGCCAACCGGGAGGCGTTGACCAAGCTGGTCCGCTTCGAGGTCGACCGGGCCCTCGGTGCGGTCGGTCTGGCCACCGCCGACGAGGTGGCCGAGCTGACCCGACGGGTGCACGACCTGGAGCGGCAACTGCGGGAGGCGCGGTCCGTCGACGCGTCGACCGTCGGCCCGGCGGCAGCACCCGACCCGACTGCCGCCGCGCGGCCCGGCACCGGCCTCGTGCCGTCCGACGCCCCGGCCGGTGCGCCGGTCTCCGCGCCGGTGGCGAAGAAGGCGGTGGCGAAGAAGGCGGTCGCCAAGAAGGCCATCGCGAAGAAGCCGCCGGCGACGGTCAGCCGGACCGCCGACGAGGACGTTCCGACGCCGGCGGCGATGCCCGCCAAGAAGGCGGTCCGCAAGCAGCGGCCGGACGACGCCGAATGACCCGGCCCGGCCCACCGCCCGGCGGGTCTTTCCCGGCCCGCCCCGGCCCGCCGGCGGGCAGCTCCTTCCCGGCCCGGCCCGGCCCACCGGCGGGCGCCCGCCCTGGGCCGCCGCCGGAGTTCGGGGACGACGACGACACGCGACACCCGGCGGTGGACGCCGCCGTGCAGTCCCTGGCGAACGCGGCGACGCTCGCCCCCGCCGACCAGATCGCCCAGTACGAGGCGGCCTACGAGACGCTGCGGGAAACCCTCGCCACCATCGACCAGACCTGAGCGGGACGACCAGGCCTGAGCAGACCGGAGAACCACCCATGGCACGTCGTAACCGGCTGGACGCCGAACTCGTCCGGCGCGGTCTGGCCCGCTCCCGTGAGCAGGCCGCCGCGTTGGTCGAGGCCGGCCGGGTCCAACTGCGGGGCGTGGTCGCCCGCAAGGCGGCCGCGATGGTCGACCCCGCCGATCCGCTCCTGGTGACCGGTGCGGACCCCGCCGAGGAGTACGTCTCCCGGGGCGGGCACAAGCTCGCCGGGGCGCTGGCCGCGTTCGCCCCCGGAGGGTTGCGGGTCGCCGGGCGGCGCTGCCTGGACGCGGGCGCGTCGACCGGCGGGTTCACCGACGTGCTGCTGCGCGCCGACGCGGCCGAGGTGGTGGCGGTGGACGTCGGGTACGGGCAGCTCGCCTGGCCGCTGCGCACGAACGAGCGGGTCCGCGTTCTGGAGCGCACCAACGTTCGTACCCTCGACGCGGACACCATCGGCGGTCAGGTCGATCTCACGGTGGCCGACCTGTCGTTCATCTCGCTGCGGTTGGTGCTGCCGGCGTTGGCCGGCTGCACCCGCGACGACGGTGACCTGGCGTTGATGGTCAAGCCGCAGTTCGAGGTCGGCAAGGAGCGGGTCGGCGCCGGCGGTGTGGTCCGCGATCCGGAGCTGCGCGCCGAAGCGGTGCTGGATGTGGCCGCGGCGGCCGCGCGGCTCGGCCTCGGCCTGGCGGATGTGGCGGCCAGCCCGCTGCCCGGGCCGAGCGGCAACGTGGAGTTCTTCGTATGGTTGCGCCGGGGCGCACCACCGGCCGACCCGCAGCGGGTGCGGGCCGTGGTGGCGGCCGGGCCGGACGGCCCGACGACGACCGGCGACGTGCCGGACGGTGCGGCGGAGGAGGTCGCAGGGTGAACGCGCGCAGCGAGGGCACCGCGACGACACGCGGTTGTGGCGGGGCGACGGTGTCGCGGTGCCGCCCGGTCCAGGATGGGCGGGCGACCCGATGAGCCGGACCGCGCTGCTGGTGACCCACACCGGTCGTCGGCGCAGCACCGAGCACGCCCGGTCGGTCGCCGCCGACCTGATCGACGCGGGTTTCGAGGTACGGGTGGTCGCCGATGAGGCCGAGGACCTCGACCTGCCCGGCGTGGTGCCGGTCGGCGGCCCGCAGGCCGCCGAGGGCGCCGAGATCGTCTTCGCGCTCGGTGGGGACGGCACCTTCCTGCGCGCCGCCGAGCTGGCCCGGCCGGCGAAGGCGCCGTTGCTCGGCATCAACCTCGGCAAGGTGGGCTTCCTGGCGGAGGCGGAGATCGACGACCTGGACACCGCCGTCCGGGACGTCGTCGGCCGCAACTACACCGTCGACGAGCGGCTGACCCTGGACGTCACCGCCGAGTTCGACGGCGGGCCGACCATCGAGTCGTGGGCGCTCAACGAGATCAGCATCGAGAAGGGCGAGCGTGCCCAGATGCTGGAGCTGCTCGTCGACGTGGACGGCCGGCCGCTGTCCCGCTACGGCTGCGACGGTGTCGTCTGCGCCACCCCAACCGGCTCCACCGCGTACGCGTTCTCCGGTGGCGGTCCGGTGGTCTGGCCGGAGGTGGAGGCGCTGCTGCTGGTGCCGATCAGCGCGCACGCGTTGTTCAGCCGCCCGTTGGTCACGGCCCCGACGTCCACCTTCGTGATCACCGTGGACCCGTTCACCACCCTCGCCGTGCTCTCCTGCGACGGCCGGCGGGTCTACGACCTGCCACCCGGCGCCCGGGTGACGGTGCGCCGCGGCGCCCTGCCGGTGCGCATCGTGCGGCTGCGCCCCCGCCCGTTCACCGACCGGCTGGTGGCCAAGTTCGACCTCCCCGTGCACGGGTGGCGCGGCAGCCGCCGGTGACCGCGGCACACACTGTCGGTGGATGTGCGGTGTCCACCTGACGACATGTCGCCGCTGCGGCGGCTGGCGACTAGTGACCTGGTGACGCGCGCCGTCGCAGACTCCGATCGGCCCTCATCTACGGATGGTGGGCCTGGAGGAGTAGAGGAGCGCATCGCATGCACTGGTCCCCCCGCTGGCTCGCCGTCGGCGCGGTCGGCGCGTTGGTGGTCGGCGTCGCCGCACCGGCGTCCGCCGACCCGCCCGCCCGGCCCACCGGCCCGACGTCGGGCACGCCCGCCCAGCACGCACCCGTCCGCATCACCCTGATCACCGGCGATCAGGTCGATCTGGTCCAGGCGGCACCCGGTCGGGTCGCCGCCACCGTCCACCCCGGCCCGGGGCGCAACCGGATCACCTTCCAGACCGTCGAGGCCGACGGCGGGTTGCGGGTGCTGCCCAGCGACGTCGTGCCGTACCTCTCCGCCGGGGTGCTCGACCCCGACCTGTTCGACGTCCAGGAGTTGGCGGCCGACGGGTACGGCGACGCCGCGCAGGCCACGTTGCCGCTGATCGTGCGCTACCAGGAGCCGGCCGCCGGACGGGTCAGGCCGCTGGCCGGCGCCATCGGCGCGCGTCCCCTGGGGAGCATCAACGGCGCCGCGATGCGGGTCGGCAAGGGCGAGCTCGGCGGTCTGTGGACGTCGCTGCGCGGCGCGCCCGGGCAGCGGGTCACCGCCGGCTCACCCGCCCGGCTCGGCGCGGGTGTCGCCCGGATCTGGCTGGACGGGAAGGTCCGCCCGACGCTGGAGCACAGCGTTCCGCAGATCGGCGCCCCGGCCGCCTGGGCCGCCGGCCGCGACGGTGCCGGCGTGACGGTGGCGGTGCTCGACACCGGCGTTGACGCCACCCACCCCGACCTGGCCGGTCGGATCGCCGAGGCGCAGGACTTCTCCGACAGTGGCAGCGCCCGCGACGGGCACGGTCACGGCACCCACGTGGCCGCCACCATCGCCGGCAGCGGGGCGGCGTCCGACGGGCGACGCAAGGGCGTCGCCCCGGGCGCGCGGTTGCTGGTCGGCAAGGTGCTCGACGACGCGGGCTCCGGCTACAGCTCGTCCATCATCGCGGGCATGGAGTGGGCCGCCCACTCCGGCGCGAAGGTGGTCAGCATGAGCCTCGGCGGCGACCCGACCGACGGCACCGACCCGATGAGCCAGGCGGTGAACGACCTGACCGCCGAGACCGGCGCGCTCTTCGTGGTCGCCGCCGGCAACTCGGGTGCCGCGCGTACCGTCGGCGCGCCCGGCGCGGCCTCGGCGGCGCTCACCGTCGGCGCGGTGGACCGCGCCGACAACCTGGCGGAGTTCTCCAGCCGGGGCCCGCGCCTCGGCGACAACGGCCTCAAGCCCGAGATCACCGCGCCGGGTGTCGGCATCATCGCCGCCCGGGCCGCCGGAACCGCCATGGGTACGCCGGTGGACGACGCCTACACGACCGCGTCGGGCACCTCGATGGCCACCCCGCACGTGGCCGGAGCGGCGGCGATCCTCGCCCAGGAACACCCCGACTGGTCCGCCGTGAAGCTCAAGGACGCGCTGGTCAGCACCACGAAGGCGAACCCGGCGTTGACCGTCTTCGAGCAGGGCGCCGGCCGGGTCGACGTGGCCCGCGCGCTCGGCCAGCGGGTGTACTCCTCCGCCACCGCCGACTTCGGTCGGCTCAGCACCGGTGGCGCGACGGTCGAGCGGACTGTGACGTACACCAACGGCGGCACCATCCCGCAGACCCTGCGGTTGGCCCTGGAGCTGCGCAACCTGGACACCCGCGCGGCCGAGACCGACGGGGTGGCGGTCGGCGGCACCGAGGTGACGGTGCCGGCCGGCGGCAGCGTCGCCGTGCCGCTGCGGGCGGACCCGGCGAAGCTGGACCGCGGGGTGCACGGCGGGTGGCTGGTGGCCACCGGCGCGGACGGCGTCGCGGTGCGTACCGCCGTCGCGCTGACCCTCAGCGGCCCGCTGCACACCGTCACCGTGAAGGCGCTGGACATGAAGGGTCAGCCGGGCCTCGCGTCGGTGCTCACCCTCTTCGGTGAGCAGCCCGAATCCGACTGGCTCGGCTGGGTCGGCGGCGAGGTGCAACTCCAGGTCGAGGAGGGCCCCTACCTGGTCGAGGCGTTGATCGAGCACGGTGCCCCACTGGACGAGCAGATCACCCTGGTCACCGACCCGGAGCTGCTGGTCGACCGGGACCTCACCGTCGTGCTCGACCCGCGCAAGGGCACCCCGGTACGGATCGAGACGCCGAAGCCCACCGAGCAGCGGTCGACGATCAGCTTCTACGAGCACCGGGTCTTCGGCAACGGCCGGCAGGTCGACCACGGGGTGATGACCTACAGCACCATCCAGCAGGTCAACGTCACGCCGACCCGCCCGGTCCGTCAGGGCGAGTTCGAGTTCGCGTCCCGCTGGCAACTGGTCGCTCCGATGGTGGACGCGAAGATCAGCGGGGTGTCCGGTCCGCTGGACATCAACCTGCTGGGCTACTCGCCGGCGCCGGCCGACCGACGCAAGCTGCCGCTGGTCTGGGCCGGCACCGGCACCCCCGCCGAGCTGACCCGGGTACGCGGCGCCGCGGCGCTGCTCACCAGCAGCCCGGACGCCTCGGAGGAGGAGCAGATCGCGGCGGCGGCCGCCGCCGGCGCTGCCGTGGTGCTGATCGTCCGGCCGGCGGACTTCAGCGCGTGGACGGTGTGGCAGCCGCTCGGGGAACGGCTGCCGGTCCCGTCGATGGTGGTGGCCAACGACGACGGGCAGCGGCTGATCGCGGCGGCCAGGAAGGGCCGGGCGACGCTGGACCTGACGTTGACGGTGGACAGCCCGTACCTGTACGACGTGTGGCAGGTGTCGAAGGGGCGCGTGCCGGAGCGGATCACGCACACGGTCACCGGGAAGAACACGGCCGAGGTGACCGCCAGCTACGGCGACGTCGGCGGTACGCCGTGGGCCAGCGAGCAGCGGTTCGGCTGGCGTCCGTGGCAGGAGACCTCCTGGAACGACGACCAGCGCCCGGTGCGTACCGGCACCACCCGCCAGGAGTTCGTCAGCGCCGGGGACAACTGGTGGCAGCACCAGGTCCTGCACAAGGTCACCTGGTCCTGGGGGCGGCTGCTCGGCGGGCTCACCCAGCAGCCCCGGCAGTACGCCGCCGACGACCGGGTCGCCGAGACCTGGCACGCTCCGGTGATCCGACCGGCCGTGCCGGCCGGCGGCGGTGTCCCGGTACCGACCCGTACCGGGGACACCTTGAACCTGCGGGTGGCCGAGTTCGTCGACGCCGACGGGAACTTCAGGGAGGCCGGCGGCAGCGACGAGTCGGACACTGTCGCGATCCGGGTCAGCCGCGACGGGCAGCAGATCGCCGACCTCTCCGGCGGGTGGGCGCCGGTGCCCACCACCGCGAAGTCGGCCCGCTACCGACTGGACCTGACGACGCAGCGGTCCTCGGACGAGTGGCGCTACGGCACGCGGACCGACACCGCCTGGGAGTTCACCTCGGCCCGACCGGCGGGCGACGCCGCCACGCCGTTGTCGCTGCTGCAGGTGGACTACCGGGTGCCGGCCGACCTGTCCGGCACGGTCCGCGGCAACCGCTCACACCAGGTGGGGCTGACCCTGCGGCAGCCGGCCGGGGTGCCGGCGCCGAGCGGCACCAGCGTCCGGGTGCAGGTCTCCTTCGACGGGGGCGTCACCTGGCGCAACGCGCCGACGAAGGGGTCGGGCACCCGGTACACCGCGACAGTGCCGGCGGGGCGCGGAACGGTGTCGCTACGGGTGCACGCCGCCGACCGGGCCGGGAACACCGTCGACCAGACCGTGCTCCAGGCGTACGGGCTGCGCTGACGCGGCGTGGGCGGGGCGGCCTGGCCGTCCCGCCCGGTCGGCGAGGGTCCGCCGTCGGGGTCGACGGCGGGCCCTCGCGGCGTCAGAGCCAGCCGCGGCGGGCGACCTGGAACGCCAACCCGGGCCGGGTGTCCACGCCGGCGGCGGCCATCAGGTCGGCGATGCGCCGTTGCACGGTCCGTCGGCTCACCCCGAGCTGGGAGGCGATGGACTTGTCCGGTACGCCCGCCACGAACAGCGACAGCAGCCGCGCCTCGTCGGCGTCGGGCTGGTAACCGTCGCCCGGATGGCACTCGGGCTCCGGCCGTCGACCCTCGGGGGCCGCGACGGCGAGCGGGTCGTCGAGCCGCAGCCGGGTGGCCACCCGCCAGTGACTCTCGAAGAGGGCGAGCAGGGCGTCGAGCAGTTGACTGCGCCCGATCACGGCGGCGCTCGGTTCGCCGCCGGCACGGTCGGGCACCAGCGGGCAGATGGCGGTGCGGGCGTCCACGATGGCCAGTCGGACCGGCAGCCGGTCCAGGACGCGGGCCTGCTCGCCGGCGGCGACGCCCTTGGCCAGGTCGGCCAACGCGCCCGGCTCCAGCAGCAGGTCACGCTCGTAGATGGCCCGGTAGCTCACTCCACGGGCCAGCGCGTCGAACTCCTCGACGTTCTCCGGGCCGGCCATGGCCAGGGGATTGGCCCGGCAGAACCAGAGCACCTCGGTACGCGCCGAGTTCTGCAGGTCACGCAGGCGGTCCCGGAGGACCCGGCCACCGGTGATCACCTCCACGAGGTGGTCGACGTGGTGTCGGCGCAGCCCGGAGCGGTACTCCTCGGCCAGTTGGGTGACCAGCCGGCGGGCCGCCTCCAGGTCCTCCTGGCGGCGCAGCAGCGTCCCGCCGAGGGCGACGTCCGGGGCGGTCGGGCGCAGCGGGGCGTCCGGGTCGTTGTCGGTGGGCTGCACGAGGCCCTTGCCGCGCAGCGCCTCGACCTGGGCGACGACCTGCTCACGGGGGCGGTGCAGGCGATGGACCAACTCGTCGATGCGGGCCGTGGTGAGCTGGAGCAGGCAGCGGTAGAGCTCCTCCTCAGCCGGGGTCAGGCCGATCACGTCCAACACGGGGCAGAACTGTACGTCGGCCGGGTGCGGGCCGTGCCCGGGCCCGTCGGCTGGTCAAGTGTCGGGCCTCGCGTCTACTGTCGGTGGCTGTGCTGGAAGAGCTGCGCATCACCGGGCTGGGCGTCATCGAGGACACCACGCTGCCGTTGACCGGCGGCATGAACGTCATCACCGGCGAGACCGGTGCGGGCAAGACGATGGTGGTGACCGGCCTCGGCCTGCTCTTCGGCGGCCGGGCCGACGCCGGGCGGGTCCGCGCCCAACCAGGCCGGGCGGTGGTGGAGGGGCGGTTGCGGCTGCACGGGCGGGTCGCCGACGCCGTGCACGCGCGGATCACCGAGGCCGGTGGCGAGCCCGACGAGGACGGCACGGTGCTGCTGAGTCGCACGGTCACGGTGGAGGGGCGCTCGCGCGCCCACGTCGGCGGCCGGAGCATGCCGGTGTCGATGCTCGGTGAGGTCGGCGAGCAGGCGGTGGCCGTGCACGGTCAGTCCGACCAGTTGCGGCTGCTGCGCCCGGCCGAGCAGCGGGCCGCACTGGACCGGTTCGCCGGCCCCGCGCACGAGAAGCTGCTCGACGCGCTGCGGGAGGCGTACACGGGGTGGCGTCGGGTGGTCGACGACCTGGCCGACCGGCGGCGCAACGCCCGTGAGCGCAACCAGGAGGCCGACCTGCTGCGGCTGGGCCTCGACGAGATCACCCGGGTCGATCCGCAGCCCGGCGAGGACGACGAGCTGAAGACCGAGGCGCAGCGGCTGGAGCACGCCGAGGGCCTGCGGACGGCCGCGCAGATCGCCCAGCAGTGCGTGGCCGGTGGCGCGGAGGCCACCGACGAGACCCCGGACGCGGCGGCACTGCTGGGCACCGCCCGGCGGACCCTGGAGGCGCAGTCCGGCACCGATCCGGCGCTCGGTGAGCTGGCGGCCCGCCTGGAGGAGGCGGCCACCCTGGTCACCGACGTGTCCGCGGAGCTGTCGACGTACCTGGCGACGCTGGACGCGGACCCGGCCCGGTTGCAGCACGTCTACGAGCGGCGGGCGGCGCTGCGCGCGTTGACCCGTAAGTACGCCGACGACGTGGACGGGGTGATCGCCTGGGCTGACCGGGCGCGCACCCGACTGTCCGACCTGGACATGTCCGACGACGTGTTGGACGAGTTGGAGCGGGAGGGTCAGCGGCTCGCCGTCGAGGTGGCCGACCTCGCCGGCCGGGTGTCCGCCTCCCGGCAGGAGGCGGCGATCCGCTTCGCCGACCAGGTCACCGTCGAGCTTGCCGGGCTGGCCATGCCGCACGCGCGGATCGAGGTGGCGGTGCTGCCCCGTCCGGCCGGTCGCGCGGAGCCGACGTTGGCGGTCAACGGCGTCGAGGTGGGTGTCACACCGGACGGCGGTGACGAGGTGGAGCTGCGGTTGCTGGCCCATCCGGGCGCGCCGTCGCTGCCGTTGCAACGCGGCGCCTCCGGCGGTGAGCTGTCCCGGGTGATGCTCGCCATCGAGGTCGTGTTCGCCGGCTCGGGCGGCCCGCCCACACTGGTCTTCGACGAGGTCGACGCGGGGGTCGGCGGTCAGGCGGCGGTGGAGATCGGCCGCCGGTTGGCGCGGCTGGCCCGCAGCCACCAGGTGCTGGTGGTCACGCACCTGCCGCAGGTGGCCGCGTTCGCCGATCGGCACCTGGTGGTGGCGAAGGACACCGGCGGCGCGGTGACGACGAGCGGGGTGCGGGTGGTGGAGGACACCGAGCGGGCCCGGGAGTTGGCGCGCATGTTGGCGGGTTTGCCCGATTCGGATCTGGGTATCGCCCACGCCGAGGAGTTGCTGGCGGTGGCCGCCAAGGAAAGGCGGTTGTGACGCCGCGTATTGTGAGCGCAAGCACACCGGCTTGTGCCGGTGTGTGCTTCCCTGGGTAGGCGGCCCTGCTCAGGCATGTCGCGACAGAAAAGCCTGCCTCACATGCCAGGATGGTCACGATGCGTCTACCCACGTTGCGCCGGAACCGGAACTCCGAACCGGGCAGAGTCCTCGGCACCGCGCGCCTTGATCGCCGGACGAAACGCCTGGTCGGTCGGCTGCGACCCGGTGACATCGCGGTCATCGACCACGTCGACCTGGACCGGGTGGCGGCCGATTCGCTGGTCGCCGTCGGGGTCGCGGCGGTGCTCAACGCCAAGCCGTCGGTCTCCGGCCGTTACCCGAACCTCGGCCCGGAGGTGCTGGTCGCCGCCGGCATTCCACTCCTCGACGACCTGGGTGAGGGCGTCTTCGAGCGGATCCGCGAGGGCGACCAGGTGCGCATCGAGGGCAACACGGTCTTCGCCGGTGACGAACCGGTGGCCCACGGCAGCCTGCAGGACGCCGAGACGGTCGCCAAGGCGATGGCTGACGCCCGGGAGGGTCTGTCGGTGCAGTTGGAGGCGTTCGCCGCCAACACGATGGACTACCTGCGCCAGGAGCGCGACCTGCTGCTCGACGGTGTCGGGGTGCCCGACATCGAGACCCAGATCCAGGGTCGCCACTGCCTGATCGTGGTGCGCGGCTACGACTACAAGGCCGACCTGGACGTGCTGCGCCCGTACATCCGGGAGTTCAAGCCGGTGCTGATCGGCGTCGACGGTGGCGCGGACGCGCTCGTCGAGGCCGGCTACACCCCCGACATGATCATCGGCGACATGGATTCGGTCACCGACGACGTGCTGCGCTGCGGCGCCGAGGTGATCGTGCACGCGTACCCGGACGGGCGGGCGCCCGGCCTGCCCCGGGTCAACGGCCTCGGTGTGCCGGCGATCACCTTCCCGGCCGCGGCGACCAGCGAGGACCTGGCCATGCTGCTCGCCGACGAGAAGGGCGCCTCGCTGCTCGTAGCGGTCGGCACCCACGCGACACTTGTCGAGTTCCTGGACAAGGGTCGAGGCGGGATGGCCTCGACGTTCCTGACCCGGCTGAAGGTCGGCGGCAAGCTGGTCGACGCCAAGGGGGTGAGCCGGCTCTACCGGCAGAGCATCTCCGGCTCGTCGCTGCTGCTGCTGGTGCTGTCGGCGATCGCGGCGATGGCGTCCGCGGTGGCCGTGTCGACAGTCGGGAAGGCGTACCTGGGCGTGGTCGCCGAGTGGTGGGACAATTTCGTGTTCCAGCTGTACCGGCTCTTCTAGTTCCCGACCGATCAAGAGGCTGCAAGCGTGATCAACTTCCGCTACCACGTGGTGTCCCTCACCGCGGTCTTCCTGGCTCTGGCGATCGGCCTGGTGGTCGGCACGGCCGCCCTCAACGGCCCGGTCGCCGACTCGCTCGAGGGGCAGGTCACCGGGCTGCGCAAGGACAACCAACACTGGCGCCAGACGGTCAGCAACATGGAGAAGCAACTCGCCCTGGAGGAGGAGTTCGCCGAGGAGATCTCCCAGGTCGTCCTGCCCGGCACCCTCACCGGGCGGCGGGTGGTGGTGCTCAGCCTGCCCAACGGCCGTGACCACACCGAGGGCGTGCTCAAGAAGCTCCAGCAGGCCGGGGCCACCATCACCGGTCAGGTCGACCTGCAGGACAAGTTCATCAACCCGGACAACAACTCCAACCTGCTGGAGTTGGCGGTCACCGCGGCCCGACCGACCGCGCAGACCACCGGCCTGCCGGGCAACGGGCACGGCGTGGAGACCTCCAGCGCGCTGCTGGCCAGCGTCCTGCTGGACCGGGCCCAGGGCGTCGCGCCGGTCAGTGACGCCGACCGGCGGGCGGTGCTCGCCGCGTACAACAACGCCGGTTACCTGACCACCGACAGCAACAAGGTCACCGCCTCGGCGGAGGCCGTCGTCGTGGTCAGCGGCCAGCCGTACGTCGACAAGGACTCCGACAAGCGGGACGAGTCGGTCGTCAAGATCGCCGAGCAGTTCGACCGCACCGGGTCGATAGTGGTGGCCGGCAACGGTTCCGTCGGGGGCAACCTGGTCGGCGTGGTGCGCGGCGACCCGGTGCTCACCCAGACCATCTCCACGGTCGACAACGCCAACACGGTGCAGGGGCAGGTGGTGACCACCCTCGCCCTGGTGGAGCAACTCACCGAGAAGAAGGCTGGACAGTACGGCGTCGGCGACAACGCCCCGTCGCTGCTGCCTAGACTGCCCCAGTGAGCGAACGACGTACCCCCGTGTCCGGATCCGACCAGGCGGCGCGTGACCGAGCGAGCGAGGTGGCGGCGTGAGCGCGCTGGGTCGGCTGTTGATCGCCGCCGCAGGTGCCGCGGCGGCCCGCTACGCGCTGCGTGAGGCGCGTACCTCACCGGCCGGGCCCGCGTTGGAGCGCACCAACTTCCGCGGCCGCACGGTCAGCCTGGCCGCCGGCCCGGCGCTCGCCGCCGGCGCTGCCGCCGCCGGCGCGTTCGGTGCCACCGGCGGTGCCGCCGGTGGTGCCGCACTGGTCGCCGGGCTCGGTGCGGGCGGCGTCGGGCTCTACGACGACGTGGTCGGCGCGCGCCCGGAGCAGAAGGCCGCCAAGGGTTTCGCCGGGCACCTCGCCGCGCTGCGTGAGGGACGCATCACCGCCGGTCTGGTCAAGGTCGTCGGGGTGGGCGCCGCCGGGCTGGGCGCCGCCGCGCTGCTCGCCGCCGACCCCCGGGTCGCCGCGCACCCGCGCCGGCAGCGGCACCGGGCGTTCGGCCGGGGGGTCGACGTGCTGCTCGGGGCCGGCGTGATCGCCGGCACGGCCAACCTGCTGAACCTGCTCGACCTACGACCGGGTCGGGCGATCAAGTCCGGGCTGCTGCTCGCCGCGCCGCTCACCGGCGGCCCGCAGGGTGGGATCGCCGCCGGTGCGGCCGGCGCCGCCGCCGGCCTGCTCCGCGACGACCTGGCCGAGGACGTGATGCTCGGCGACAGCGGCGCCAACGCGCTCGGGGCGCTGCTCGGCGTCGCGCTCGCCGCCCGCACCGGTCCACTGGGCCGCGCCGGTCTGCTCGCCGTCCTGGCCGGGCTGACCGCCGCCAGTGAGAAGGTCAGCTTCACGGCGGTGATCCAGCGGACCCCGGGGCTCCGCGAACTCGACGCACTGGGCCGACGCGCCGACTGACGTGAACAGACCGGCACCCCTCGCCGGCGCCGGCCGGCTGGCCGGGGCAGCCGCGCTCATCGCCGTCCTCACCGTCGCCAGCCGACTCGCCGGCTTCGGCCGTACCGCCGTGTTCACCTGGGTGGTCGAGCAGAGCGACCTCGGCGGCATGTACGTCATCGCGAACACGGTGCCGAACATCGTCTTCGAGATCGTCGCGGGTGGGGCGTTGGCCAGCCTGGTCGTGCCGCTGCTGGCCGGGGCGGTCGCGGCGCAGGACCGGCGGGCGGTGGCGGCGACCACCGGCGCCCTGCTCACCTGGACGGTGAGCCTGCTGGTTCCCCTCGCCGTGCTCGTCGCCGTGTTCGCCGACCCGATCATCTCGCTCATCAGCGAGGGACGATCGGCGGCGGAACTCGCCGCCGGCGCCCGGATGTTGCGCGTGTTCGCCCCGCAGCTGCCGCTGTACGGGATCGGCATCGTGCTCACCGGCGTCCTGCAGGCGCACCGACGTTTCGCCTGGCCGGTCATCGCGCCGTTGCTGTCCAGCCTCACCGTGGTCGTCGTCTACGTGGCCTTCGGCGCCGCCCAGGGGCGGGGGGTGTCGGTCGCCCAGGTCGGCCGCAGTGGCGAACTGCTCCTGTCCGGCGGCACCACGCTGGGCGTGGTGGTGCTGTCGCTCTCGCTGCTGATCCCGCTGCGGGGGCTGCGGCTACGGCCCCGGTTCGGGTACGCCTTCACCGATGACGCCCGGGCGCGGATCGGCGGACTCGCCACGGCCGGCGCGGTGACGGTGGCCGCGCAGCAGGTGGCGCTGCTGGTGGTGCTGAACCGGGTCTCCGGCGGCCCCACCGGCTCCCCGCAGGTGTTCAACCTGGCCCAGGCGATCTACCTGTTGCCGTGGGCGGTGCTCGCCGTGCCGCTGGCGGTGGCGTCGTACCCCACCCTGGCCACCGCCAGCGCCGCCGGTGACGAGGACGGCTACCGGCGGACCCTGTCCAGCGCGGTGCGGGGCGTGCTGCTCTTCAGCTGCCTGGGCGCCGCGGCGTTGGTCGGTACCGCGCGGCCGGTCGCTGCCCTCTTCTACCCGGACAATCCGGCGTCCACGGCGGCGGCCATCATCGGATTCGCGCCGGGTCTGCTCGGCTACGGCGTGTTCGCGATCCTGTCCCGCGCGCTGTACGCGCGCGGCGACACCCGGCCGGCGACCGTGGCGATCACACTCGGCTGGCTGGTCGTTCCGGCGGTGGCGCTGCCGTTGACGGCACTGCTCCCCACCGCCGACCGGGTGCTCGCGGTGACGTCGGCGAACTCGGTGGGGATGCTGGTGCTCGGTGCCCTGCTGCTCCTGGCGGTGCTGCGCGGCGCCGGCCGTCGCGCCCTCGCCGGCGCGGGGCGGGCCGGGGCGGCCGGTGGCCTCGGCGGTGTGCTCGCCGGGCTCGCCGGGTGGGGCCTCACCGGTTGGCTCGCCCCGTCGGACGGCGGCACCCCGACGATCGCGGCGGCGTTCGGTCAGGGCATGCTGTCCGGGGTTCTGGTTGGGGTTGTGTTCCTCGCCGTGGTCTGGTTCGTCGACCGGCGGGACGTACAGCCACTGCTCGCCGGGGTGCTGCGGCGTCTGGGCCGGCGGGGGCCGTCCGGCGGTGCGCCGACACCGGGCGCGGACGCCGCGGAGCGGGGCGACGGGAAGGAGACGGCGACGCGATGACTGAGCCAGCTCTGCCTACCGGCTGGTCGGGCACCGTCGCGTTGGTGCTCGCGTCGAGCACCGGTGGCGTCGGCCAGCACGTCCGCTCGGTGGCCGGTGGCCTCGTCGCGGGCGGCACCAGCGTGCTGGTCTGCGGGCCCGCGGCGACTCAGGAGCAGTTCGACTTCACCGGTGTCGGTGCGCGTTTCGCGCCGGTGGAGATCCCGGCCAGTCCGACTCCGGCCGACGCCCGGGCGGTGCTCGCCCTGCGTAGGGTGCTCGCCGCCGCCAGCGTCGACGTGGTGCACGCGCACGGCCTGCGGGCCGGGTTGGTCGCCGTGCTGGCCCGCCCCACCGCCCCGCTGGTCGTCACCTGGCACAACGCGGTGCTCGCCGGGGGACTGCGCGGCGGGGTGTCCCGGCTCGTCGAACGGGTGGTGGCCCGGGGCGTGCGGGTGGCGCTCGGCGCTTCCATGGACCTGGTGCGACGGGCCGCCGAGGTGGGCGCCGCGGACGCCCGGCTCGCCCCGGTCGCGGCGCCGACGTTGCCCGCGCCGCGTCGACGCCCGGCGGCGGTACGCGCCGAGTTCGGGGTCCGCCCGGACCAGCCGCTGATCGTCTCGGTCGGTCGACTGCACCCGCAGAAACGCTACGACGTGCTGATCGACGCGGCGGCCCGCTGGCGTACCCGTACCCCGCCGCCGGTCGTGGTGATCGCGGGCAGCGGGCCGGCCTACCTGCCGCTCGCGGCACGGACCTCCGCCGCCCGCGCGCCGGTGACCCTGCTGGGGCACCGTACCGACGTGGCCGACCTGCTCGCCGGCGCGGACCTGGCGGTGGTGACCAGCGACTGGGAGGCGCGGCAGCTCTTCGCCCAGGAGGCGCTGCGCGCCGGTGTTCCGCTGGTGGCCACGGCGGTCGGTGGGCTGCCGGATCTGGTCGGTGACGCCGCCACGCTGGTCCCCGCCGGTGACGTGGACGCTGTCGACGCGGCTGTACGCGCGTTGCTGGACGACCCGGCGGCGCGGGCGGAGTTGAGCCGGCGCGGCGTCGAACGGGCGGCGACGTGGCCGACCGAGGCGGACACCGTCGCCACGCTCGTCGCCCTCTACGCCGAGCTGGCCGGGAGTCCGGGTGGCCCGACGGCCGCCCCGGGCTCCGACGCCCCGAGAACGGGACACCGGTGATGCTGCGCCGAATCGCCCCCGCCCTGTTGACAGTGCTCGTGGTGGCGTTGGGCGTCACCGCGCTCGCCGCCCGCCCACCCCAGGGCACCCCGCAACGCACCGCCGACTTCGTGGTGCTCGCCGGGATCGCCGGGCTGCGCTGGGAGGACGTGGATCCGCAGCGCACCCCGACGTTGTGGCGGATGGCCCAGGACGGGTCGATCGGCTCCCTGTCGGTGCGCTCCGCCCACCGGCCCACCTGTCCGGTGGACGGCTGGCTGACGGTGGGCGCGGGCAGCTTCGCCGCGTGGAACGGCAGCCGGGCGGCCGGTGGTTGCCCGGCGGCGGCGGTGACGGTGGAACAACCGGACGGCATCGGCGCGAACCTGCCCGACCAGGAGAGCGTGGTCCAGTACAACCAGCAGCGGTTGCCCTGGGGGGCGCTGCCCGGCTCGTTGTCGGAGTCGGTGCGGTGTTCCGTCGCGGTGGGCCCGGGCGCGGCAGTGGCCGCCGCCCGACCGTTCGGCCGCGTCGACCGGTACGCGTCGGCGCTGCCGGCCGATCCGCGGCCGCTGCTCGGCTCCTGTGTGCTGAGCATCGTCGACCTCGGCACGGTCGGGGGAGCCGACCCGGCGACCCGCGCCGCTGAGGCCCGTGCGGCGGACGCCGAGCTGGCCCGGGTGCTGGCGGCGCGACCCCCACGGTCGTTGGTGCTGGTCGCCGGGATCTCCGACACCACCCAGCCGTCGCGGCTGCACGTGGCGGTCGCCGACGGGCCGGGCTGGGAGCGGGGGTGGCTCACCTCGGCCAGCACCGGCCGCGACGGGTACCTGCAACTTGTCGACCTCGCGCCGACCGCCCTCGCCGCGTTGGGCCGGCCGATGCCGGAGCGGCTCTTCCTCGGCCGCCCGGCGATCAGCACCGGTGACCGTCCGACCGACCTGGCCGAGGCCATCGCCGCGCCGGCGAACGCCGACCGGGAGGCCGCCGCCCAGCGTGCGGTCTCCGGTGGGTTCTTCGCGCTGCTCGCCGGGGTGCAGGTGCTGCTGGCGCTCGCGATCCTGCCGCTGCTGCGCCGGGCCCGTCCGCATGCCGGCCCGGCCGGTCCGACGCCCGTCTCCGGACGGATCGTGGCGGTGGTCGAGCTGCTGCTGGTCGCCGCGGCGTTGACGGTGCCGGCGGCGCTGCTGGCCGACGCGGTGCCCTGGTGGCGCGGCGAGCACCCCGGGTGGATCTTCGCCGGGGTGACGGCGTTGCTGGTGGCCGCCGGCACCGCGGCGGTGCGGTTCGCCCCCGGGTACGCGAACACCCTCGGGCCGGTCGGCGCGGTGGCCGGCCTCACCACGCTCGTGGTCGGGCTGGACGTGCTCACCGGGGCTCGACTCCAGCTCAACGGCGTGGTCGGCTACTCGGCGTTGCAGGGTGGCCGCTACGCCGGGCTGAGCACCGTGGGGCTGGGGGTGTTCCTCGCCGGCGCGTTGGTCACCGGCGGCTGGCTCGCTCAACGGGTGCACCGGGGTTGGCGGCCGGCGGTGATGGTCGCGGTGGGTGGTCTCGCCGTGGTGGTGGTCGGCAGTCCGTACCTGGGTGCCGACCCGGTCGGCGCGATCGCGCTCACGGCCGGGGTGAGCGTCGCCGCCGTGATCAGCGCCGGCGGCTGGTTGACGATCAGCCGGTTGGCCTGGGCCACCATGGCCGCGCTGGCGGTCGGTATCGGGTTCGCCGTGGTGGACCTGCGGCGTCCGGCGGGGGAGCGGGGCAGCCTGGGCCGGTTCCTCTCCGCGCTCGGCGACGGCACCGGCGGGTTCGCCGTGCACCGGTCCAGCACGGAGAACTTCGAGACGTTGGTCAACAGCCCGCTGACGGTGCTGGCGCTGGCCGGCGGGTTGTTGGTGTGGTTCGCCCTGTTGCAGCCGTGGGGTGGGCTGATGCGGCTGTTCGGCATCTACCCGGCGGTCCGGGCGGCGCTGGCCGGCACTGTGGTCGCCGCGGTGCTCGGTGGGGTGCTCGACGGCGCGGCACTGGATGTGATGGGTGCTGCCGCCGCCCTGGTGGTGCCGATGGCGGCCCTGGCGTCGCTGCGGGTGCTCGGGCACGCCGCGGACCGGACCCGCCCGGCACCGGCCCGTTCCCGGGCCAACGGCGCCGAGGACGAGTCGGGGCCGGGTGGGGTGGGCCCGGTCGACGGGGGCGACGGCCCGACCGGCGGTGGCGGACCCCTGGGTGCCGCGCACCCCGCGCCGATCGGCGACCCGCCGACGGGCACGCCGGCGACCGTCACCCGAGCGGGCTCGGACGCTCCGGGGGAGCACGGTGGGGACGCCGACGACCCGGCCGGGCCGACCGCGAGCGGGTCGACGCCGGACGGCACGCCGCCGGTGCCCGTGCCGCCCCGGCAGGTCTCCCGCTCATCGACGGAGGTTGCCGCGTCCTGAGCGCCGGGCCTCGTCCGGATGCCCCGCAGGTGTCGCAGCCGGGGTGCGGCCTGCGGGTACCCGCCCGGGAGGTGTTACCGTCGAATCCCGTGGATCGCGTGATCACTTTGCTGATCAAGCACGGCGGTCTGCATGACCGCGACAGACGACACGGGAGCAGGCCTTGGCCCCATCAGCACGGACGACCAGGCACATTTTCGTCACCGGGGGCGTCGCCTCCTCGCTGGGTAAGGGCCTCACCGCCTCCAGCCTCGGCAACCTGCTGACCGCGCGCGGGCTGCGCGTGGTGATGCAGAAGCTCGACCCCTACCTGAACGTCGACCCGGGGACGATGAACCCGTTCCAGCACGGTGAGGTCTTCGTCACCGAGGACGGCGCCGAGACCGACCTCGACGTCGGGCACTACGAGCGCTTCCTCGACCGGGCGCTGTCCGGCAAGGCGAACGTCACCACCGGCCAGATCTACTCCGACGTGATCGCCAAGGAGCGCCGCGGCGAGTACCTGGGCGACACCGTCCAGGTCATCCCGCACATCACCAACGAGATCAAGTCCCGGATCGTGGGGATGGGTGACCCGGACGAGGACGGCCAGCTCCCCGATGTGGTGATCACCGAGGTCGGCGGCACCGTCGGCGACATCGAGTCGCTGCCGTTCCTGGAGGCGATCCGCCAGGTCCGCCACGACCTGGGCCGCGACAACTGCTTCTACCTGCACGTCTCGCTGGTGCCGTACCTGGCGCCGTCGGGCGAGCTGAAGACCAAGCCGACCCAGCACTCGGTGGCGCAGCTGCGCAACATCGGTATCCAACCGGACGCGATCGTGCTCCGCTGCGACCGGGAGATCCCGGTGAAGCTCAAGGAGAAGCTGTCGCTGTACTGCGACGTGGACGCCGAGGCGGTCGTCGCCGCCCCGGACGCACCGAGCATCTACGACATCCCGAAGGTGCTGCACCGGGAGGGGCTCGACGCGTACGTGGTGCGCCGGCTCGGCCTGTCCTTCCGGGACGTGGACTGGACCAGCTGGGACGACCTGCTGGAGCGGGTGCACCGCCCCCGGCACACGGTCACCGTCGCGGTGGTCGGCAAGTACGTCGACCTGCCCGACGCGTACCTGTCGGTGAGTGAGGCGATCCGGGCGGCCGGGTTCGGTAACCGGTCGAGGGTGCAGATCAAGTGGGTGCCCAGCGACGAGTGCGTCACCCCGGCCGGCGCGGCGGCGGCCCTGGCCGGCGTGGACGGCATCCTCATCCCGGGCGGCTTCGGCGTCCGCGGCATCGAGGGCAAGATCGGCACCGCCCGGTACGCCCGGGAGGCAGGCATCCCGCTGCTCGGCCTCTGCCTCGGTCTGCAGTGCATGACCATCGAGGTGGCCCGGCACCTGGCCGGTCTGGACGGCGCCAACTCGGTGGAGTTCGACGAGCAGGCGACCCACCCGGTCATCGCCACGATGGCCGACCAGGAGGACATCGTCGCCGGCCGGGGTGACCTGGGCGGCACCATGCGGCTGGGCGCGTACCCGGCGACGCTGACCGAGGGTTCGATCGTCGCCGAGGCGTACGGCAGCACCGAGATCAGCGAGCGGCACCGGCACCGGTACGAGGTGAACAACGCCTACCGGGACGCGCTGACCAAGGCGGGCCTGCACATCTCCGGCACCTCCCCGGACGGCCGGCTGGTCGAGTTCATCGAGCTGGACCGCGGCCTGCACCCGTTCTTCGTGGCCACCCAGGCGCACCCCGAGTTGAAGAGCCGCCCGACCCGCCCGCACCCGCTGTTCGCCTCGTTCGTCAAGGCCGCTGTGGCGTACTCGCAGGCCGACCAGCTGCCGGTGGACCTGGACGCGGCGGCGGAGGCTCCGACGACGCGCAAGGCCGCCCGCAACGGCGCCGCGACGAAGGCGGCGTCCCCGTCATGAGCGGGCGCAGCGAGCGAACCAGCAGGCTCAGCCGGGTGCGGCACGCCGGCGCCGCGCGCAGCGGGGCGGCGGCGTGAGCGGGCTTGAGCACCGCTACGAGGTGCGGTCCCGGCAGGAGCGGTACCAGGGGCGCATCTTCGACGTGGTCACCGACGAGGTGAGCATGCCGGGCGGTGGGACGGCGCTGCGGGACCTGGTCCGGCACGTCGGGGCGGTGGCCGTGGTGGCGCTCGACGACGCCGGCCAGGTGGTGCTGATCCGCCAGTACCGGCACCCGGTCGGGCGGCACCTGTGGGAGCTGCCGGCCGGTCTGATGGACGTCTCCGGCGAGGAGTTGCCGGCGGCGGCGCTGCGGGAGCTGGCCGAGGAGGCCGACCTGACCGCCGGGCGGGTCGACGTGCTGGTCGACCTGCACAGCTCGCCGGGGTTCACCAACGAGATCGTCCGGGTGTTCCTGGCCCGGGACCTCGCCGACGTGCCGGCCGACGAGCGGCACGAGCGCCACGACGAGGAGGCCGACCTCCAGGTCGTCCGGATCGACCTGGACGAGGCGGTCGCCATGGTCCTGGCCGGTGAGGTCACCAACGCCGCCGCCGTGGCCGGGCTGCTGGCCGCCGCCCGCGCCCGGGACACCGGCTTCACGCTGCTGCGTCGGGCGGAAGCGCCGCTGCCACGCTGAGGCGTCCCCCGCCGGTCCAGCCGGCGGGGGAGTACGCGCGAAAGGGGCCCCGCGGCTGACCGCGGGGCCCCTTGTCGCTGTCCGGTCCGTCAGTCGCGCAGCGGACGACCCTGCGCGTCCGTGCCGCCGTTGACCAGGATGAGGATGCCGTCGATGAGGCCCCAGATGCTGCCGACGCCGCAGGTCACCACGCTCACGACGAGCTGCAGCACGCCGGTCTTGACGTCACCGATGTAGAACCGGCCGGCCCCGAAGAAGCCGAGCAGGATGCCGAGGACGCCCGCGACGATCTTGCTCTTGTCGGAAACGCCCTGGGGGTACCCCGGCTGGGGGTAGCCGGGCTGATAAGGAGGAGTGGTCATGGCGGGACACCTTAGTGATCCACTCGCCGGCTGTCCGCACCGCCACCCGGCAGATGGGACGATAATGGTGGAACACTGTCCTGTCGGCTGAGGTGACGCTCGACCGCTCGATCCGGGCGGTGCCCTGACACTTCGTCAGGACACCCGCGCACCGGATGCCACTGTGCTGGCTCTCGGCGGCGTCGGGCGCGCCTAGACTGCCGCCGCGGGACCGGTGTACCGCGGTGGCAAAGGGGCCGCCGCGGCACCGAGCAGTCGGGGGAGAGCAGCCCCGAAGAGAGGTGTCTGCATCGTGAAGGTCGGAATCCCACGCGAGGTCAAGAACCACGAGTACCGCGTGGCGATCACGCCAGCGGGCGTCAACGAGTTCACCCGCAGCGGCCACCAGGTCTTCGTCGAGTCCGGCGCCGGGGTTGGCTCCAGCATCACCGACGAGGAGTTCGCCGCCGCCGGCGCGAAGATCCTCGCCACCGCCGACGAGGTCTGGGAGACCGCCGAGCTGGTGCTCAAGGTCAAGGAGCCGATCGCCGAGGAGTACCACCGGATGCGCGAGGGGCAGGTGCTCTTCACCTACCTGCACCTGGCCGCCTCCAAGGAGTGCACCGACGCGCTGATCGACCGCAAGGTCACCGGCATCGCGTACGAGACCGTCGAGCTGCCCGACCGGTCGCTGCCGTTGCTCGCCCCGATGTCCGAGGTCGCCGGCCGGCTCGCCCCGCAGGTGGGCGCCTTCTACATGATGCGCACCGGCGGTGGGCGCGGTGTGCTGCCCGGCGGTGTCTCCGGCGTGTACGCGGCCAAGACCGTCGTCATCGGCGCCGGCGTCTCCGGCATGAACGCCGCCGCCATCGCGCTGGGCCTGCAGTCCGAGGTGCTGCTGCTGGACAAGAACGTCGCCCGGCTGCGGCAGGCCGACGCGATCTACCGGGGCCACCTGCAGACCGTCGCGTCCAACGCGTACGAGGTGGAGCGGGCCGTGCTCGACGCCGACCTGGTCATCGGCGCGGTGCTGGTGCCCGGCGCGAAGGCCCCGACGCTGATCTCCAACGAGCTGGTGTCCCGGATGAAGCCGGGCAGCGTGCTCGTCGACATCGCCATCGACCAGGGTGGCTGCTTCGAGGACTCGCGCCCCACCACGCACGCCGACCCGGTCTACAAGGTGCACGAGTCGATCTTCTACTGCGTCGCGAACATGCCCGGCGCGGTGCCGAACACCAGCACCTACGCGCTGACCAACGTCACCCTGCCGTACGCCCTGGAGCTGGCCAACCAGGGCTGGCGCGAGGCGCTGCGCAACGACCCGGCGCTGGCCCTGGGCCTGAACACCCACGCCGGTCAGGTCACCTACGGCCCGGTCGCCGAGGCGCACGGCATGGACGTGCTGCCGCTGGCCGACGCGCTGGCCTGAACGGTGGCGGCCGAGCGGTAGCGAGCCGAGGAGCATGGCACTGACCGACGACTTAGCCGGCGCCGGCGTGAGCACCGCACCCACGCCGGCGCTGCGCCGTGCCGTTCGCGGCTACCTCGACCACCTGACCGTCGAACGTGGCCTCTCCGCGAACACGCTCGCCTCGTACCGGCGGGATCTGGACCGTTATCTCGCCACCCTGGTCGACGCCGGCGTCACCGACCTCGCGTCGGTCGGCGCCGGCCTCGTCGAGACGCACCTGGCGCGGCTGCGGGCCGGCGACGACGCGCACCCGCCCCTCGCTGTCTCCTCCGCCGCCCGCGCCGCCAGCGCGGTCCGCGGCCTGCACCGCTTCGCGCTGCGTGAGGGCCTGACCGGGGCCGATCCGAGCCGCGACGTCCGCCCGCCCACGCCGCCGCGGCGGCTGCCCCGGGCGCTGCCGGTCGACGACGTGGTCCGGCTGCTGGAAACCGCCGGACCGATCACCGCGACCGGCGACGACGCGCCCCTGGCGCTGCGCGACCGGGCGTTGCTGGAATTCCTGTACGGCACCGGCGCGCGCATCTCCGAGGCGGTCGGCGCCGCCGTGGACGACCTCGACACCGACGAGGGCACGGTGCTGCTGCGCGGCAAGGGCGGCCGGGTACGGCTGGTGCCCATCGGCGGGTACGCCGTCGACGCGGTCCGCGCCTACCTGGTCCGGGCCCGCCCCGGCCTGGCCGCCGTCGGCCGGGGCACCCCGGCGGTGTTCCTCAACGCCCGCGGCGGCGCGCTGTCGCGCCAGGGCGCCTGGGGCATCCTGCGCCGCGCCGCCGACCGGGCCGGGCTGCCCGTCGACGGGCCCGCCGCCGTCTCCCCGCACACCCTGCGCCACTCGTACGCCACCCACCTGCTCGACGGCGGCGCCGACGTCCGCGTGGTCCAGGAACTGCTCGGGCACGCCTCGGTGACCACCACCCAGGTCTACACGTTGGTCACCGTGGAGCGGTTGCGCGAGGTGTACGCCACCGCCCATCCCCGCGCCCGGGACTGAACCGGTCGCGGTCGGCGCCGACACGCCGGGCCGGTGCCGAACCCCCTGCTGGTCGGTGGCGTACAGTCGGCATCGGCGCGGACCTCCTGGAGCGACACGACCGGGGTGCGCAGCGGCGCCGCGAAGGACGTCGGACGGCTCCGACGCCGGGTGGGTCGTCGGGAGGGGGCAACGAGCACATGGCTGGCAACGGTGACCGTGCCGAGACCTGGACGTCGGAGCTCCGCGAGCAGCAGGCCACGCTCGGCGCGGATCTCGGTCCTGCGGACCCGGCTGCCTACACGATGCGCAAGCCCATCCCCGAGCCGATGCCGACCGACCGGCACGGCCCCGCGCGCATCATCGCGATGGCCAACCAGAAGGGTGGCGTCGGCAAGACGACCACCACCATCAACCTGGGCGCGGCCCTCGCGGAATACGGCCGCAAGGTCCTGCTGGTCGACTTCGACCCGCAGGGCGCCCTCTCGGTGGGCCTGGGCGTCAACCCGCACAACCTCGACCTGTCCGTCTACAACCTGCTCATGCAGGACGACGTGACCGCCGAGGACGTCCTGATCAAGACCGACGTGGCGGGCCTGCACCTGCTGCCGGCCAACATCGACCTCTCCGCCGCCGAGATCCAGCTCGTCAACGAGGTCGCCCGGGAAATGGCCCTGGCCCGGGTCCTGCGCACGGTCCGCAAGGAGTACGACTACATCCTGATCGACTGCCAGCCGTCGCTCGGCCTGCTGGCGATCAACGCGCTGACCGTCGCGCACGGTGTGCTCATCCCGCTCGAATGCGAGTTCTTCAGCCTGCGCGGTGTGGCACTGCTGCTGGACACGATCGACAAGGTGCGCGAGCGGCTCAACTTCGACCTGGAGCTCGAAGGCATCCTCGCCACGATGTACGACAGCCGCACCACGCACTGCCGCCAGGTCCTGCAGCGGGTGGTGGAGGCGTTCGGCGACAAGGTCTACCAGACGGTCATCACCAAGACGGTGAAGTTCCCCGAGTCCACCGTGGCCGGTGCCCCCATCACGACGATGGACCCGGCATCCTCCGGGGCACGTAACTACCGTCAGCTGGCCCGCGAGGTGATCGCCGCCCAGTCGGAGCGGTAGCCGGAACGCCCGGTGCCCGCCTCGTGGACTACGGTCGTCCGGTGACCGCGCCACCCATCGACCCACCCGAGACCGCCACCGCGGCCGTGGTCGACGGTGGGCAGCCCGCCGACCCGGCCGCCACCGGCTTCACGGTGCGGCTGGCCAACTTCACCGGCCCGTTCGACCTGCTGCTGCAACTGATCGGCAAGCACAAGCTCGACGTCACCGAGGTGGCCCTGCACACGGTCACCGACGAGTTCATCGCCTACATCAGGGCGATGGGCGACAACTGGGACCTGGACGAGGCCAGCGAGTTCCTGCTCATCGCCGCGACCCTGCTCGACCTGAAGGCGGCCCGCCTGTTGCCCGCCGCCGAGGTCGAGGACGAGGACGACCTCGCCCTGCTGGAAGCCCGGGACCTGCTCTTCGCCCGACTGTTGCAGTACAAGGCGTACAAGGAGGCGGCGGCCCACATCGCCGAGCTGGAGGCCGTCGGCGGCCGACGGTATCCGCGCGCGGTCAGCCTGGAACCCCGCTACGCCGAGGCGTTGCCCGACCTGGTGCTCGGCATCGGCCCGCAGCGGCTGCTGAAGCTGGCCGTGAAGGCGATGACCCCGAAGCCGGTGCCGGAGGTGTCCATCGCCCACGTGCACATGGTCCGGGTCAGCGTCCGGGAACACGCGGCCATCCTCACCGCGCGACTGCGCCGGGCCGGCACGGCCACCTTCTCGCTGCTCTGCGCCGACTGCGAGGCCACCCTCGAGGTGGTGGCTCGGTTCCTCGCGCTGCTGGAGCTGTACCGGGAGGGCCTGGTGTCGTTCGTGCAGGAGCAGGCCCTGGAGGAGCTGACAGTGCGCTGGACCGGCCCGGCCGACGGCGACACCGAGCTGCACGTCGACGAGTACGCCGGCACCCCGGCGGACGACGCGGAGCCGGCGGGGATTGCGGTTGCGCCGGCGGCGGGTGGGTCCGCGCCGGTGCTGGCCGCGCCTGAGTCGGCGGGCGTTGGGCCCGGGTCGGTGGGGGAGGCCGGCGGGCCGGACGGGACGGAGACGACGGAGGGTGCGCGGGATGAGTGACGAGGAACGCCGGGACTCGCTGGCCGACCAGGCCGCCGCCTGGGTGCCCCCGTGGGCCCGCCCGCGCCCGCCCGCCACTGACGCGCCCGCGCCGCCGGACGAGCCGGCCGCGGACGCCGGCGAACCCGGAGCGGCACAGCCCCGACCCGAGGCCGAAGCCGCCGCCGGTCCCGGCGAGTCGGATGCGGTCGGCTCGGCCCCGGCGCCGGGCGATCCGCATGAGCGCGGCCCCGACGACCCGCGTCCGACTGAGCCAGACCCGGACGGGGCCTCCAACAAGGTGGACCTGACGGCGCCGGACCTCGACGCGGTGACGGAGGACACGGCGGGGGATTCGGGCGCGGCGGGGGACGTACCCCGGCGGCAGTCGGCGGGGCGGCGGCGGGCGACGGCCGCGCCGGAGCCCGCGCCCGAGCTGTCCGACGCCGAGCTGCGCGGCGCGTTGGAGGCGATCCTGCTGGTCGTCGACGAGCCGGTCAGCGAGCTGGTGCTGGCCCAGGTGCTGGACCAGCCCGCCGAGCGGGTCGGGCCGATGCTCGACGAGATCGCCGCCGGCTACACCACGGCCGGGCACGGGTTCGAGCTGCGCCGGGCGGCCGGCGGGTGGCGGCTGTACACCCGGCCGGAATACGCTACGTACGTTGAGCGGTTCGTGCTGGACGGGCAGTCCGTGCGGCTGACCCAGGCGGCGCTGGAGACGCTCGCCGTGGTCGCCTACAAGCAGCCGGTGACCCGTTCGCGAATCTCAGCCATCCGGGGTGTGAACTGCGACGGGGTGATCCGTACGCTGGTCACCCGTGGCCTCGTCGAGGAGTGCGGCACCGAACAGGACAGCGGGGCGTTCCTCTACCGGACCACCACGTTGTTCCTGGAGAAGCTCGGGCTGAACACCGTCGACGAGCTGCCGCCCCTCGCACCCTTCCTGCCCGACGACGTAGAAGAGCTTGCTGATGCGACCCGATAACCGTGTCCCCAAACCCGACGCCCCCGTGTTCGAGGGGGCTGAGCGCCTGCAGAAGGTGCTCGCCGCCGCCGGCGTGGGTTCCCGGCGCGCCTGCGAAGACCTGATCTTCCGCCGCCGGGTCACGGTGGACGGGCGGGTCGCCAAGCTCGGCGACAAGGTCGACCCGGCCAAGGCCGTGATCCACGTCGACGGAGAGCGCCTCCAGGTCGACACCCGACTGGTCTACGTGGCGATGAACAAGCCGCGCGGGGTGGTCACCACCATGGCGGACGACAAGGGCCGCAACGAGCTGGCCGACTTCATCGGCAGGCGGCTGGATCAGCGGGTGTACCACGTCGGGCGGCTCGACGCGGACAGCGAGGGCCTGCTGCTGCTCACCAACGACGGCACCCTCGCGCACAAGCTCATGCACCCCTCGTACCAGGTGCTGAAGACCTACCTCGCCGAGGTGGTCGGCCCGATCCCGCGCAACCTGAGCAAGCGGCTCCTCGCGGGCGTCGAGCTGGAGGACGGGCCGGTCACTGTCGACTCGTTCAAGGTGGTCGGCACCCTGGGCAAGAGCGCCCAGGTGGAGCTGAGCCTGCACGAAGGGCGCAAGCACATCGTCCGGCGGTTGATGGACGAGGTCGGGCACCCGGTCACCCGTCTGGTGCGTACCTCCATCGGTCCGATCCGGTTGGGCGACCTGCGCACCGGGCGGCTGCGGCGCCTGACCAACGCGGAGGTCGCGGCCCTGTTCCACGCGGTGGGTGACTGACCCCCGAGTTCGGGGTACGGCAGCCGGTAGGCTCCACCGACGGCCGAGACGCGGTCGCCCGGGTGGCGTGGGTCGCCTCCGGCGGCGTCGCGCGCGGGTTCGCCAGACGACCCGGGCATGATTGATGACGATTGAACAACCGCTTGCGGCGCCAGCTCACCGGGCGATCCGTGAGGTACGGGCTGAGGAGGACACGGTGGAGGAAAACGTACGGTTCGGGCGATGTGTGGTCGCTGTGGATGGGCCGTCCGGTTCGGGGAAGTCAACCGTGTCGCGGCGGCTCGCCGCCGCCCTCGGTGCGCGCTACCTGGACACCGGGGCGATGTACCGGGCGATCACGTGGGCCGTGCTGCGCTCCGGCGTGGACCTCACCGACGCCGCGTCGGTGGCGAAGGTCGCCGGCGAGGTCGACCTGCGCATCGGCACCGACCCGCAGGGGTACGGCGTGACCGTCGACGGGGTCGGCGTGGACGCGGAGATCCGTGGCGCCGAGGTGACCGGAGCGGTCTCCGCCGTCGCCGCCGTACCGGCTGTTCGTGAGCTGCTCGTCGGCCGGCAGCGCGAGATGATCGCCAACGCCGGTCGGATGGTGGTCGAGGGCCGCGACATCGGCTCGGTCGTGGCCCCGGACGCCGACCTGAAGGTCTTCCTGACCGCGTCCGAGGCGGCCCGTGCGGCCCGGCGCAGCGCCGAGGACGCCGCCGACGTGGCGGCCACGGCCGCCGACCTGGCGCGGCGGGACCGCCTCGACTCGACCCGCAAGGTCAACCCGCTGGCCCAGGCGCCCGACGCGGTGGTGCTGGACACCACCGAGCTGGGCATCGACGAGGTCGTGGCGCGGATGCGCGACCTGCTCACCGAGCGGGGCGTGGCATGAGTAGCGCGGTCGTGTCTCATGACGCTCCGGAGCGAAGCGGAGGAGTGGCATGAGCGAGGGTTCCTGGGTGGAGCTGCGTGAGCCCGACGTCGCCGTCGAGGAGCCGAGCGGCCCGCAGCCGGTGGTGGCCGTGGTCGGCCGCCCCAACGTGGGTAAGTCGACGCTGGTCAACCGGATCATCGGCCGCCGGCAGGCGGTCGTCGAGGACGTTCCCGGCGTGACCCGCGACCGGGTCCCGTACGACGCGCAGTGGAACGGCCGGGCGTTCACGGTGGTGGACACCGGCGGTTGGGAGCCGGACGCCAAGGATCGGGCGGCGGCCATCGCGGCGCAGGCCGAGACGGCTGTCGTCACCGCCGACGTGGTGCTCTTCGTGGTCGACGCGATGGTGGGCTCCACCGACGTGGACGAGGCCGCGGTGAAGATGCTGCGGCGCAGCGCCAAGCCGGTGATCCTGGTGGCCAACAAGGCCGACAACAACTCCATCGAGATGGAGGCCACCTCGCTGTGGTCGCTGGGTCTCGGTGAGCCGTTCCCGGTGTCCGCGCTGCACGGACGCGGCTCCGGCGACCTGCTGGACGCCATCCTCGCCGCGCTGCCGGAGGCACCGGCGATCGTGGAGAACCGTCCGCGGGGGCCGCGCCGGGTGGCGCTGGTCGGTCGGCCGAACGTGGGCAAGTCCAGCCTGCTCAACCGGTTCTCCGGTGAGGAGCGGGCGGTCGTCGACTCGGTGGCCGGCACCACTGTGGACCCGGTGGACAGCCTGGTCGAGATCGGCGGTCAGACCTGGCAACTGGTGGACACCGCCGGGCTGCGCAAGCGGGTCGGCAAGGCCAGCGGCACCGAGTACTACGCCAGCCTGCGTACCGCCGGCGCGATCGAGGCCGCCGAGGTGGCCGTGGTACTGCTGGACTCCAGCGAACCCATCAGCGAGCAGGACCAGCGGATCCTGTCGATGGTGACCGAGTCGGGCCGGGCGTTGGTCATCGCGTTCAACAAGTGGGACCTGGTCGACGCCGACCGTCGGTACTACCTGGACAAGGAGATCGACCGGGAGTTGCGCCGCATCCCCTGGGCGATCCGGTTGAACCTGTCGGCGATGACCGGCCGTGCCGTGGACAAGCTGGCCCCCGCCCTGAACAAGGCGTTGGCCAGCTGGGAAACCCGCGTACCGACCGCGCACCTCAACCAGTGGCTGACCGCGCTGGTGCAGGCCACCCCCCACCCGGTGCGTGGTGGACGGGCACCGCGGATCCTGTTCGCGACGCAGGCCGGTGTGGCACCGCCACGGTTCGTGCTCTTCACCACCGGCCCGCTGGACGCCGGCTACCAGCGGTTCGTCGAGCGCAAGCTCCGCGAGGAATTCGGGTACGAGGGCAGCCCGATCGAGATCTCGGTCCGCCCGCGCAAGAAGCTCGGCCCCGGCGGCCGAGGCAAGGCGCACGGCTGACCCCGTCCAGTTCTCCCTGAAAGATGCCGGATGGCCTCCCGCCATCCGGCATTTTCCTGCCCATCCACCACCCCACCCTCCTAGGAAGCTTTAGGGGTTGTGGGGTGGTTCGCCTGCCCCGCAACACTGGTGGGGCCTGTGTGGGGGACCCGCAACCGCTGCGCTAAGCTGTACCGGCTGCCGCGGGGGAAACCACGCGGGGGCGGGACGTGGCGCAGCTTGGTAGCGCACTTGACTGGGGGTCAAGGGGTCGTCGGTTCGAATCCGGCCGTCCCGACAGACAAGAAGGCCCTGACCAGCGGAAATGCTGGTCAGGGCTTTAAGTTTGTCTATGGGGTTTTGAACCGCCCCCCCGAAAACCCCCCATTTGCCGGGGTCGGGAACCGGATTCGTCATCCCCTGCGCATCGTTGGGCAGTGCGGGTGTGGGGCGGCGCCTGCGGTCGCTGCCGAGTCGCTCGAGGATGTCCGAGACGTCCGGGGCTTGGGCGGGTTTGGCGATGTAGTACGTGGCGGTGACCTCCTCGCTGGAGTGTCCGAGCTGTGCTGCGGCGCTTTTCGTGTCGGTCTCTTTTTTGATGAGGGTGGCGACGGTCTTGCGGAAGGTGTGGGGGCTGACCCAGGCGAGGTCGGTGTCGGCGCGGGCCTCACGCCACTGACGGCGGACGCTGTTGGGCGACAGACAGGTGCCGCGCCGGGAAGCGAAGATCGCGTCGTGGGGGTTGTCGGCGGCGACGAGCTTGCGGGCCATGATCATGCCGACGGCGAACCGGGGTAGGACGACCATCCGCCCCGCGATTGTCTGCCGGTGGCATGGACGTTGCAGACACTGTGTCAGTGAACGTCGCTTCCCGGACGCCGCATTTCCGGCGGCCGTTGCGGAGGTGGCGGGGAGAGGGTTGCCGATGTTTCCCACCGTCGCAGCCCGGGGCCGATGACCGGTCAGCCGAGGCGATGGGCCCGGCCGAGGAGGTATCGCCGTTCGACCTGGTTCTCCGTCAGGGCCGCTGCTTCGCGGTACCGTGCCGCCGCGCTGCTCGGGTTGCCGGTCATCTCGAGCAGGTGGGCGCGCACGGCGCGTTCCCGTTGTCGGGTCAGGGGTTCCTGATCGAGCTGGTAGCGCCGGTTGAGGTCGTCGAGCAGCGCCAGTCCTCGGGCCGGCCCGTAGGCGTGGGCGACCGCGACCACCCGGCTCAGACGTACCGGCGCGGTCGGGTTGAGCCTTTCGAGCCACAGGTACAGTGCCGCGATCTGTGGCCAGTCCGTCTGTTCCGGCGACGTGGTCGCGGCATGCACGGCGGCGATCGCCGCCTGTAACTGGTACGTGCCGATCTCGCGTCGGTGCCAGACGCTGTCGATCAGTTCCGTGCCCTCGCGGATCAGAGCGGTATTCCACTGTGTCCGATCCTGCTCGTCGAGCCGCACCAGCTCGTCGCCGTCGGTACGGGCAGTGCGCCGCGACTCGGTGAGCAGCATCAGTGCGAGCAGACCGATCACCTCGGGGTCGTCCGGCAGAGAGTCGCGGAGCATGCGGGTCAGCCGGATCGCTTCGCGGGTCAGGTCGATGCGGGCGAGCTCGTCGCCGGTGGAGGCCGTGTAGCCCTCATTGAAGATCAGGTACAGCACCTGCATCACGGCGTTCATCCGACTGTCCCGATCGGCGTCGGTGGGCGGGGTGAAGCGGGCGCCGGCACGGGCCAGTTGCTGCTTGGCGCGGCTGATCCGCGCACCCATGGTGCTCTCGGTCGTCCCGTGGGCGTGTGCGATCTCCGCGGTCGTCAGGCCGCCGACCGCGCGCAGAGTGAGCGCCACCTGGGAGCTGGGGCTCAGCGCAGGATGGCAGCACAGCAGCAGGAGCGTGAGACTGTCGTCGGTCTCCAGCGGAGGGTGCGCCTGGCGGGCCGGGTCCTGCATCGCCAGCTCGGTCATGCCCGCGTGCTGCTCGCGCCGGCGTCGGGCCTGGTCGGTGCGGAGCAGATCGACCATTCGCCGGTAGCCGATCCGGATCAGCCAGCTGCGCGGGTTCTCCGGCACGCCGTTGGTCGGCCACGTCCGGCTCGCGACGAGCAGTGCTTCCTGTACCGCATCCTCGGCGATGTCGAAGTGGCCGAAGCGCCGCACCAACGCGCCGAGCACCTGCGGCGCCTCCGTGCGCAGCAGGTGCTCGACGTCCGGCGTCACGCCGGGTCTGCCGTTCTTGTGCCCTCCCGGTTTGTCGCTTCCGGATGGCAGCATTCAGCTGAATCGGTCATGCCGCGAAGTCCGTGCCCATGATCGGCCGGATCTCCACTGGTTCTCCCAGCACCTCGACCATCCTCGAGACGATCTCGACGGCGCGTTCCTGGCTGGCCACGTCGATCACCGCGAAGCTGGCCAGGACCTCCTTGAGCTCGATGAATGGCCCGTCGGTCGCCACCACGCCGGCCGGGCTCTTGCGGACCGTCGTGCTGATGGCCGGGTGGCCAAGACCCTCGCTGCTGACGAACTCGCCGGTCTTGATCAGTTCCTGTTCGAACTGCTGGTACGCGGCGAACGCGGCCAGCGCCTCCTTGGACGGGGTGTCGGCGGTCGCGGCGTCCCAGGCGGCGGCCGGCGTGTAGCTGAGCAGCAGATACTTCATGGTCATCCTTGTTGTTGCGCGGGAGATCACGTTACGCCGGTCAGGACGAACGGTGCAGGGAGAGGGCGAGGACCGTCGTCCAGGTGAAGGCGACCAGGCCGTTCACGGCGATCTGGATGCTCATGTGGCTCGGCGACATGGGCAGCAGCAGGATGAGCGCGGCGACGCCGTTCAGCACCGCCGGCAGCGCGGCCCGACGACGGACGTGGCGGACGGTCAGCACGATGGCGGCGATGGCCAGTGCGGTGAAGGCGATGGCGGCCGCGGCCGAATGCGCGATGCTGTGCCAGGACATCTGGTCGACCGGCCCGTCGGGGGTCCCGACCGGGAAGCCGCGCTCCGGATCCATGGTGAACACGCCGGCCGCGACGAGACCGGCACCGAAGATCCCGACGAAGATCGGCAGCACACGCCGGCCGGTTCCCTCGGTGAGCGTGCGCCGGATACCGGCGGCGAGCGCCAGGCCGCCGAGACCGGCGAGCACGAACGTGGTGATCTGGATCCAGCCGAGGCTACCGGTGGCGAGCTGGCTGATCGGGTGCCGCGTGATGTTGTAGCCCTCACGAGTGAGCATCTGCGTCACGGCCGAGGCGAAGAAGACCGGCCCGGCAAGGGCTCCGGCGAGGAGCAGCCGGTCAGACGAGCGGCGGACGGCGGGAACGGTGGCGGCGACGGGGGCCATGACTTCCTCCTTGGTGAGTTCCTGCCGCTACCTCGTGGCCGATCCGGGGATTCCGACACGACCACGATGTGACCTGAGTTACGCCCAGTGGGTGTCAAAGCGTGGGTGCCGCCTTCGAGGTACCGGCAAGCATTCACCAAGGAGGACACGATGTCTGAGAACACCGAGCCGAGCGTCGAACTGCAGGCCCTGGACCGTCTGGTCGGCACCTGGTCGGTGACCGGCGGCGCCGAGGGAACCGTGCGGTACGAGTGGATGGCCGGCCGGTTCTTCTTGCTCCAGCACGTGGAACTCAGCCAGTTCGGGCAGCCGGTCACCGGCTTGGAGGTCATCGGACACCTACACCCGTTCGGCGAGCCGGTCGGTGCGGACGTGGTGTCGCGGTTCTACGACGCGGCCGGCAACACTTTCGACTACGTCTACGAACTCGTCGGCGACAAGCTGACCATCTGGGCTGGCGCGAAGGGCGGTCCCGCCTACTACGAGGGCACGTTCAGCGCCGACGACACCACGGTTACCGGCGCATGGACCTACCCCGGTGGAGGCGGATACGCCTCCACCATGACCCGGATCTGACATCGGAAGGCCACGCCGACCCGAACGGCCGGAGGCGGTGTTCCGCGCGCATCTCGGAGGTCATTGCTCTCCGGCCGATTCGGTCTACCGTTCCCGGCCTTACCCGTGGAGGACCCAGGGCCGAGGCCAGGGTCTCGTGGCCAACAGGTACTGCATACCCGCCAGTTCTTTCGCAGCCACGTCACCACGACCTGTGCGCGGATCCCCGGATAGCACCACCGTGTGTCCTCGCTCCACTCGTCGCGCAGCGGCGTCGGGGTCATCACCTCGCGCAGCAGCATCGAGCAGCCGGCTGGTGTCCTCGCCGAGCACGCCCTTGGGGATGCGGATGAGCAGCACTCCGCCGTCGAGGACGCGGCCCATGTCGAAGCTCGACTTCGGGTAGCGCATGGTGCGTTTGACGAAATCGCGCAGTAGGAACGCGCGCAGCCGGGCGAGGACCGGTTCGATGACCTGCGAGCGGAGGCTGTCGTCGAGGCTGTCGTACCACTGCCAGAAGCCGCTGAGCCCGGCCGGGTCGTCGAGGTCCACCGTCATCGCCGAGCGGAATTGGGGGCTGTTGAGCAGCGGGGGGATGTGCTGCAGGGTGACGTTGTTGTGGCGCAGCAGAGTCAGGCAGGCCACTCGCATGACGTCGTCCATCCGCGGCCCCCACGCCTTGGCGAAGATGTTCCCGAAGATCGACACGAGGTTGTCGACGACCAGGTCGGGGTCGTCGCCTTCGAGGAGATTCAGCGTCGGCGGGTTGTCCTGGTCGGGGTCGAAGAGCACGACGCGGTCGGCGATGCCTGCGGGGAGCCGGTCGAGGATGTCCAGGACGAGGTCGCCGTGCGGGTCGATGACGACGGTGCCGCGGCCTGCCTTGATGTCGTCGAGGGCCATGTTGACCAGCAGAGTGGTCTTGCCGGAGCCCGGGGACGGCGACCGGTGCCGGCATGGACGCGGCCCGCGCCCGGTCGAGGCCGGGCACGGCGAGGTCCTGCGGCAGGGCGGCGAGGGCGGCGAGTTCCGGGGCGGAGGTCAGGAATCCGGGGCCGAGGCGGCGGGCGGCGAGGACTGCCACCGGGGCGGGCATTCGGGCGCGGTGGGTGAGCCGGTTGCGGCCCGTGTGGATGGCGAACGCCGAGGCGAGGGTGTCGGCGATGCCCCGCAGCCGGCCGGTCGGGTCTGTGCCGGGGCGCCGGGTCCCCGAGGCCGCGACCCAGTCACGGAGCCGCTGCCGGCGTCAGCGAAGTCGCGATGCCAGCCCGGCGGCGCGGAGCCGTTCTGCTCGGGGTCGTATGCGGACAGCCAGTGCAGGTGAAGCGCACTCAGTTCCCGCAGGTCGCTCAACCCGCGCGAGGTCCAGCTGATGAACCTTTACCAGACGAAGGGACGTGAGGCCGACGCAACCGTCGTGGTGTTGCGGGAAAGGGGGACTTCATGGGCTACGAGTCGGAACCGTGCGGATTCTCGCGGCAATAGGAATTCTTGACGCCTGGATTCCACTACCTGAGCGCCCGGATCGGCTTGGTGAACGCCGCCGTCTCGCTGGCTTCGAGGTCGTCAACCAGCGGTCTGCGCGTTTGACGGGTGGCGGCTGTCGTTCGCGCACGAGGTGGCTTGCTCACGATCAGCCAGTCGCGGGGATTCGAGTAGCGCTGCGGGCGAGGGTGAGCACAAGAAGTGCAGCGATCGCGAAGCCTGCTGCCGTGAGCGGGAGGGCGCTCACTCCGGCGGTGGTGAGGATGGTGCCTCCTGTCGCGGCTCCGATGGATACCCCGAGGTAAGTGCCGGAAGTGTTCAGCGCCAAGGCTTGCCCGGAGACAGGACCGGCGAGGTGGTGCAGGCGGGCTTGGATTGCTGGCGAGTTCCAGAACGCCATACCGCCCCACAGCGTCGCCGTGACCAGCACGAGCGGCAGTGGAGCGGGCCTGGCTGTCCAGAGCACCCAGAGCACGACCATCGCGGCGACGATCGTACCGATACCGATCAACAGGGTTCGGTCTGCGCCGAGGCGGTCGGTGGCGATTCCACCGAGCCAGATGCCCGCGATGCCTGCGATTCCGGAGAGGCTGAATGCGAGTGCGCGTTGCTCAATGCCTGCTGTCGTGGTCGCGGACAGATATGGGGCGAGGTAGGTGAGCATCATCATCGAGCCGGTCATGAGCAGGCAGTTCGCCAGCAATCCGAGTGAGATCTGAGCCCGCAGCAGGATGCGGAACTGATCGGCCAGCCGTGGCGCGCCGTCGGTTTCCTCGCAGCGGGGCAGGGTATCGAGCAAGAGGATGAGGACGAGAGTACCGGCGAGGGCCATCGTCGCGAAGGTGGCTCTCCATCCGAGGGTGCCGCCGATCCAGGTGCCGAACGGCACCCCGGCGGCGATCGATCCGGTGACGCCGAGCGAGACGATGGCGATGTACCTGCCAACCTTCTGCGGTGGTGCGTGGCGTGCGGTGAACGCGAACAGCGCCGGGGTCATCGCCGCGGCCGCGAGCGCAGCAGCCACGCGCAGCGTCGTCAAGACCGCGAACGACTCCGTGGTCGCTGCGCCGATGTTCGCGGCGATGAAGACCAGTAACGCGGTCGTGAACAGTCTTCGGCGAGGCACGTCCGCGAGGACGACGGCTGTGACCGGTGCTGCGATGGCGACGCTCAGGGAAAACACGGTGATCAGTTGCCCGGCCTGGCCTTCGTTGACTTCCAGATCGGCGGCGAGTTCGGGCAGGACTCCGGCGATCACGTAGTCGTCGGTGTAGAGCACGAACGCGGCGGCGAGCAGGGTGAACAACCAAGCAGGCATACGCACCATTTCTCGGGAGGCTTGATGAGTCATCCGCTCGTGCGGTCCTGTTCGGGACCGATGGTAGCCGCGATCGTTTCCGCGACGAGTCTGCTTGCGGCGGCGTCAAGGTGGATGCCGTCGCGGTGAGTTGTGACGCCTCGTTCGGTGACATCGAAGATGTCGATGAGCGGGAGGCTGTGCTGCTCGGCGACGCGACGCACGATCGGCGCGACCTCTTCCGCGACGATGCGTTCGGAAACGGCGCGGCGATTGGAGAACGCGACCGGCGGCGTCAGGAGGTAGACGGTCGACGTGCCGTCGGCGCTGTAGCGGGCGGCGAAGTCGGCGAGTTCCGACTCGTACGCCTTCGCGTTCCAATTGTCGCCTCGTGCGTCATTCGTTCCCAGCATGATGAGGACGATGTCGGCGCGCGCTCCTAGAGACGCCTCGGCGAATCGGTTCGCGGCATAGGGCCAATCACCGTTGCGCTGAAGTGTGCGCCGATTCAGTCCGTAGTTGAGCACCTGGTACCGGTCGCCGAGCATCTGGGCGAGCTGGGCCGGATAGGACCATCTGTTGCGGCCCTTGAGCAGCACACCTGCGCCATAGGTGTTGCTGTCGCCGATCGCCGCGACGGTGATCTTGCCGGTTGCCGGGCGCGGGACGGGCGGATGCATCGTCCGCCGGGCAGCGAAGGCGACGCCCCCGACGATGAGGAGAAGAACGGCGGCGGTGATGAAGATCAGCATGAGCTTCCCTGTGTGTTCGTGTGCCGTTGCGGACGTTGGCGGAGGACTTGTTCGCCGGCGTCGACGTAGGACGTGAACAGGTCCGTGATGTCGCGAGGGCGGTCCGCCGCTTGAGCGTTCTCGGTGAGTTCCTCGACAGCACGCAGCGTGCGGGTGAAGGTACGAGTGCGCTGATGGCTGGCGGCGAGGAGCTGCTCGAATCCGTCGGCCGCCTCGACGAGGAAGCGACGACTGCCCGGCTGTGGGATCGTGCGGACCAATCCCCATGACACGAGTTCGCGGATCGCCGTGCTCACGCGCCGGAGCTGAGCGACAGGGCGGCGCGCAACATGACGACGACAGCGGAGAGCATCCTGTGGAGCATCCCGAAAGCCGACTACCGCGTCATCGTGCGGCTTGGGGATGCGAGGGCTCGCGCCCACCATCGGGAGCTGGGCCTCTTCGACTAGTTTGCTCATGCGGGCGGGGACGGGCTGGGTTCGGGAATGTGCTGCCTTGACCCCGGAGGCCTGAGCGGGAGGTCGCTGACATCCTGGTGAGCCGCGATCACTGCTCTCAAGGACCATCGACCCGTCACAGACGACCACCGACCTCGCGCAATCGGGAGTCCTGGTGCTCCCCGGTTCTGTGCTCGAAGAGGGCGATACCTGCGGTGACCGAGACGTTCAAGGACTCCACGTTCGAAGCCATAGGGATCGAGTATCGGTATGTGGTCAGCGCATCCAGTTCACGCGACACTCCCTCGCGCTCACTGCCCATCGCGAGCGCGAGACGTTCTCGCGCCGTGCGGATCGAGCTCAGCGGTTCGACAGCATCGGCCGAGAGCGCGGCGAGCACGAGCCCCTCCTGCCGAATGAACTCGGCGCATTCCGCGCGAGTCGCGAGCACGACAGGGGTCGCGAACACCAATCCGCGACTGGCGCGGATCAGGCGGCGATCCCATATCGTGCGCAGGCCGCTGTCGACCAGCACGATGCCCGCCGCGGCGAGCGCGCAGGCCGTCCGCGTGATCGCTCCGATGTTGCCGACGATCCGCACCCCGTCGAGGATGATGATGTCACCCGTCGTTCCGATCAGGTCGCGGAGTCTGGGACGTCTCGGTGCACGCGCCAGCGCAAAGGCGCGCGAACGCTTCTGCTCCCCGAACAGCGTTCGCGCCACACTGTCGTCAAGGACGTAGCGCGGCACGTCTGCGTCGATGCCGACGAACGTAGAAGGGTCGGCGGAGGCCGAGAGGTACAGGGTGTCCACCTCGACCCCGCAGGCGATGGCCTGCTCGATGTTCTCCAGATCGTCGAGGACGAAGATGCTCGGTCTCTCGGAGCGGTTGCGCAGCACGTCGGCGATGCGCCGAACGACCGGGTGGCGTGTGCTGTCGATCGTTTGCACCGTCGCCGGTTCACGCGTCTCGCTCGCAATCGTCGCTGCCTCCATGCGCAGAAGCGTGGGCCCTCACGCGACGTCGGGGTCAAGATGCGGGAGGGCGCGCGCCTACTCCCACCGAGCGTTGGCAGGATCGACGCCGTGGCGCAGCGCGTTCGCATCGATGACTTCGGAAAGCCACGAGGAAAGCTCTGGTTCTCGCGCGTCGAAGTAGGCGCTGAATCGTGCGTCCTGGACGTAGCGCTGTCCAAGGCACACCTGCATCGAATGGGTGCAGGCGAAGAGTTGACCGATCATCTCTCGATGCTGCTCCGCTAGGTCGTTGGCCTCATCGCTGCCGGGTGCGACACCAGAGCGTTTCGCTGCCGCGAGTTCCGAATACAGGGCATCACCATTGGCCTGCATCCGTCTCCGGTCGTCCTCCGAGAACACCGCCGCGTTCCGCTCGAACTGCGCCCACTCGTCGGAGTCTCCCCAGCGTTCGCGTGCTTCTTCCGCCCAATCCTCACGCCAGCCCTGACCGAAGATCTCCGCCTGCTGCTGCGCGGTGAGCGTGGCTCCCGCCGTGCTCGATGCCAAGACCTGATCGACGGCGTCAGCCATCTGCCGAAGCCTCGTGATCCGCTCTTCGAGCAGTCGCCGTTGCTGCTGAAGCTGTTCCGTCTCGTCCACAGCGGGATCGTCTAGAAGCGCGGCAATCTTCGTCAGGGCGAACCCGAGTTCCTGGTAGACGAGCACTCGATGGATGCGCCCTACGTCTACGGCTGAATATGCCCGATACCCTCCCGGCGTGCGGCCTCGGGGCTGAACCAGACCCACTGCATCCCAATGATGCAAGGTCCGCACGGTAACGCCGACAAGTGACGCCACATCACCGACCGTCAGTTCCTGCGACACCTGCTCAAGCGCTGCCTCATCGGTCTGACCCCGGAGCCAAGGCGTCATCGACTCCGGCACGTTCACATCCACTCTCAGTTCCCTCCCGATCCGCGCTACCTGAGGCTACTGCGCCCTCCTATTTTCCCATCCCCAACGTCGCTTCACAGCACCAGCCTGTTCCTATGAACAGACGCGCGCTACGTGTGCATAGCTGGGCCTGTCACATGCTGCGTCTTGCCCCGTCGCAGCGCGGGTCGGTGCGGCGGGTCTCGTGCTCGAACGGGTCCTGTAGTTGCCGTTCACCCCGTCATGCCTGCTCTCGTGGCAGCGAGCGGCGAGGCGACGGGCCGTGGTGACGGCGACGGTGAGTGACTCGACCGTCAAAGTCACCGGGTGATGCGATCCGGCCGGGGCCTGGATCGGGCCGCTCCACCGTCCCGAGCCGTTCCAGGCGGGCACCCCTGCCTCGGTGGCGACGCTTGCGCCGACTTCGTGCCCGTGCAGGGCTAAGGCGAGCAGAAGCCGTTCCACCGATTCCCGGGGTGGGAAGAACCAGTCGTTTCGTGGCCCGATTGAGGTGATCTCCAGCAGTGCGGTGGGTGGTTCCGTCGTGGCAGATCCGTTCGCCACATCCGGTAGTCCGGGTTGTTGGGATACCACCGCCGCCGCGACCTGGTTCAGCGCCTGGACGTCGGCGGACGTCACCCATGGGGCATGACGGCGTTCGATCGAGTAGTCGTGCAGCGGGCTGCGGCACTGCGATACGACTCGACACTCCACGAGTCCTTGGCACGCACCGGCAGGTCTGCTCTTGATTGCGCGTCAAGCGCTGCAGATGTCGCTGCATCGGGCGGCCGGATGAGCCTTCGATTTGCGGCAGGACCGCCAGTTGGCCCCTGGTCCTTGCCGTAATACTCCAGCCGTACCTGGTGGAGTTGGAGTCTTCGCTGGTAGTGGGCGGGTTTGGCGCGGTATTGGTGACGGCGTCGCCCTCATGGCCATCGATCTGTGTGGTCGATGGGTCGGTTGGTGGTGATCAGGTGTGCCAGGATACGTCGGACCTCGCCGAGGGGGAGGGGTATGAGGCCGTGATTGGATTCGGCGCCCCGTTTTTGGCGTGGGCGGCGGTGACGGCGAGGTAGGCGTGGGCGCACAGAGCGAGCGTCATGTGGCGGTACCAGCGTCGTATCGACGCACCTGGTAGTGGTCCAGGCCGACCTCGGTCTGGGCGGCCTGGAAGCACTCCTCGATCGTCCGCCGGGTCCCGGTGATACGGATCAGGTCTTCGTCCTGGATGCCGGCCAGGCCGAAGCCCACGGCGAGGGCACGCCCAACATCACTTCGTGTTGGTGTCGATGGTGTAAACCACGTCTGGCCCGACGTCATGGCGGGTGATGCCGGGTACGTCGGGGATGTTGAGCAGTGGTTCGTATGGGGTGCCTTGGACCCGGTCGCGCAGCAGGACGACGCTGCGGATGCCGAGCTGGTGCAGCTGATCCAAGGCCGGCTGGCTGGGGAAGGTCGTCATGACGTCGCGGATCGCCTGACGGTTGGGTGTGGTGTAGCTGGCCGCACCGTTGACCATGGCGGGAAAACCGTCGGTCGACCACAGTAGGACGTGGAGGTCGATGCCGTCGTTGGATGGCAATACCATGATCGGGGCGTGCGCGGAGGCTAGCGCCATCGCGGCCGGTTTGGCTGGGGTTTGGGGGTGGTCCAGGTCAGGCAGGCCCTCAGCGAGCACGAGGACCAGCAACGGAACGGTCAGTAGCCGTGCCTCTCCCACCGACCATTTCGGCTTGGCGCCCCTGCGAGCCACGTCGGCCAGGTGGGTAACCAGGCCGGCCGCGAGGATGGCCAGGCAGAGAGTGGGCCACAAGATCAACCGGCCTGGTGTACGGGATCCATCGAACCCGGGCACGTAAAGATAGAGCAGGCGGTAGATCGGCCCGTTCGTGCCCAGCGCGAGCAGCACTCCGACGACCGTCCCAAGCAGCAGCAGAAGCCGTTGCGTCGGTGACCAGCGGGACAGGAAGAGGCCGGCGAAGGCCAGTAGATACAGTGCGTACCCGCACAGCAGCACCTTCTCAGTCGGTGCCCCACCAAGAGCGATGCGGGCGTCGTTGTGCAGGGTGCCCCAGGGCAGGGAGGACTGCGGCGCCACGAGAAGTCCGCGCAGTGTCGGAGAGAAGTACGCGACGTAGTCCCAGTCCCGGGTGACAGTGGGGTTGAGCTCGCGGACTTGTTGGTACGCGTAAGCGAAGTATCCGGTCACCGCGGTGAAGACCAGCCCCCCGATCAGATCACTGACGATCAGCCGGAGGCCAAGGCGTGGGCGGTGGATCAGCCAGGCTGTCAGTGTGATCAGGGAGAGGGCGGCGAGGACGTATACGAATCCCAGCCCCACGCCGAAGCCTAGGCTGACCTGCCAGGCCGCGACCAGCCAGCCAGCGAACGCCCATCCCGGTCGGACTCGTTCGGGAAGGTAGCCGCGGGTGAACGAGAGTCCGTGGCCGCGCGCCAGCATCGCCAGGGCCAGAGTGATGCCACCGGTGGAGAGAATATTCAGATGGCCGGCGTGGCCGTAGCGCCAAGGCGCGTAGGCGAGGGCGGCCCCGGCTACCGCGGCGGCGACCTGATTCGCGCCAAGTTGGCGCAGGAGCGCGTAGCCGCCGAGGAAGGCGAGCGCGAAAGCCAGCACGAACAGGATGTTGTAGCGCAGCACGGCGCCGACTACACCGCTGCCTATCAGCCCTGCCGGGGCATAGCCGAGCAGGCTGTCGTTCAGGGCCAGACCGTACTTGTCGGGATAGAAAGCGTTGGTATCCCACAGGCCACGCAGGCCGTGGGTGAGAGCGTGGCCACCCCATCCCACCAGCCATGCTTGGGCCGTCGGGTCACCCGCGTCACCGACGATGGTGTGGGCCGGGTCGGCGATCGGCGCAGTCCTGGCGCCGGCAGTCATCGCGCGAACCGCGTACGGCGGAATCAGCCAGATCATCGCGACAGCGAGGAGCACTGAACCGAGGCCCGCGATGCTCAGTTCCCGCCGATGGGCCCCACGTGTCAGCCAATTCCTCGTGCCTGAACCGGCACGCGCGAGTCGGCCATTTTTTCCAAGCTCGCTGAGAGTGGCGGCTGATGTGGGGCCTCCTGCCGGTGGCTCTACCTGCGTCATCACATTGACCCTCACTGTTGAACCGCCGCAGTAAATCATGAGCAGGGCGGCGCATAGAGTCAAGACCTCGATCAATGCCGTTCTGGTAGCCGGGACTTACGCTGTTTATCAAGGCGTCTTGTCACGCAGGAGTCGCGATCGGTGTAGCGGCGCATCTCGCCGCTTCCGAAACAGGACAGGCCAGGGTTGCTGCAGGCCCTCGCCCGGGTTCCGGACCCGCGGGACGCCGGCGGCCGGATCCATCCGCTGCCGGGACTGCTCACGATCGCGATCGCGGCGGTGGTTTCGAGATCGAGCCGCGTCGCGGAGATCGTCGAATGGGCCGCCGACCTGCCGGACGCGGCGTGGGATCGTCTCGGTGCAACCCGCGACGCGTTCACCGTTGCCCGGCGGGTGCCTGACGACAGCACCCTGTCCCGGGTACTGACCGGTATCGACGCCGGCGCCCTCGATACTGCGGTGTGCCGCTGGCTGCTCAGCCGGGCGGTTCTGACCGGGGCCGGCAGGCGAGTGATCGCGGTCGACGGCAAGTCACTGCGCGGCAGTGGGCCGACCGGGACCCAGGTGCACCTGCTGACCGCACTAAACCAGGCAGGCGGTGGTCGGGTCGGTGAAGGCGGCTGACGGTTGCGCTGACCGAGGAAGGGCTGCCACAGACTCGGTCAGCACCCATGCCGTGAGGCAGGCGCCACACGGCGGCAGGGCCAGCGGGGGCGAACAGACCTGGCGGGATTCTGTGTGGCACCCCCGTTTACACCGAAAACCCCGCCCAATCCTTGACGAAGGGTGACAGGGAGTGATGAGCGCCAAATCGGGTCGACCCTTTCGCCGTTCTGGGAACCAAGATCAGCCGTACATCAGGCGATGATCGGCCGGCGCTGTCCACGGGGGACGCCGGCCGAGCCGCATAGCTCCGCCAGGAGGGCGTCCACCGCGGGCCGTTGCGGCGTGCCGCCGAGGGCGCGAGTGACTGCGAAGATCCGTCGCTCGGTGACCGGCTCGACCAGTGGCTCCACGTGCACCCCGAGTGGCACGTGGCGCAGCGCCAGCTCCGGCACCAGCGCGGCGCCCAGCCCGGCCGCGACGAGGTCCAGCGTGAGCGCGAAGTCGACGGCACGGTGCCGGATGTCCGGCTCGAAGCCGGCGAGCCGGCAAGCGTGCAATGTGGACCGCAGGCACGGCGTGTGCTCGGCGCTGGCGATCCATGGCACGTCGCTCAGCTCGGTCAGCCGGCCGGTGTGACGACGCCACCGGACCGGGGTGATCAGGTGCATCGGGTCTGTGGTGACCGGATGCCGGTCCAGGTCGTCGACCAGCGGCGCGGGCACGTGGTCGTATTCCTGCAGCACCGCCACATCGAGGGTGCCGGAGCGCAGGTCGAGGCGGCTCTGTTGGTCTTCGGCCTCGATCACCCGCACATCCAGCTCCGGGTGCTTCGCCCGTAGGCGGGCGGCGGAGGGAGCCACCAGCGCGCCGGCTGCGGACGCGAACGCGCCGACCCGCACCGTACCGTTGACGCCGTGGCGGAGCGCGGCGAGTCCGGCCACCGCCTGCTCCACCGCGCCCAGCACGTCCTTCGCGTGGCTGGCCAGAACCTGGCCGGCCGGGGTGAGGACGATCCCGCGCCCGGCCCGCTCGACAAGCTCGTGCCCGGCCTCTCGGGAAAGCTGGACGAGCTGCTGAGAGACCGCCGACGGAGTGACGTGCAGCGCCGCGGCGGCGGCGGTGACGCTGCCGCGCAGCGCGACTTCGTGCAGCACGCGGAGCCGGCGTACATCAAGATCCATGTAGCCACGCTACAGCAGCAATGAAGAACGTTGAACTGGTCCTTAAGCGTTGCCTCGGGCAGCGTAGCCGGCATGAAAGCATCACACCGACTTCTCGCCCTGCTCGTCGCCGCGATCTGGGGCGTCAACTTCGTCGCCATCGAGCTGGGCCTGCGCGACCTGCCGCCGCTCGTGCTGACCGCGCTGCGCTTCGTCGCGGCGGCGGTGCCGCTGGTGTTCCTGGTGCCGCGCCCCAGCGCCCGGCTCCGCTACGTGGTCGCCTACGGGCTGGTGCTCGGCGTCCTGAAGTTCGGCGCGCTGTTCACGGCGCTCGCGGCTGGCATGTCGGCCGGTCTGGCCTCGCTGGTGCTGCAGGCGCAGGCCCTGATGTCGGTGCTGCTGGCGGCGGCGGTGCTGGGCGAGCGGCCGGCGCGGGCGCAGGTGGCCGGCGTGCTGGTCGGATCGGTCGGGATCGGCTTGCTGGCGGTCCACAGCGGCGGCCACGCTTCCGTGATCGGCTTCGTGCTGACGCTGTTCGCGGCGGCCAGTTGGGCCCTGGCAAACCTGGTCATGCGGGCCAGCGACGAGACGCGACCGCTCTCGCTGCTGGTCTGGTCGAGCCTGGTGCCGCCGTTGCCGCTGCTCGGCCTGGCCGGCGTTGTCGACGGCGGACAGGCGGTGCTGGGTGCGATCACCGGTCTGTCGTGGCGCGGCTTGCTAGCCGTGGCGTACGTCGCGTACGTGTCGACCCTCGTCGGCTTCGGTATCTGGAACCGGCTGATCGCCCAGTACTCGATCGCGAGAGTGGCGCCGTTCAGCCTCCTGGTGCCGGTCTTCGGGCTCAGCGCGGCGTGGCTGCTGCTCGACGAGCCCGTCGGACCGACGGAGCTGGTCGCAGCCGCGACCGTCCTCGCCGGGCTGGCGCTGGTGGTACGGCGTTCCACAGCGGACCGCAACAACGCCACAAATGCGAGCGACGGTCGCGAGCCCGAGTATGCCCCGGCCGCGACTGCCTAGTCCGCGGCCACGACACCTCAGCGCGCTGGGCGCAATCAAGACGGATGACGGTACGGCTCGACCGCAGCGAGCATTCTTGCCACCCAGAAACTGGGAGTACGCGTGGCGCCGTAGCGATCAGCAAGCTCGGCGTCGAGCGCGTCGCGTCTGACTCCTCCGCGTGGCCAGCCAGCTTCCATCGCGGTGATGAGCTCGCACTGTGTGGGAAAGCTGAACCGTGTCACCGCGTTGACGTTCCGCCAGGCACTGTCCGCAACACGGGGATCCGGATCAACCTTTCCACCGACGTCCAGCCCTGGACGTTCGGCAGCTCACGACCCTTCGGCGGTCGGTGGTCCCCGCGATTCGGGGGAGCAGGTTGGGAGCAGCCGGGTGCCCTGAACGGCCTTGAGAATCGGCCAACGGCATCGGGCTGCACTCAACCGCACCCACCCTTGCCGCAGATCCAGGTTTCCACAGGTCAGAGTGTGTGCAGCGTCCTGCGCGCGAAGGCGTCGGCCTCGGCGCCCCGGTCTCAGGAACGACCCATGACCCGTGCACGGCTTTGCCCGCCCGGGTTGCCGCATTTCGCGGCAGCGTGTCCTCCATTGTCGGCAGTGCGGTCCTCAGGTCGGTGCGGCGAAACGGATTTCGTGTGACGCTTTGGGGGCGAGTAGGTCCAGCAGCTCGCTGCCCTCGGTGGTCAATGCCTCGCGGTCGGCTGCGGACAGTGGTTCGAATGGGTGCACGGTCAGGGACGCCGCGCCTCGTGCCGTGGTGAACGTCCAGGTTGCTGCGGTGAAGCCGTCGAGGAGTACCAGGCGGGGGACGGGACCGTGCGGGACGAAGTTCTGCTGGCGGAGGCCGTCGGTGACCACCCTGGACCGGTCGTGGTGAGACAGCAGCAGGTTGTCGAAGTCGTACAGGTACCGGGCAGGCGCGCTGACCTGGGGGTCGGGTCGGGGTGCGTCGGGTAGGTCGAACAGTTCGACGCCGTTCTCGTCGCGGAACGTGGCCAGGCGGGGCCGGAGCCGGTCGAGCACCTCCGCCAGCCGGGTGAGACCGCACCAGGTCTGCGCGTCGCGTACGGTCGCCGGGCCGAACGCGGCCAGGTATCGCAGGAGCATCTGGTCGATCGGCTGGTCGGTGCGCAGCGGCGCGCCGACCCACGATTCGAGCGGCGCGTGGACGGTTCGGCCACTGGCGCCCCACACGCCGCGCGGCGGGGTTTGCACGACCGGCAGCAGGTTGCGAACCGCGTAGGCGAGGCTGGCGGGGTTCCGATCTGGCCACCGCTGAGCCAGCAACCGGCCCAGTTCGCCCGGGGTGCGCGGCTGCTCGTCGAGGAGTTCCCGGCCTGCAGCGACGAGTTCTGCGGTATCCAGTCCGCGCATGGACCGGCCGTGTGTGTGGTTGGCGAACAGGTCGCGGTCCAACGCCGGCTGTACGAGCGGGCGTAGCGCCAGCGCGTCGGACGCGCTGACGAGATGGACCGTCGAGCGCATGAGAGCGATCCGCACTACCCGTCCTTGCGTGAGCAGCGCCCCGATGTCCTCGGGTCGGCACTCGGTGAGCCGGTTCCACAGCCCCACGTACCAGGTGTGCGGGGTCTGGGCCTGCAGGCCGACGAGGTGCTCGATGGCCTGCAGCGGAGTGAGGTCGGCGCGGCGCAGGAGCAACTGCCGGTCGAGGGTGGCGCGGTTGAGGGCGCGGCGGGTCAGGGTTTGCACGGGTGGCCTTCCCGGAGGGTCCCTTGTCGTCCACGTGCCAGGACACGATGTTCTTGTGGTCCCTTTTGGCGAACGGGCGGCGACTGGAAGTCCCAGGCGAAGTTCGCCTTTTCGCCGACTCCGACCCGCAGTGCTGGTCATCATGAAAAAGGGTGGCTCGCCGGCCCGTCCCGCCCTACTTTGCACGTGGATCCTTCTTCTCCGACCCACTCACGGAGGGACTTCACCCCGCGTGACGCCGCCTGCTCTTTAGCCCTGACACCTTCCCCGTGCATCGGTCGCCGACGTCGCCGTCGGCTCCTCTCCCATGCCTTCCGTCAGGTCTTCAGAGGGATCATGTCTACGCATCCTCATATCGTCTCGTCCTGGACCCATCGGCGCACGCCCCCTGCCCTGCTCGCGTACCGCTGCGTCCACTGCCATTCCGGCCTCGTCGGCACCGGCGACGGCAAGTTCCGCGTCAATGCCATCAGCGACCTTTTCGACATCCTGCTCCTGGGCACCCGCGTTTCCTGCGCCCGCACCAGCACAATCACGGTGCACGATCGCGTCCCGGTCCGTTACCTGGATCCGATCCGTGTAGAGGGCTACTCCGGCAACTCCTCCCGCCATGGGCCAGCGCTCGGGCGAAAGCCGAGGTGGCCTTGTCCCGGACTGCATCACACGGCGGCCCGCGCGCGGTCGTTCGTGACCGGGCGCGAACGAAGATCAGGGCCGGCCCGATACCGGCGACGAAGGTGAACGGGGGGATGCAGGGGAGTCCGGACGGGACCGGGGCTTCGCCAGGCCGTACACCTCAACCGCTCCGCCGCGAGGGACCACCCGGCGTCGAGTCGGACAAGCACAAGGCTCTCAAGGACCGGCTCGCGACTGTCTCCGACCGGGCCGGCTTCTGGGGGCCCGCTCGTCGACCGGCAAACGGGTTGCGGACGTGCTGGTGCGCGGTGAGGTGCCCTCCTGCTCGGGCGCGAGCCGCAGGTGTCGGGCGTCATGGCCCGGTACGTCCGCTACGCCGACCATCACCGTTGGCAGGACCTCGCCGGGCTCTTCACACCGAACGGCACCTCCCGAACCACCCTCTCAGGTCGTGGAGGCCGGGGCCGTCTCGCGGACCAGCGTGACAGCGCTGTGGTTGGCGGCCGGAATGATCAGCGCCGAGGCGACGAGCGCGGCGACGGCGATGCCCAGCCATCCCCAGAAGCCGAAGGCGATGACCAGGCCGGAGAGCGCCGCCGGGCCGATGATGTTCTGCGTGATCACGTGCAGGTCGAACGCCCCCAGGTACTCGCCCTGAGCGTGCTCGGGGGCGAGGCCGAACGCGAGCCCCCAACCGGAGGCGGCCTGCATCACCTCGGCCACGGAGAGGATCAGCACGGCGGCGACGATCGCCACGGACGCCAGGACCACGTTGTCGTCGAGCGCGGTCACCGCCAGGACCGCGCAGCCGCCGGCCAGCCAGTAGCCGGAGCGCCGGGCGAGCCGACCGGCGCCGTGCACGGTGTCCGCGCCCCGGCTGGCCCGTACCTGGAACAGGATGACGAACGCGGTGTTGACGATCAGCAGCAGAGGAATCAGGAAGTGCGGCAGGTCGGTGCGGTTGAGCGCCCAGAGCGGCATCGTCACCAGGATGATGCTGACGTGCGAGGCGAGGATCGTCGAGACGCCGATCACCGCGAGGAAGCGTGGGTCGCGGACTGCGGCGAAACGCCTGAAGCCCACCGGTGCGGGACGCGGCGGCACGTCGGGCAGGCGGGTGACGAGGAGCGCGGCGCCGGCCATCAACGCGGCAGTGGTGAGGGGGATCAGCACGAGCAGCCGTTGGCTGAGGGCGGCGACGGCCGCCACGCCGATACCGATGCTGAATCCAATGTTGAACACCGACCGCATCATGGCCTTGAGCTTCACCCGCTCCTCGGCGGGCACGAGGTTGCCGATGAGGGCCCCGTTGGTCGGGCCGGTGCCGTACTCGAGGAAGCCGACGGTGACCACCAGCGCGAAGAAGGCGGTCGCGCTGTCGACGAGGCTGTAGAGCCCGAATCCGACCGCCAGCGCGGCGAACAGGATGACGAGCAGGCGGCGGGCGCCCACCCGGTCGGCGATCACACCGAACAGGACCGAGGAGAGGAAGGCGGACAGGCCGGCGGCCGACAGGCCCAGGCCCACCTGCCGGGCGTCGAGTCCGACACGCAGCGTGAAGTAGACGATGCTGCCGCTGAGGAAGACTCCCTTGCCGATGGATTCGGCCAGTCGGATCGCGATCAGCTTCCTGCGGAGCGGGTCGGTCGGTACCAGGCCGGCGACAACGTCCGTCACTCGTGACAAGGGCATGGGTCAATCCTGGCGACGGCGGTGTCCGGCGGACAGGGCGACAGGTGTAGTGCGTACGGGACGACGTCCCGGATCGGCCGGGAAATTCTCCCGTGGACTCCCGGGGCCGGCGGCACGTCGACCGTCTGTGAAAGGTCCGCTGTGGACGGCTTCGTCAGGGCCAAGATGGAAAGTCTGGTTCGGTTTTTCGATGCGTCAAAAGGCTGACCGAGCCCGTTCCCGGGATCACTTCTTGTGTTGTTCTGTTGGCCGTGAGTAGATGTTCATCACGACGCGGGGTCGGCGCTACCGCGGCGTTTCCCCGCGCGACTAAGACACCGCGGGCCGTTCGGACGGGGTGAGGTGGATAGATGGTCAGCGTTGGCTCGGTCTCGGAACTGACTCGGAACATGAGGCGGTGTCCGGAGGAAGTCGCGGCGGAGACACAACCCGACGCGGTGACGGTGGTCCTGGCCGACGCTCAGCCGGTGGTGCGCAGGGGCCTGCACGCCCTGCTGTCGCCGTCGGCTGAGGTCGCCGTGACAGGTGAGGCGGCGTCCGCGCGGGAGGCGTTGGCGCTGGCCACCGCCACACGTCCCGACGTGCTCGTTCTCGACGTCGAGCTGCCGGGGTTCCAGGCGGGGGTGACGATCCAGGAGATCAACCGGGTGTCGCCCTCGACAGCGGTGCTGGTCTTCACCGCGGTCGAGGACGAACACGCGATACTCGCGGCCATGTGGGCGGGCGCCCGGGGCTACGTGCTCAAGAGCTGCCCGGGCGACGGCATCGTCCGGACGATCCGGGGCCTCGCGACGGGTGAGGTCATCCTCGGCCCCCGGGTGGCCGACAAGCTCATCGGGCAACTGAGCCTGGAGCCCCGCAATCAGCAGCTCTTCCCGGAGCTGACAGCCCGCGAGCGGGAGGTGCTGGAATTGATTGCCTCGGGTATGCGCAACGTGGCGATCGCCGCGAAGCTGAATCTGTCCCCGAAAACGGTCAGCAATCATATTTCCATCATCTTCAGCAAATTGAACGTTTCTGACCGGTACGAGGCGATCGAGGTCGCCCGCCGGGCGCGGTTGGGGCGCCCCGGGCCGCCCGGCTCCCATTCACCAGTGGTGCGTGGTGGCAGCGTTCTGCTGACCGGCAGGCGTGGTGTCGTGGCGCCGGGCGCGGCCGCGTACGCCGGCACGCGGTCGGTGCGGGGGTGAGCGGGATGAGCCTGGACCTGGACGCGATCGCCAACCGACTGGAGCCACGGTTCGGCCGGGCCGCGCACCGCTGGGTGGGCACGCTGCGCCAGCGGCTCGACGACCTCGTCGAGCAGTGGGAGTTAACTCTCGGTGACCCGCTCAAGTCCGGCAACTCCTCGGTGGTGTTCCGGTGCGTGGGCCCGCTCGGCGACGCGGTGCTCAAGCTGTCCCCGGACAGCTACGCCGTGCGGGAGGAGGTAGACATGCTGCGCCAGTTCGCCTCCAGCGGACGGGTGCCGGCGGTGCGGGAGTCGGCCAAGGGCGCCGTCCTGCTCGAAGCGATCCACCCCGGCACCCTCGTGGAGAAGATGCCGCAGCCGCCCTCACCGCGGGAGTACGCCGCCTTCCTCACCGATCTGCACGGCGCGGGCGACCCGGCTGCCGCTCCCCGTCAACTGGCGGACTGGATCGACGTGCTGTTCAACTCGGCGACGCGCCGGGGTGCCGACCTGAGCGGGTCCAAGCGGCTGCGTGACGACCTTTTCGCGGTGCCCACCGACACCGTGCTGCTGCACGGGGACCTGCACCTCGGCAACGTGCTCAATGGCGGAGGCAGGGGCCTGGTGGCGATCGACCCGATGGCGTGCGCCGGTGACCCCTGCTTCGACGCCGTGGACTACGTGCTGGAGGGTCTGGACCGCGCGGAGATGGTGCGCCGCCGCGACGAGCTGGCGAGCGCCGCCGGCATCGACGTGGGCCGGCTCGACGCCTGGTGCCGGGTGACGGCCCCGATCGGCGCCACGTACGTCAGCAATCCCTTGCACTCCGCCGAGCTGGCGGCCTTCGGGCGCGGCGAGTACTGACCGGCCGACCACCGCCCCGGTCTGACGGCAACCCGCGTCGGGCCGGGGCCGCGCCGTGCCCGGGGACCGAGGCGACGTGTCGCCGACGCGACCGGGAGCTTTTCCTGGTGGGGCAGGAGAACGTGCTCTGCCGCGCGGGACGTGCCGGGCCGCACGATCGGTGCATGGTTCGTACCGGTCGTGCTTCCTTCGCCCAGGAACGCCTCTATTTCCTCGATCAGCTCCAGCCCGGAAACCCGGCGTACGTGGTGGCCTTCGCGGTGCACCTGCGCGGTGCGCTGCGACCCGAGGCCCTTCGCGCGGCCCTGACCCGGGTGGTCGCCCGGCACGACGCGCTGCGCACCACGTTCGCGGTGGTCGACGGTGTCCTCACCCAGCGGGTGTCGTCGACGCCCGCTGTGGACGTCGACATCACCGCCGACGGGTGGGTCGATCGCGCCACCCAGGAGGCCCACCTGCGGACGCTCGTCGCCGAGCAGGCTCGGCAGCCCTTCGACCTCGCCAACGGGCCGGTGGTGCGGGCCTACCTGCGCTCCTGGGGCCCGGACGAGCACGGCCTCGCGGTGCTCGTGCACCACATCGCCTGCGACGGGTGGTCGGTGGGTCTGCTCCTGCGCGACCTGGCCGCCGAGTACGACGCCGCTGTCGACGGGTCGGTGGCCGCCTACGAGGAGCCCGCCGAGTCCTACCTGGCGTACGCCGAACGGCAGCACGAGACGTGGCGACGGGACAGCTCGGGCCTCGACTTTTGGCGTGCGGCGCTGGTCGACGTGCCGCAACTGGCGCTGCCCACCGACTTCCCCCGCCCGAGCGTGCTCGGCACCACCGGCGCGGTGCTGCGCCGCCCGGTCGAGCCGGAACTGGTGCGGCGGCTGGGGGAGTGGGGGCGGGCGCGGGGCGTGACGCTGTTCGCGGTGACGCTCGCCGCGTACGCCTCGGTGCTGTCCCGGTACGCGCGCCAGGACGAGGTGGTGGTCGGCGTTCCGGTGGCGAACCGGATGGATGACGCCGAGGAGCGCCTGGTCGGCTGTCTGGTCAACACGCTGCCGATCCGGCTCGACGTGTCCGGCCGGCCGAGCTTCACCGAGCTGGTGGACCGGGCACGACGGACCAGCATGGCGGCCTTCGCCAATCAGGACGTGCCGTTCGAGCAGATCGTGCGGGCCACCGTGGGGGAGCGGCAGCTCAGCCACGCGCCACTGTTCCAGACCTCGCTGACGGTGCAGAACTTCCCGTTCGCGTTCCCCGAGTTCGCCGGGGTACGGCTGACCGAGGTCGACGTCGAGATCGACGTCACCAAGTTCGACCTGGGCCTGACCCTCGACGTCTCCACCGACGTGCCGTTCCTGCGCGCCGAGTACAGCACCGAGCTGTTCAGGGCGGAGACCGTCGGCACGCTGCTCACGCACTACCTGACGTTCCTGCGGTCGATCGTCGACGAGGAGCAGCGGGAGCCGTCCATGGTGGACGAGGCCGAGCGGGCGCAGCTCACCGAGGGGGTGAACCCGCCGCTCGCGTCGGCGCCGGTTACGCACCCGTCGGTGCTGCGTCGCTTCGCCGACCACGTGGCGGCGACCCCGGACGCGGTGGCCGTACGCCACCGGGACGTCGAGATCACCTACGCCGAGCTGGACCGGTGGGCCGGGCGGATCGCGGCGGGCCTGGCCGACCGCGGTGTCCGCCCCGGCGTCCGGGTGGGGCTGCTGCTCGGCCGTTCACCGGCGGTCGTCGCGGCGATCCTGGGCGTGTGGAAGCTCGGCGGCGTCTACGTGCCGCTGGACCCGGACTATCCGCGCCAGCGCCTCGAACTGATCGCCGCGAACGCCGGGATGGCGGTGCTCGTGGTGGACCCGGAGACCGCAGAGGCGGCCGCGGCGCTCACCCGCGACAGCGGGACGCCCCTGGCCGACGCGCACACCCTCGACGGAATCTCCGTGATCGAGGAGACCTTCCCGGGGCCGGACGACCCGGCGTACGTCATCTACACCTCCGGCTCGACCGGCGTACCCAAGGGGGTCCTGGTCGGGCACGGCGGCCTGGACGCGCTGAACAGCCCGACCCCGGCGGGCCTGGACGTCACGGCCGCCGACGTGTGGCTGGCGGCCAGCTCGTTCTCGTTCGACGCGTCGGTGTGGGAGATGTGGGGCGCGCTGACCACCGGCGCCCGGCTGGTCATCGCCGAGCGGGTCGACCTGGTGGACCGGGAACGGCTGGCCCGGCTGGTGCGTCGCGAGGCCGTCACCGTGCTGTTCCAGACCCCGGGCGCGCTCTACCGGTTGCTGCCGCCGTACCTGCGGGCGCTCGAGGAGGACGAGACCTCCCGCATCCGCTACGTCGTCCTTGGCGGCGAGGCGCTGAGCTGGTCGCGGCTGGCGTCGCTGATCGCCGACGCGCCGGGTCTGCAAACGGTGTTCGTCAACATGTACGGCATCACCGAGGGCACCATCCACGTCACGATCTTCCAGGCGTCGGCCGCCGACGTGCCCCGGGTCCCCGAGGGTGCCATCGGCGTGCCGTTGCCGTCGGCGCGCTGCTACGTCCTCGACGAGGACCTGCGGCCGACCGGCCTCAACGTGCCCGGCGAGCTGTACTGCGGCGGCGCGCTCGTGGCGCACGGCTACCTGGACAACCGGGAGCTGACCGAGGCGCGGTTCCCGCCCGACCCGTACGGCGGCGGGGTCATGTACCGCACCGGCGACGTGGTGAAGTGGGGTCTCGACGGGAGCATGGTGTACCTCGGCCGCAACGACACGCAGGTGCAGGTGCGCGGCTACCGCGTCGAGCTGGCCGAGGTGGAGGGCGCCCTGCTCACCCACGCCGCGGTGCAGTCGTGTGCCGTGGCCGCCGAGGACGACGAACTCGTCGCGTTCGTGGTCCACGGGATCGGCCCGGACGCCGAGCACGACCTGCGGGCGCACCTGCGCGAAACACTGCCGGCGTACATGGTGCCGTCGCGGATCCTGACCGTGGCGACCATCCCGCTCACCGCGCACGGCAAGGTGGACCTTCCCCGCCTGCTGGCCGACAGCCGGGCGGCACGGACGGTCACCGCGCCGTCGCGGCCACCGGCCTCAGTGGTCGGCACCGGGTTGGAGGAACGGATCCGGGCCTGCTGGGTCGAGGTGCTGCGGCGGCCCGACGTCGGGCTGCACGACAACTTCTTCGACCTGGGCGGCCACAGTTTCGCGCTGATCGCGCTCCAGCAGCGGATGTCCGAGGAGGGTCTGGACGTCTCGGTGACCGACCTCTTCCGCTGCGGCACGATCGCCGGCTGCGCGGCGGCGCTCCAGCACACCGCGCCCGTCGTCGCGGACCCCAACACGGCGCAGCGCCGCCAGGGCCGCGCCCTGCTGGCCGACCGGCGGCGCAGCGTGCGAGCCGGCCGTGGCTGAGCTGGACGACAGCGCCGCGGTGGCGGTGGTCGGCATGGCCATCCGGGTCCCCGGCGCCGAACGCGACCTGGACCGGTTCTGGCGACACGTCCACGACGGCGTCGACGCCGTCAGCGTCTTCACGCCCGAGCAGCTCGTCGGTTGGGGCGTACCCAAGGATCTGGTGGAACGGTCGGGCTTCGTGCCGGCCCGCGCGGTGCTCACCGACGCGGACCGCTTCGACCACCGGCTGTTCAGCTACTCACCGTCGGACAGCGCCCTGATGGACCCCCAGCAGCGGATTCTGCTGGAGTGCGCCTGGGCGGCCCTGGAGCACGCCGGCCACCCGCCGGTCGCCGCCGACGGCAACCGGGTCGGGGTGTACGTCGGCACCGGGCTCAACGTCTACCTGCTGGACAACGTGTGGCCCAACGAGCGCGCGGTCGAGGCGGCCGGTGGCCTGGGCGTGATCATCGGCAGCGACAAGGACTTCGCCGCCACCCGGATCGCCTACAAGCTGAACCTTCAGGGGCCGGCGCTGACTGTGCAGACCGCCTGCTCGACGTCGCTCGTCGCGGTGCACCAGGCGACGCAGGCGCTGCTCACCTACGACGCCGACGTGGCACTGGCCGGCGCTGCCACCGTCGCCCCGCCGACCCGGCGCGGACACCTGCACGAGCCCGGCGGCATCTTCTCCGCCGACGGTCGCTGCCGCGCCTTCGACGCCGCCGCCGACGGGACGGTACCGGGCGACGGAGCGGGCGTGGTGGTGCTCAAGCGCCTCACCGACGCGCTGCGCGACGGCGACACCGTGCACGCGGTGATCCGTGGCTCCGCGGTCAACAACGACGGCGCCCGCAAGGCCGGCTTCACCGCGCCCGGTCCGACCGGTCAGGCCGCCGTCATCGCGGCGGCGTTGGAGGTGGCCGACGTCGACCCGGACACCGTGGGCCTGGTCGAGACGCACGGCACCGGCACCGCGCTCGGCGACCCGATCGAGGTGGCGGCGCTGCGGCAGGTGTTCGACTCCGCCCGGCCCGACCGGGCGCCCTGCGCGCTGGGCGCCGTCAAGTCGGTCGTCGGACACCTGGACACCGCCGCCGGGGTGGTCGGCATGATCAAGACGGTCCTGGCCCTGACGCACCGGACGATTCCTCCGATCGCGCACCTCCGTACGCCCAACCCGGCGATCCGACTGGACGGCTCGGTGTTCGAGCTGCCGACGACCGCCCGACCCTGGGCGCCTGTCGACGGCGTACGCCGCGCCGGGGTGAGCGCCTTCGGCATCGGCGGCACCAACGCCCACGTAGTGCTGGAGGAGGCCCCGCCAATCGCGGCCCGACCCCGCCGACACGTCCCGCAGCTCGTCCTGGTCTCTGCGAAGACCGCCGCGGTGGCGCAGGAGAGCCTGGACCGGGTCACCGCGTTCGCGGCGGGAACCGCGCCCGGGGACCTGGCCGACCTCGCGTACACACTGCGGACCGGCCGCGCCGAGCTGCCCTGGCGGGCCGCCGTCCTGACCGGCGTGACCGACGGGGTCGCCCGGCTGCGCAAGGTCGACGCGACGGCTCGGGCGCGCGGGGTGGCGCTGCACCTCACCGGGGCCGGTGCGGTGACCGGCAACCGACCCAACTACGACGCCGACCCGGTGTACCGGCGGACCGTCGACGAGGGCGTCGCGCTGCTGCGTGGCCACGACCTGGACGATTCGGTCCGGGAACGCGGCGACCGGCTGCTGGCCTGCGTCGGCCTGACCCGGTCGCTGCGCAGCCGGGGCGTCACCCCGCGCGCTCTGGCCGGTGACGGTGTCGGCGCGGTGGCCGCCGCCGTCGTGGCCGGGGTGATGTCGCTCGCGGACGCGCTGGCGCTGCTGCGCGACACCGACGACCCCGGGGTACGCCTGCACCCCGCCGCTCTGCCCCTGCTCATCGACGGGCGGCCCGACGACGGCGCCTTCTGGCGGGCCGCGGCCCTCCGTCCCCCGACGTCGACGCCGCCCCCCGACGTGCCCGACCCGGTGCTCTGGATCGAGGTCGGCACCAGCGTCACCCCGCACCTGGACGCCGACCAGCCGCCGCTTCCCGCCAACCGGCACGCCCGACTGCTGGCGACCGTCGGCGCGCTGTGGCAGCTGGGTCTCACCGACGCCTGGGATCCCGTGCACGACACCGGCCGCCGCCGGCTGCCCGCCCCCACCTACCCCTTCGCGGCCACCCGGCACTACCTGGACGCACCCGGAGCCGACCCGACCACAGAGAGGCGACACTGATGCGCGACGTACACGACCGGACCTGGGTGGCCGAGTTCGAGGAGCTGTGGATGGAGGTTCTCGGCGTCGACACCGTCGACGACGACGACGACTTCTTCGACCTCGGCGGCCATTCGCTCAGCGCGCTGCGGCTGAGCACCCTGATCCGCCAGGAACTCAACCTCGCGGTGATGTTCGGCCACGTGCTGGAGAACCCCCGCTTCGCCGACCTGCGCAAGGTCGCGAGCGAGGTGCCGCTGGAGCGTCCGGCGGCGGAGACCGCCTGATGATCGCCCCCGACCTCGCCGCCTGGGCGCCGCTCGCCGCGCGGGTGCTCGGCGGCACCCCCGAACAGGTGAGCGCGGCGGCCGCCACCGAATCGTTCGTCGCTCTGGGCGGCACCTCGCTCCAGGCCATCGCCCTGGTCTCGCTGGGCCAGCGCGAGCTGCGGGCGGACGTGGACAGCGCCCGCCTGCTGTCGGCGCTGCCGCTGGCCCAGGCCCTCGCCGGCGCCGTGGACTTCGTCGACACCGCGCCACCCGTCGTCGCGCGGCGGCCGGCAGAGCGGGAGTTGCTTCCGGGGCAGCGGTCCATGCTGGCCGCGCACCTGCTGGAGCGGGACGCGCCGTACCACCTGATGTTCACGGTGGAGGCGGACGGGCCCCTCGACCCGGCCCGGGTCCGGTGGGCGCTGCGCGAGCTGACCACCCGGCACGAGGCGCTGCGGACACACTTCGTGCGCGACCCCCGCCAGGCCCGGATCGTGCTGCCCGCGCCCTACGAGCCGCGTCTACTGCACCAGACGCTGCCCGACGACGACGCGGTACGTGCCGTGCACGACCTGTACGGCCCGGCCGCCGCGCGTCTGCTGCGCCCCTTCGCGCAGCCACCCGTGGTGTTCGTACTGACCCGAACCGGCCGGCGCGACCTGCTCACCATGCTGGTGCACCACACGGTCAGCGACGGCTGGAGCGTCGGACTGTTCGCACGGGAGTTCGCCGAGTTCTACGCCGGGGACGGCCCGGCCGAGGCGGCCCCGTCGCCGGACTGGGTCGGCACCCGGCTCGCCGCGCAGGAGTCGTCCGGCGCGCTGGAGTCCGCTTTGACCCGGGTCACCGCGCGGCTGGACGGGGCACCGTGGACGGTGACGCTCCCCACCGACCTGCCGCCGGTCGCCGAAGCCGACGGGCGGGGCGCCCGACTGCGCTTCCACCTGGACGAGACGGCGGCGGAGGCGACGACCGGGTTGGCCCGGGAGTGCGGGGTGACCGTCACGTCGGTGGCCCTGGCAGCCTGGGCGTTGACAGTGTCCCGCCGCGCCGGTCTGGACGACCTGGTGCTCGGGGTGCCGGCGGCGGGCCGGTTCGAGGCGGGCATGGACCGCCTGGTGGGCCTCTGCACCCGGGTCGTCCCGGTCCGCTGCGCGGCGACCGACGACAGCACCGTCCGGGAGTTCGTCCGCGGGATCGCCGACGCCCTGGCCGCGGCGGTCGCCGACGCCGACGTGCCGTTCGAGAAGGTCGTCTCCGCGCTGGGCGCCGGCACCGACCCGGGACGGAACCCGCTGGCCCAGCTCGGCTTCGCCGCCCACCACGAGCTGGTGCCCGACGAGCTGGTGGTGGGCGACCGTACCTGGCGGGTGCACGAGAGCCACTGCGGCGGCGCGGTGTTCGACGCCCTGCTCTACCTCCAGTCGTGGTCGGATCGCCCCCGGTTCGCGCTGGAGTACGCGACAGCCCTGCTCACCGCCGCCGACGCCGGGGAACTGGTCGAGTCGTTCCAGGCGGCGGTGCGGGAGCTGGCCGCCGACCCGGACGCGACGGTGCGGGACGTCACCACGCTCTCGGCGGGTCAGCGCGCCCGGTTGCGCGAGCTGGGCTCGGGCGAGACGTACGACACCTCCGACGACGTGTGGCACCGGTTCGCGGCGTACGCGGAGTCGGCGGGCGCGCGGTCCGCGCTCGTCGACGCGCACACCGGGCTGACGCTCACCTACCGTGAGCTGCACGACGCCGCGGTCGAGCAGTCCCGTCTCCTGCACGGCCACGGGGTGCGTGCCGGCGACGCGGTTCTGGTGGAGGTGCCCCGCTCGGCCGCCGAGGCGGTCGCGGTGCTGGGTGTGCTGCGGCTCGGCGCGCACTACGTCGCGGTCGACCGGCACGCCACCGCCGAGTGGCGTACCCATCTGGCGGCGACCGTCGCGGCGCGGGCCCGCCTCGGTGTGGGCGAGCCCTGGCCGGGAGTCGTCGACTGTCCACTCGTCGAGCCGGGAACGCCGGTCGGGGCCGGTGCGGTCGAGGCCGCGCCGAGGGATCCGGCGCGGACCGTGTACGTCTCCTTCACCTCGGGCTCGACCGGGGTGCCCAAGGGCGTCGTCGTGCCGCACCGGGCGGTGCTGCGACTCGCGGACGACCCGGGGATGTTCGTCGACCGGCCGGGCATGCGGATGCTGCGGCTGTCCCCGCTGGCGTTCGACGCGTCCACCCTGGAATTGCTGGTGCCCCTGGCCACCGGCGACACGGTGGTGGTCTTCCCGCCGGAGGACCCGACGCCACGCGGGCTGGCCGACGTCCTGCGCACCGCCGGGGTCACCCACGCCTGGCTCACCTCGGGCGTGTTCCACCTGGTCGCCGACCACCGTCCGGACGCGTTCGTCGGGCTGCGGCAGCTGTTCACCGGCGGGGGAGTGGTGTCACCACCGCACGTGCGCCAGGTGTTGCGGGCCTGCCGGGGCCTGCGCCTGACAAACGGTTACGGCCCCACCGAGAACACCACCTTCACCACCACGTACTCCGTCGAGCACGCCGACGCGACCCCGGACCCGCTGCCGATCGGCGGCCCGGTGCACGGCACCGACCTGTCCGTCGTGGACGCGTCGGGTCGCCTCGTTCCACCGGGCGCCTTGGGTGAACTGCTGGCCGGCGGCACCGGCCTGGCCGACGGGTACCTGGGCGACCTGACCAGGACGGACGCCTCCTTCGTGCGACACGACGGGGCACGCCGTTACCGCACCGGCGACCTGGTGCGCTGGGGCGCGGACGGGCAGCTGCGCTTCCTGGGCCGCAACGACCGCCAGGTGAAGATCGCCGGACACCGAGTGGAGCCGGTCGACGTCGAGCGCCGGTTGCGGGCCCAGCCGGGCGTCCGCGACGCCGTGGTGTTCCCCACCGGTGACCCGACGACCGGCGTACGCCTCTGCGCGGCGCTCAAGCCCGACCCGGACGGCCTCGACGTGGCCGCCGTGCGCCGCGCGGTGGAACCCGACCTGGCCCCCTACGCCCGGCCGCAGCAGTGGGTGACGGTGGCGGAGTTCCCGCTGGACCGCAACGGCAAGGTCGACCTGCGGGCGTTGGGAGCGCTGGCCCAACCGGCAGCGCCGCCGGAGACCTCGGCCGCGCCGGCGGACCCGCCGGCCCGGGTTCCCGCCCAGCGCTCGGCGTCGCTGGCCGAGTTCGAGGATCTGGTGACGGACGCCTGGGTGGAGGCGTTGGGCACCGACGACTTCGACGTCGACGAGGCGTTCTTCGACGTCGGCGGTGAGTCACTGCGCCTGGCGATCGTGCGCCGGCTGCTCCAGGAGCGGCTGGCCGGCCGGACCATCCCGCTCACCGACCTCTACCGATTCCCGACCGTCCAGACGCTGGCCCGGCATCTGCACGCACAGACCGAGAGAGCAGGGGCACCCTCATGAACGACGACATCGCGATCGTCGGCCTGGCCGGTCGGTTCCCCGGCGCCGCCGACGTCTCGGAGTACTGGTCGAACCTGGTCGCCGGGAAGACCACTGTCAGTGCGCTGACCCGGGGCGAGCTGCTGGCCGCCGGGGTGCCCGCCGACCGGCTCGACGACCCGGCGTACGTGCCGGCGCGCGGCGTCCTGGCCGACCCGGACCTGTTCGATGCGGCCTTCTTCGGCATCACTCCGAGGGAGGCGGAGACGATGGACCCGCAGCACCGGCTGCTGATGCAGACGGCGTGGGCCGCGTTGGAGTCGGCGGGGCTCGCCACCGAGCGGCCGTTTGGTCGGGTCGGCGTCTTCGCCGGGGCCGGGTTCAACTACTACGCGCTGCACCACGTGTTCGCCCAGCCCGAGGTGGTCGAGTCGCAGGGGCTGCTGTCGGTGGTGCTGGGCAACGAGAAGGACCACCTGGCCGCGAAGATCGCGTACCGGCTGGACCTGGGCGGACCCGCCATCACCGTGCAGACCGCCTGCTCGACGTCGCTGGTGGCGGTGCACCTGGCCTGCCAGAGCCTGCGCGGCGGCGACTCGGACGTCGCGCTCGCCGGTGGCGCCTGCGTGGCCGTGCCGCAGCAGGCCGGGTACCTCTACGAGACGAAGGGCATCATGTCGCCGGACGGCACGTGCCGGCCCTTCGACGCCACGGCCGACGGCACCGTGCCCGGCAACGGGGTCGCCCTGGTGGTGCTCAAACGCGTCGCGGACGCCCGCCGGGACGGGGACACCGTGTACGCGGTGATCAAGGGGTCGGCGGTGAACAACGACGGTGGGATGAAGGTCGGCTACACCGCGCCGGGCATCGCCGGGCAGATCGACGTGCTGACCCGCGCGTACGCCGCCGCCGCCGTCGACCCGGCGACCGTGGGCTACCTCGAGGCGCACGGCACTGCGACCGAGGTCGGCGACGCCATCGAGCTGGCCGCGCTGACCGAGGTCTTCCGTCGCGGCGAGCGACAGTGCTCGATCGGCTCGGTCAAGGCCAATGTCGGGCACCTCGACGCCGCCGCCGGTGTCGCCGGTCTCATCAAGGCAGCGCTGGCCCTGCACTTCCGGCAGATCCCGCCGCTCGCCGGCCTGAAGCAGGCCCGGCCCGAGCTGCTGGACGGGTCGACACCGTTCATGGTGGACACCGTCGCCCGTCGGTGGGAGGCCGCCGACGGTCCGCGCCGCGCGGCGGTCAGCGCCTTCGGTCTGGGTGGCACCAACGCGCACGTGGTGCTGGAGGAGGCCGACGGCCCGATCCCGCCGGAGCCATCGGCTGCCGACGGCCCCGCCGAGCTGATCGTGCTGTCCGCGCGGACCCCGGAGGCGGTCCGCGAGGCCGCCGATCAGGTGCATGAGTACGTCCGGCAGCGCCCCGACCTGTCCCTGCGGGACGTCGCGGTGACGGCGCAGACGTACCGCCGGCACTTCCCGCACCGGTTGGCGGTGGCCGCACGGGACGTCCCGGCGGCGCTCGCCGGCCTGCGCCGGGCGCGGGTGCGCGCGGCGGCCCGCCGACCCCGGGTGGTCTTCCTGTTCCCGGGGCAGGGCGCCGAGTTCCCCGCCATGGCGCGGGGCCTCTACGACCACTACCCGTCGGCGCGGGCCGACCTCGACCACGGGGCGGAACTGCTGGCCCCGGTCCTCGGGCTGGACCTGCGGGACGTCCTTGTCGACGAAGACCCGCACAGTGTCGTGCACCGCACGGACGTCACCCAGCCGGCCCTGGCCCTGTACGAGGTGGCGCTCGGCCGGCTGCTGCTGTCGTGGGGCGTCCGTCCGGCGGCGATGATCGGTCACTCGGTCGGTGAGTTCCCGGCCGCCGCGCTCGCCGGTGAGCTGGCCGACGACGACATGCTGCGCCTGGTCGCCACCCGGGGCCGGCTCATGCAGGACGCCCCGGAGGGTCACCTGCTGGTCGTGCTGGCGGGGCCACGCACCGTGGAGGAACACCTCGCGGGCCTGGACGCCCTCGACATCGCCGCCCGCAACGCGCCGGAGGTCACCGTCGTGGCCGGACCGCCGGCCCCGCTCGCCGCGTTCCGCGAACGCCTGGACGCGGCCGGGGTGCCCTGTCGGGCGCTGCCCGCGCAGCGCGCGTTCCACAGCCGGATGATGACCGACGCGGCCCGGCTGCTCGGCGTGGCGGCCGACCGGGTGCCCCACCGACCCCGCACCCTCCCGGTGGTCAGCAGCGTCGACGGCGCGCTGCTCGGCAGCGGCCAGGCGCGTGCCGAGGGCTACTGGGCGGCACAGTTGCGCAGCCCGGTGCGCTACCACGACGCCCTACTGACCGCGCTGGAGCTGCCCGACCCCGTGCTCGTCGAGGTCGGTCCCGGCACCGCGCTGACCGGCATGGCCCGGCAGACACCGCAGGGGCGGCGGGTGCCCGGGTTCGCCATACAGCCGCGACCGACGCCGCGGGCCGACGCCGCCGATGTCCTCGCCGCACTCGGCGGGCTGTGGACGGCCGGGGTGGCGGTGGACTGGTCGGCGGTGCGCGGCGACACCCCGGCGCGACGGGTGGCGCTGCCCACGTACCCGTTCGCCCGTACCCGCCACTGGCTGGAGGCGACACCGCCACCGGCCCCGGACACCGCCGAACCGTTGCCGCCTCCCGCGGCTACCGGGGAGAGCACGGTGGTGGGCGAGATCGTGGAGCTGTGGGGCCGGTTGCTCGGCTCGCCCGACATCGGGCCGGACACCGACTTCTTCACCGTCGGCGGTGAGTCCCTGCTGTTCATCCGCATGGTCAACCAGGTGCAGCGCCGCTTCGCCGTCCGCATCCCGATGGAGAAACTGTCCGCGCGACCCACGCCGCGCGTCCTGGCCGAGCTGGTGACCGCATGACCGACCACACCGACCTGGCACACGCCGCAGCAGTGGCGGCCGTGCTCGCCCACCGCCTCTCCGGCGCGACGTCGGTAACGGTGCGCGGCCCGCACGGCGACCACACGCTGCGCGTGCACCCGGACACCACACTGACAGAGGTACGCGCGCAGACGCGGACACCGTCACCCGAGCTGTCCCCGGTGGACGTGGTGCTGGTGACACCCGGCCCTCGGGGCGGGGCGGTGGGAACGGTGGGCCCGGTGCCGGTCTGGCTCGCCGGCGACCACTGGCACCCCACCCACCTCCAGGAACGACTGGACACCCTGAGCGGATGGCTCACCGACCATCCCGACCGCCCGGTGCGCGAGGCGGCGCTCGTCGGTCCCCGGGAGCGGGCCACGCTGCTCGGCTTCAACCCCGCGCCGACGCCCGCCCCCCGGACACCCGTGCACGAGGCGATCTGCCGGCAGGCGGAGCGCACCCCGGACGCCGTCGCGCTGCGCGGCGGGGGACGCGACCGCAGCTACCGGGACCTGCTCGACGAGGCAGCGGCGCTGGCCGGGCGACTGCGCACCGAGGGCGTGGGCCCCGGCTCGGTCGTCGCCCTGTGCACCGAGCGGAGCCCGGAGATGGTCGTCGCGGTGCTCGGTGTCCTGCTGGCCGGAGCGGCGTACCTGCCGCTGGACCCGTCCCATCCGAGGGCCCGGCTGGACCTGATGCTCACCACCGCCGACGCCGCGCTGGCGCTCGCCGACGAGGAGGGACGGGCCGCGCTCGGCACCGGCGGAGCCCCGGCCGTTCCGGTGCGACCACTGGCCGGTGCCGACCTACCCGCCTTGCCCGTCGACTGGCGTGGCTACCGCGCGCCGGAGGAGGTGGTGGACGGGCTGTCGTACGTCATCTTCACCTCCGGGTCGACCGGGACGCCGAAGGGTGTGCAGATGACCCATCTGTCGCTGGCCAACCGGCTGGCGTGGATGCAGGAGGAGTACCGCATCGGGCCCGGCGACGTGGTGCTGCAGAAGACGCCGTACACCTTCGACGTGTCGGTGTGGGAACTGCTCTGGGCCTTCCTGGCCGGCGCGACGCTGGTCACGGCCGAGGCCCAGGCGCACCGCGACCCGCAGGAGATGGCCGCCGTCATCGCCCGCGAGGCGGTGACCACAGTGCACTTCGTGCCGTCGATGCTCGCCCTGTTCGTCGAGGAGCCCGGGGTCGCCGCGTGCGCAGCCCTGCGCCGGGTGATCTGTAGCGGGGAGGCCCTGCCGCCGAAGCTCGTCAACAAGCTCACCGCCACCCTGCCGACGGTGCGGGTGGACAACCTGTACGGCCCCACCGAGGCCGCCATCGACGTCACCGCCTGGCCGTGTCGCCGACCCGAACCGGACCCCACCGTCCCGATCGGCAGGCCCATCACCAACGTCACGGCATACGTGCTGAACGACGACGGTGCGCTGGCCCCGCTCGGCGTACCCGGGGAACTGATGGTCGGCGGCGACTGCCTGGCCCGGGGGTACGCCGGACGGCCCGACCTGACCGCCGAGCGGTTCGGCACCGTGCACGTCGCCGGGCGTCCCCAGCGGGTGTACCGCACCGGCGACCTGGCCTGGTGGTCACCACAGGGGTACCTGAACTACGGCGGGCGCATCGACACGCAGGTGAAGATCCGTGGGCAGCGGGTGGAACTCGGCGAGATCGAGTCGGTGCTGAACAGTCACCCGCTCGTCGCGAACAGCGTGGTGCTGCTCCGCGACGACCTGGGTGCGGCCCCGACCCTGGTGGCGTACGTGGTGACCGAGCGGCACGCCGACGCGGGCGACGTGAGCGAGGCGGAGCTGCGGGCGTTCCTGGCCGAGCAGCTTCCCGACCACATGGTGCCGCTGCGCCACGTGGTGCTGCCCGAGTTGCCCGCCACCGCCAACGGCAAGGTCGACCGCAGGGCTCTGCCCGCCCCGCCGGCCCGGGTCCGCCGGCCGGCACGGGTCGGGTCACCCTCGGCGTAGGGCGTCGGGAGCGGAGGAGTCCGCAACAGGTCCGAGGACTCGAGCTCCTCGCGCCGGTGCTGCCGGCAACCCCGGGTCCGGCAGGCTGTACCGCGAGCCCGATCCCTTGAAGCCGAGGACGCGTAGAGCGGGGGCAATATCGTCGCGCAGCATCGCACGATAGACGGTTTGCACGTCGCTCACGTCATCACCCGCCCTGGTCTGAGAACCAGAACCTAGCGGCAAGCATGAACGACCCGAGACGCTGCCACGGAACCCGGCGGCGTGGCCGATGCCGAACGTGGATTGTCTGGCCGGCGCTACCACCTCGCCGGCCGGCGTGTCACCATCCGCCTCGACCGCTGCGTGCTGCACCTGCCTAACGGGTGGCCAACCAGTGACGCGCGGTTGGGTGTTTGGACCTGTCGATGTGCGGATGTCGACAACACTGCGGCAATCGCGGCGCGCAGGGTTCTTGTCAGACCATCGGGGCTTCCCAGGTGGTCAGGCAGAAGGGGTGGCCGGCCGGGTCAGCGTAGACGAAGCATTGTTCGCTATTGGGCTGGAAGTCGTATTTCGTTGCGCCAGCGGCGAGCACGCGCGCCTCGGCGGCGTCTCGGTCCTCGACCATGAAGTCGAGGTGCATCATGATCGACGCGGTGGGGTCGGGCCAGGTTGGAGGCGTGTATCCAGGCACGGTCTGGAAATTGAGCCGCCCGGCCGGGCTCTGCACGCATGCCCACTCATCGCCGATCTGCGTCATCGTCCCGCCGGCGATGTCGGCGTAGAACTTCGCCAAGCGGATGGCATCCGAACTGTCCAGAGTGACTGCGCTGAGCCGCAGGTTGTCGGACATGTCGCCTTCTTCCGGTCCAGGCCGCCAGTAGCGCCACTGACAGCATTGGCATGACGGATGGGACCGAATCGAAGTCGACAGAGCCGGCACTCGAAGGTGCCTTCTCGCGAGCTCTCCCGGCGGACCACGGACCGATCGTCGCACAGCGGCTCACCGAGCACGCGACACGAAGGATCGACCGCATGATCCAGTGCACTGTTCTGTCGCAGATAACGCTCGGTCGGTCTCGTCCACCCCGTACCGGCTCATCCAACGGAACTGCCCGTAGTCGCCCTTGATGACGCCCTGAATCGGCCCGGTATCTGACTACGAAGGGATGTCTGATGTGGACGTTCGGCTCTGTAGTCGGTTGATCGCTATCGGTAGCCTGTGCTGGTGGTTGGGACTGGGCTGGCGAGGCGAATTGGCGGCTTTCGCCTGTGGCGGCTTTGGCGATCTCCCCTGTTGCGGCGGAGGGCTTGGCTGGGACTGCTGCGGCGTCGGAGCGCCTCTGCGCCGTCAAGACGTGACTGGTGGGAGTCTCGCAGCGGTCGTGACCGGACCACGTCTGTTCCGCGTTCTAATCAGGACCAGCAACGCGAGCTTTGCTCGACCAAAGTCGCTGTTCTGATGCGCTTGGCTGTGGTCACACCGTCCTGGCCAGCAGAAGGAGCACGTCGATGAGACCGGGTAGCCGGCGTCGGGTTTTGCGCTGGACAGCTGGTGCCCTGGTCACGCTGCTGAGCGCTATTGTCGTGGTGACGACTGCGACGTTCGTGCCTGCCTACATGGCCGACAAGACGTTGAGCAACAAAGCTGGATACCTTGGCACAATTCTGGGCGCCGTCAGCCTCCTCGCCTTTCTGGTGCAGCAGTTGATTGGCTTGGTGCGTCGGGATAAGCCAGCCGCCGTGATCGAGCAGCTCAGATCGGAGCTCCTCCGTGAACTCAGTGCCCGGCTCCGGCAGCTTCGACGTACATCGGAACACATCGCACTGAGTTACCGGAGCGCCGGTGAGTCATCGGATGTGCAGCTGGAGGCGCTTGCGCAGGCGGCACTACGCGGACCTCAGCGTGCTGTGCTTCTGGGCCATCCCGGTCGCGGGAAGTCGTACACCGCGCTGCAGGTTGCCCTGGAGATCCTGAAACAGGATCCTGCGGTCGTGCCGCTGGTAGTCCCGGCTGGCCGCTGGATTGATGGCGAAGAGATCGACGCCTGGCTTCCAAAGTTCATTGCGACCGAGTTCAACGTATCCCGTGGCTCAGCCCAAGACCTCATCGAGTCGGGCCGAATCTTCCCGGTGCTCGACGGCATTGACGAGCTGTGCATCGATGAGACGACCGTTGAGCCTGCCGAGCGACTGCTGCGCCAACTCGCCGAGTGGCGGTTGCGCGAGGAGCCGGCCCGCTTTCTGGCCACCTGCCGGCGAGCCACTTGGAGTGCCCTCGATCAGAATCTGCGCGACCATTACACCCTGCAGGTGTACACCATCCGACCCGTCGGCTATGCCGAGGCGACAAGGTATCTGTCCCGGTCCATTGGCGGCGCGGACGTTTTCGCCCAGGCGCTCGACCTGGCGACGTCACTGCAGGATGAAGGCCGCGGAGCTCTGCTCGCCAGCCCCTGGCAGTTGAGCCTCATCGCGGAACTGGCCAGGAATCGCCTGGCTACGCATCGCACTGACCCTGGCCGCACGTTGGTCACGACGGGAGAGACTGCCAATGCCGCGTCCTTGGTAGCGAACTATGTGGAATCCGTCGGCACCGTCCGGGCAGCACTTCCGATACGACTGCGAAACGTGCTCGACCTGTGGTGGTTGTCGCATTACGCTAAGTACCTAGAGCTAAATCGGTCTTCGCAGAGGGTCGTGGCAGGGCGCACGTTGCCTGCGCGCGACATTATTCTGCACCGGCTTTGGCCGGTCGCCGGGCGGGCAGCGTTGGCCACGGATTTCATCTTGTGCGTGCTGCTGTCTGTTCCAGGGTTCGTCTGGGCGGCCATGTTTCTGTGGGATCGTGGTTGGATAGCACGTGGTGGACTTCTGTTCGGCGCCGCCGTCTGGTCGGCCATGCTCATACGAACAAGCACGAAGCCGTGGATGCCGGCCGCTACGCCGGACTGGTCACGGCTGACCGACCTGAGGTTCTCGCTGCGTCAGACCGCCACCGCACTGGTCATTGCGGTGGCGGCATGGCTAGTGCTAGGCCCGTGGATAGCATTGATAAGTTTCGTCACTGCCTGGCTTGCGATCGGTTTGACAGTCGGCTTCGGCCAGACTCTGGCGACGGACACCAGACCCGAAATCGTCGGCCCGTTGGGCGTCCTGCGCCGGGAGCGGACGGTGTCGCGACTATCGGCCGCCGTCATGTTTCCGATCCTGGCATGGGGCTTCAGCCTGCAATGGGGTGTGCTGTTGGGTGTCCCTCTGGCATTGCTCTACTGCGCGGTTGTCGGCGAGACGGTTGCTTGCGCGCTATGGCGGCGCTACGTCGCTATGATCGTCGCCTCGGCGTTCCGGCTACCGCTCGCCCCTGCTCGATTTCTGCAGCGAATGTGTGGGCTCGGATTTGTTCGCGTCGCTGGAATCGCCTACCAGTTCCGTCACGATGAGCTTTTGCGATACTTCGCCAACAATTACGATGTGCGTGACCATTTCCGGCGGTCATGGCGAACTGAGGCGCCGCAGCCGTATCGGACTTCACCGCGACCGGTGGTCGAGTAGCGTAGGCGTTCTTCATGAGGTCCAGCGAGCATCGCGGGTCGGTTAACGTCAACGACTACTGATCGGGCCACCGGCCGATGTCGCCGGTCCGCCGCAGCATGCGAGCAGCCGAGTCGTGGCGGCGGGTTCGCCTTCCACGCCTCGGCCGCCGGCGGTTCGTGCTCAGGCGCGGAGGCGTTCCAGCCCGCCCAGGATCAGGTCGAGGGTGAACTCGAACTCGGTCTGGCCGTCGCACCAACCGAGGGTGGGGTCGGTGACGTCGTGGATCTCGGTGGCCACCATGGCCGTCAGGTGCGGTAGCGCCTCGGCCATCGCGGCCAGGTCCGCCTCCGCAACGTCGTCCTCCATGCTCCCGCCAGCCGACGACGGGCTGAAGATCTCCTGCGCGAACCCGAGCGGCAGGCTGCCGAACGCGTGCATCGCCCGATGCGCGAGGCGGTGCGAGAACCCTGCGCCGAGCAGGGTGCCCACGATCCCGTCGTAATAGGCGTACAGACCGACGGGGATGGTGCGACGCGAGCCCAACAGCCCGGGCATCCACGGGTGACGCAGCATGATCTGACGCGCCGCGAGGAACTGCCGGCGCAGCCGCGTCCGCCAGTCCTCGTCCCCACCGTTCGTGGCGTTGCCACCAACCGCCGCCGCACCGATCTCGGCGACCACGGTCTCCACGACGCCGTCGAGGAGCGCCTCCTTGGCGGGCAGATGGTGGTAGAGCGACATGGCCTCGACACCGAGATCGGCAGCGAGCCGACGCATCGTCAGCGCCTTGACCCCCTCAGCGTCCGCAAGGGCAACCGCCGCCGCCAGGACGCGCTCGCGGCTGAGCGGTTGCCGAACTGCCTTCGCTGCCACCTGCCCCACCACCTCTTGCCAGCACCTTACATCGTATGGTTGCCTTACGTCGTAAGGTTGATGGTCGGAGCGCGACCACCACCACGGCGGTACGGCCCCGAAGGAGCCACCATGCCCGCGCTTATCCGTACGGCCCGCGTGACCGGGCTGCTCTACCTCGCCCTCGCCTTCGCTGGCGCACTGGGCTTTCTGCTCATCCGGCCGCGACTCTTCAGCGCCGAGGACCCCAACGCGACGCTCGCCAACCTGGTCCAGCACGAATCACTGGCGCGCGTCGGAGTCGCCTTCGAGCTGCTCATCGTCATCAGCCAGGCCCTCGCCGCCGCATGGTTCTATCGACTGTTCCGCACCGCGGACCGGCTTGCCGCCAGCGCCATCGCCGCCTTCGGTCTCATCAACGCGGTCGTGGTCCTCGTCAGCGCGGCACTGCTCGCCACGGCCGTCGACCTCGCGCTCGATCCGGTCGGCGACGCGGCGGCCACCGTCCAACTTCTTTACCAGACCAGCGGCAACCTGTGGGGCGTCGGAGCGTTGTTCTTCGGCCTCTGGCTCATCCCCATGGGACGCTGCGTGCTCCGCTCGAACTGGATGCCCCGCCCGCTCGGCTGGATCCTCGTCGGTGGCGGCATCGGATACCTGCTGAGCGCATTCATCGGATACCTCGCCCCTGACGCACAGGCCATCGCCGACGTTCTGGTCGCTCCCGCGACGATCGGTGAGTTCTGGATGATCGGCTACCTACTGACGCGCGGCGTTCGCCGCCACGCATACGACCAGGCGCCATCCAACGGGCAACCGCAGGCCGCGCCGATGACCGTCTAGCCGCGCCTCCCCCCACCGACACCAACCCCATGCCTGCGGTTGGCAACCAGTGACAAGAGGCGATCATCGCTCGGTCGTATCTGTGCAGCTCAGCGCCTATTCCTGACCGGAAACAGCACGCGCGACGCGTTGTCGTCGTCACGAGCCCCGGCTGGAGTGTCAGGGTGTGAACCGCGGCGCCACGTCGGCGAGCGCGTGGTCGAGGATTTCCAGGCCCAGGTCCAGCTCCGCGTGGCTGGAGGTGAGCGCCGGCGCGATGCGGAAGACGCCGCCCATGGCCGGCAGCTGCACCACGTTCATGTGCAGGCCCAGCTCCAGGCAACGTCCTGTCACTGCGGCGCCCAGCGCGTCGGCCGGTCGTTTCGACTCCCGGTCGCTGACCAGTTCGAGTCCGACCAGCAGACCGCGGCCGCGCACGTCGCCGACCACCGGGTGGCGCTGGCTGATCTCCTCAAGGCCCTTGCGCAGGTACGAGCCCAGGTGCGCCGCCTGTTCGTCGAGCCGGTCGGCTTCCAGCACGTCCAGGACCGTGTTGCCGACCGCGGCCACCAGCGGGTCCGAGACGTGCGTGGTGAAGAAGAGGAAACCGCGCTCGTGCGCCGTGTGCTCGATCTCCGGGCTGGTCACCACGGCGGCCAGCGGCAGGCCGGCGCCGAGCGTCTTGGACAGGGTCAGGATGTCCGGCACGACGCCGTCACGCTGGAACGCGTACCACTCTCCGGTGCGGCACAGGCCGGTCTGCGCTTCGTCGAGGATCAGCAGCCCGCCCCGCTCGTGCACCTTGTCGCGCAGCGCCGCGAGGTATCCCGGCGGCAGGTCGATCACCCCGCCGGAGCTGAGGATCGGTTCGACGATGCACGCCGCCAGGCTGCCCACCGACTGGGCGTCGAACAGCTCGAACGCGAACTCCAACTGATGCCGCCAGTCCAGCTCGCCGCTGGGCAGGGTGAAGTCGGGCCGGTACGCGTTCGGCGTGGGGATCGCGAAGTTGCCGGGCGCCGCGGGCCCGTACCCCTTGCGCCCCGAGCTGTAGGTGGCGCTCGCCGCAGCCTGGGTCATCCCGTGCCACGACCGGGCGAACGAGATGATCTCGTGCCGGCCGGTGACCAGCTTCGCCATTCGGATCGCCGCCTCGTTGGACTCCGCGCCGGTGGTGAGCAGGAGGACCTTCTCCAGCGGCGCGGGCAGCGAGCCGGCGAGGCGGCGGGCCAGTTCGACCACGGGCCGGCTCAGCATGCCACTGAACAGGTGGTCGAGGGTGGCTGCCTGCCGTTGGATCGTGGCTACGACCGCCGGGTGGGAGTGGCCGAGGATCGCGCTCATCTGCCCCGAGGTGAAGTCGAGCAGGCGGCGGCCGTCGGCGGTGAAGACGAAACTGCCCTCGGCGCGGTCGATGATCTCACGTACGAAGGTGCCAGCGCCGCTGTAGCGGACCAGGTGACGATCGGCGTCGGACCAGAACGAATCAGCCATGGACCGACGCTAGGCAGTCCCGGATAGGTACGTCCATCGCACATTTTCGCTGTCGCTGTTAAGCGGAGCCGTACAGTCGGGGGTCATGACGCTGAATCCCTGGCGGCTGCGCCTGCTCGCCGACCTGGCGACGTTCGGCACTGTTCGGGCCGTTGCGCAGCGCGGCAACCTGAGCCCGTCGGCGGTGTCGCAGCAGCTGGCCACGCTGGAACGGGAGACCCGCACCGCGTTGCTGGAACGCACCGGGCGGCGGGTGCGGCTCACCGCGGCTGGAATGTTGCTTGCCGGCCGGGCTCGGGAGATCCTCGCGGCCATGGACGCGGCCGAGGCAGAGCTGCGCCACCTCGCCGAGGAGCCGGCCGGCACGGTCACCGTGGCCGCGTTCCAGAGCGCCGTGCAAGCCCTCGCCGAACCGGCGCTTGCCCGTCTTGCGACCCGACACCCGGACGTGAGCGTGGTGTTGCTGGAGTTGGAGCCGCACGAGAGCATGCCGGCGCTGCGTCGCGGCGACGTCGACCTGATCATCACGACCGCCGATTTCGCTGGCGCCGAGCTCTCCCCGGAGATTTACCTGGTGCCGCTCGCCACCGACCCGGTGGTGCTGGTGCTGCCCCCGGAGCATCCGCTGGCCAGCGCCGAATCGGTCGACCTGGAGGCGTGCGCGCAGCAGCGCTGGACGTTCGACGTCGCGGGCTCGTACATGTCCGAGCTGTCCACCCGGCTGTGCCGGGAGGCCGGCTTCGAGCCCGTGGTGATCTGTCGGTTCAACAACTACATGCTGGCGCTGCGGCACGTGGAGAATGGCCGCTCGATCACCATGCTGCCGAAGCTGGCGGTGGACCCGCGATACCGGGTGGTGACCCGACCGCTGAACCCGCCGCTGACCCGGCGCATCACCGCCGGGGTCCGGCGAGCGGCCGCGTCGCGCCCCGAGGTGACCGCCGTGCTCAATGCCCTGAGAGCAGGTGACTGACCTCGGTGTGCAAGCGCCCGTCGGCGGAGGTCGTTGTCGCGCCACAGGTTCACCCACCGCCAGCCGACCCGGTCGGCGATCTCGTGAATGACCTCGTCGCTGATGCAGGCGGGGAAGAGCCGGGCGTACAACCGGCGCAGCGGGGAACCGTGGGTCAGCAGTGCGATCCGGTCGGTGACCCGTGCCGGCAGTTGCGGCACGGTCGCGGCGAGCAGGACGGAGCCGTGGCTGTGTCCGGTGAGGACCACCGCGTTGCCGGAGTTGACGAGGTGGGTGATGCGGCAGGTCAGTTCGGGAACGGCCCGCTCGGCGTAGCACGGTGGCGCGAAAGGGTGCGCGGCTCCGGGCCAGAAGGTGCCGAGGGGCACCGTCCGGGCGGCCGGGCTCATCGCATCGGGTGGCGCTTGGCGAACTCCCACACGATCGCGCTGGCGTCGGGGCCGGCGTGATCGGTGTAGCGGCCGTCGCCGTCCGGTCCCGGCCACGCGTGCCCCATGCCCTGGACGCGGTACGCCTCGACGACCGAAGAGCCGTCCGACGCCGTGATCGTCGAGTGCGTGTACGCGTGCCGACCCTCGGCGGCCGGCACGGACACCGTCTTCTCGGTCGGGTCGAGGCTGCCGTTGGGCAGCCCGTCGTCCACGAGGTCGCCCACCGCGGTCCAGTGGGCGACGAGGCGGGTGGCGACCAGGGGCGGCACGACCTCGTCCCGCTCACCCTGAATGATCAGCATCGGCACACGGCGGGCCCGCTCGCCCATCTGGGCCCTGGCCTGACGTGCCGTGTCCAGCGGCGACATCGAGCCCGGGTCGTCCGGGTCGACCTGGTTGAGCCCGTACTCCCCGCCGGCCACCGAGGTCACCGTGGCGAAGACGTCGGGGTGGGTGGCGGCGAGGATGACGGCGGTCCCCGCGCCCGACGAGGCCCCGGCGACGTGCACCCGCGCGGGATCCGCGTCGTACTCCTCGACCACCTGGCGGGCGACACCGGCGAGCAGTGCCGGCTCGCCGGTGTGCCGCTGTTGGTCCCGGGCGTCGCCGGAGTTCCAGCAGGCGATCACGTTGCGCGAGATCAGTTGTGTGGGATAGACGACGATGAAGCCCTCCCGGTCGGCCAGGCGGTTGAACTGCGTCGTGGACTTCATGGAGTTCCACCCGTAACCGGTCATCGCGCAGCCGTGAATCGCCATGACGACCGGCAACCCGGCCGTCCCGACCTGGTGGGGCGGAACGTGGACCTGGTAACGCTGCGACCCGGCGGCACCGGTGTAGACGTGGTTGCGGTCGCCGTCGTCCATCTGCCAGGGCAGGCCGAGTTGCAGGCCGGCGACGCCGAGGCTGGCGGCGGCCACGACGGTGACAAAGATGCCGGAGACGATCCGGAGCCATCGTCGTCGTGGACGACGCGGCGGGTGCGGCGGCGCGGTCACGCGGGCCTCCTTTTCCGTACGGGATCCAGCTCAGCTGGACGCGGTCGGGCTAACTTCGCGGAAGGACAGAGATGGCCACGATGGCGCTGTTGACGACGGTGGCCGTCACGGTGCGGGTCACGGCTGCCGCCGCGGCGTCGGCGCCCCAGTCGCCCTGTTCGAGTTCCTTGGCTCGGTTGATCACCGGTGCGGTCCACGGGATCTCGCGGTGGAACTGCGGGAGCGTCCCGCTCGCCGAGAGCAGCGCCGTGAGCGCGGCGACCCGGGCCTGCGGCCGCGCACCGTCCACGAGAACCTGCCGAACCTCGGCGAGCAGGCGGGCCCGTCGTTCGGTCCGGCCGTCGCGCAGGGCCGTCGTCCGGAACAGGCCGAGCACCTTGCGGGGCTCCTGGTCGATCTCGCCGCGCGCGACGAGCCGCTGCAGGACCGGCTCGCGCAGGACGGGACCGATCGCGGCCAGTGCCGTCTGCACCCCTCGGGGTTTCTCGGCGAGGTAGTCGTAGGCCGGGCGGAGGAGGCTGTCCGACGGTGGGTGACCCGGCACGCCGCTGACCCGCCCCCGGTCCGTCGTGGTCAGGTGCTCGTCGAGGGCGAGTTCGGCGAGGACGGCTCCACCGAGGACGTAGAAGAGGGTGTTCTCGCCGGCGATGGTCCCGGACCTGGGTTGGAACAGGAGCAGCAGGAGGTCTTCGACGAGGGTCGGGGTGTCCGAGCGGGATGCGGTGGTCATCGTCGGGGCTCCCAGCGGAAGAGGCGGGTGGCGAGGTTGACGGCGATGACGACCCAGCCGAGCGTGGGCGCGAGCAGGAGCAGGGAGTCGGTGACGGCGACGCCGCCGTTCCAGGCGTTCATGATCAGTTCGGTGGCCGCGCCGCCGGGCAGCAACCGCTTGAGCCAGGCGAGGTTCTCGGTGCCGGAGATACCCACCCAGGTGGTCACGGCGATCACCCCGAGGGTGACGGGGAGGGTGGTGACCTGGGCGTGTTCAGGGGAGTTCGTCAGCCCGGCCGTGGCCAGCGCCAGGCCGATCAGCATGGCCAGGGTCGCGAGGATCGCCACCACCAGCAGGGCGACGTTCGACGGTCCACCCGCGACCACGGCCAGGGCGGTGAGGATCGCGGCCACCTGCACCGCCGCGATGACGAGTACGGGCAGCAGTAGGCCGGCGAGGATGCCGGGGTCGCTCTCGGCGGTGGAGCGCAGCCGCTTGAGGAAGAGGTTCTGCCGCCGGGAGGCCAGGGTGGTGACGGCCGTGGCGTAGAGGCCGAACGCGGCCACGGTGAACGTGACGATCGCGGCGATGTAGCCGAGGCTCCCGAGGGCGGCGTACGTCTCGTGCTGACGCACGAAGAACGCGCTGACCGCGACCGGGATGATGAGGCTGGTGATCAGTATCAGTCGGTTGCGGAAGACCTGGATCAGTTCGCTGGACGCGATGGACAACACGGGTGAGGCTCCTTCGGGATGCGCGGATCAGTTGCTGATGGCGCGGAAGACGTCGTCGAGCCGGGTCGGCCCGGCCGCCAGGTCGCGCAGTTCCACGGCGTGGGCCTGCGCCCAGCCGAGCAGCAGGTGCAGGTCCTTCTGCAGCTCGAAGGACTCGACGGTGACCTTCCCGTCGACGTCCACGTCGGCCTGCAGCGGTAGCGGCGGCATCGGTGTGGCGAGGGAGAAGCGGATCACGCCGGGGAGGGTGCGGGTCAGCTCGGAGACGGTGCCCTCGCGATGGAGGACGCCCTGGTGCATGAGCCCGATCCGGTCGGCGCGCTGCTGCGCCTCCTCCAGGTAGTGCGTGGTGAGCACGATGGTCGATCCGTTCTCCCGGAGCCGGTCCACCGTTGCCCAGACGGCGTCGCGGGACTGGATGTCGAGGCCGGTGGTCGGCTCGTCCAGGAAGATCAGCTCCGGGGTGCCGTAGACCGCGGTGGCGAAGTCCAGCCGCCGCTTCTCCCCGCCGGACAGCTGCGAGACCTTGCGCCCGGCCCGGCCGGTGAGGTCGACCAGGTCGATCACCCGGTCGACGTCGTCGGTGCGCCGGGTGAGCCGGCCGATCAGGCCCACAGACTCACGGACGGTGAGATCCGGGGAGAAACCGCTCTCCTGGAGCATGACGCCCATTCGGGGACGTGTCGCCTGCCGGTCGTCGGGGCGGTGCCCGAAGACGCGTACCGTGCCCGAGGTTGGCCTCCGGTGACCCTCGACGACTTCCAGGGTCGAGGTCTTCCCGGCTCCGTTGGTGCCCAGCAGTGCGTAGAGCTCTCCGGGGCGTACCTCGAAGGAAAGATCCTTCACGGCGTGGAAGTCACCGTAGGTGAGGTTCAGCCGTTCGACTTCGATGACTGGTGTGGTGGACATGCACCAATGACAGCGCGGGCGGAGCCGTCCCGTCAGTGGCGCCGTGTCATCACCGCATGTGACGTGGTGTCACTGGTCGTGGCGTCCGGCTGGCCGATACTGGTCTGGTGACCGCCAGCTCACCGCGCTTCACCGAGTCGACGCAGGGAAGGCTGCGCCGGCTCAATCTCGCCACGTCACTGCCGCCGGTGGTGTTCGCCGCGGTGGTCCTGGTCTACACCGACATGCGTACCTGGTGGCACCTGATCATCCTCGCGCCGGGGGCCGCGGCGGCCCTGGTGGCCTTCGAACGGTGGACGGCCAACGACCTCGCCCGGGTCGTGCTGCCCTGCCTGGTCGTGGCCGCGGCGGTGTGGCCACTGGGAGTTCTGGTGAGCGGCAGCCCCAACGCCTACTGGGGGTTCTGCGCGGTGGGCTCCCTCGGCATGCGCGAGGTGCGACGGCACCGGAAGCTGGTGCTGGCCGGGCTGTTCGGCTATGTCGCGGCGGTCGGCGCGGCGCGGTTGCTGGTGCAGCGGAACGACATCGGCCACGTCCTGGTCACCTACGTTCTCATCCCGACCGTCCTGACCATGCTCGTGACGGTCTTCACCATCGTGGGCGAGCGGTTCTACGACCTCATCCGCGAACTCGAACAGACCCGGGAACGTGAGGCGGAGCTGGCCGTGGTCCGGGAGCGCGTGCGGTTCGCCAGCGACCTGCACGACATCCAGGGCCACACCCTGCACGTGGTCAAGCTGAAGATCGCCCTGGCCCAGCGACTGCTGCTCCGGGACACCGCCCGGGTGGAGCAGGAGCTACGGGAGACGTATGCGCTGGTCAGTGACACCATCGCGCAGACCAAGGAACTCGCCTACGCACAACGACGGCTCAACCTCACCGCGGAGATCGAGAACGCGAAGAACCTGTTCGAAGCCGCCGGCATCCGGGTCCGGGTGACCCGGGAAGCCGAGGTCGACACCCGCGCCAGCGAACTGCTCGGCCAGGTGCTGCGCGAGACGACCACGAACATCCTGCGGCACGCGCAGGCCAGACAGGTGCAGATCACCCTCTCCGAGTCGGGCATCACCATCGTCAACGACGGGGTGAGCGCCACCGCGCCCCCGGAGCTGCGCGGGCTGGCGGCGCTGCGGCAACGGGTGGCGGGCGACGGAGGCGAGCTGACCGTGCACCAGCAGCAGGGGACCTTCCGGACGGCGGCGACGTTCCCCGCCGCGCGTGCCGAGACGGAGCGGGGTGACGGCCGATGACCACAATCGTGCTCGCCGACGACGAGGCGCTGCTGCGCACCGCTCTGGCCGCGCTGCTGCCGATGGAGGGCGACGTCACCGTTCTCGCCGAGGCGTCCGACGGCGAGACGGCGGTCGAGGCCACCCTGCGGCACGAGCCCGACGTGCTGGTCATCGACCTGGAGATGCCGGGCGTGGACGGTCTCGGCGCGGTCGCCGAGATCCGCCGTACGCGCCCGGAGCAGGTCGTCCTGATGCTGACCCGGCACGCCCGCCCCGGCGTGCTGCGCAAAGCACTGAAGCTCGGCGTCCAGGGCTTCGTCAGTAAATCCGCCGAGCCGGCGCACATCTCCTCGGTCATCGCCACCCTGCACGCGGGCAAACGCTGGATCGACCCGGACGTGTCCGCGCTTGCCGTCACCGAGGACAACCCCCTCACCGACCGTGAGGCCGACGTCCTGCGGGTCACCGGCGAGGGCTACTCGGTCGCCGACATCGCCGCCCGGCTCCACCTCGCCCCGGGCACCGTCCGCAACTACCTCTCCAACGCGATGCGCAAGACCCAGACCCGGACCCGCCACGAAGCGGCCCGCTACGCCCGCGAACACGACTGGCTGTGACCAGCAGGTGACCATGTCAGATCAGCATGGACACCGTCGTTTCCGTCTTCGACCGCATGCCGGATCCCTGCCACTGTCGAATCCTGTCCGACCGGCGCGCCCGCGTCGGACCCACGACACCGACAAGGAGCGATCATGATTCGTGCGACACACCGTCTGGTGGCCGCGGCGGCAGTGGTGTCCCTCGCCGCTTGCGGCCCCGCCGATGCCGCCGAGCAACCGGCCGACGACCCCGCCGCGACGGCCACCGCGTCCACCGCCGCCGACCCGAGCCCCGACTTCCGGCAGCTGGAGAAGAGGTTCGGCGCACGGCTGGGGGTCTACGCGATCGACACCGGCACCGGCCGCACCGTGCGGTACCGGGCCGACGAGCGGTTCGCGTACGCGTCGACGTTCAAGGCGTTGGCCGCCGCCGAGGTCCTCGACGAGACCACCGACAGCGAGCTGGACCGGGTGGTGCGGTACTCGGCGGACGACCTGGTGACCTACTCGCCGATCACGGAGCAGCACGTCACCGAGGGCATGACGCTGCGCGCGATCGCCGACGCGGCCGTGCGGTACAGCGACAACACCGCCGGCAACCTGCTGTTGCGCCAGCTCGGCGGACCGCAGAAGTTCGAGAAGGAACTGCGCGAGGTGGGGGACAAGGTCACCGATCCGGCGCGCTACGAGACCGAGCTCAACGAGGCGAGGCCGGGTGATCGGCGGGACACCAGCACCGCGGCAGCCCTGGCTGAGGATCTGCGGGCGTACGCCGTGGGAGACGCCCTCGAACCGGCGGACCGCGACGTGCTCAACGGTTGGTTGCGGGGCAACACCACCGGCGGCGACCTGATCCGCGCCGGTGTGCCCGACGGCTGGGTCGTGGGGGACAAGACCGGTGCCGGCGGCTACGGCACCCGCAACGACATCGCGGTGATCTGGCCTCCGGACCGCGCGCCGATCGTCCTCGCGGTGCTGTCCAGTCGCGACCAGAAGGATGCCGACTACGACGACGCCCTGATCGCCCAGGCGGCCGAGGTCGTGATCGGCACGTTGTAGGTCCACCGACTCCGGTGACGCGGCCTGCTGGTCCTCGGCGCCGTCAACATCGCCATGGTGGTGCTGGTCTGGCTGCGCGAGCGGCGAGCCCGGGCCACCAGCGCGGACTAACCCCACCAGGGCAGGGTGCCGGTCCTCAGGTGATCGTGCAAACTCCGGGCGACCTGGGCCATCGTCGCCTCGCTGCCGGGCTGTGCGACGGCGGGGACCCGGGAGGCGGTGAGCGCGGCGACCGCGTACGACTGCCCGTCGGCATGATCCACCACCCCTACCTCGTGGCGCAGGTGCAGCAGCGTGCCGGTCTTCGACGACCAGCGGGACGCGTCAGAGGTGAAGTCGGGGGCGAGTCGCTGCCGGTGCAGGTTGTCCGCCAGCAGAGCGCGTACGCGGGCGGCGGTGTTCTCGTGGATCGTCGAGGGGCGCCACAGGGCGTGCAGCAGGTCGACGAAGGCCCGTGCCGACCCGGCGTTGGCGCGGGTGACGTCGAGCTGGGCGACGGGATGGCCCTGCCCGGGGGTCGCCGCGCCGATGGCGAGGGAATGCGCCAGGTGCGCGTCGTCGGGGCCGAATCGTTCCGCCGGCGTCTCGGCGAGGTCGCCGACCCGGTGGCGCACGGCGATGCCCTCGATCCCTAGTCGCCGCAGCTCGGCGCTGACCGCAGCCGGCGGGACGAGGTCGAACAGGGCGTCGGCGGCGACCCCGTCGCTGACGGCGGTGCTCAGGTAGAGCAGGTCGTCCACGGCGACCCGCGCGGGATGGCGGAAGCGACTGATCCCGGTCGGGCCTGGTGTGGTGATCCGACCGGGCGCGACGTCGACAGGTGTCGCCGGGTCGAGTTCCCCGCGCCCGACCCGCTCCAGCACGGCGACCGCCAGCGGCACCTTGACCAGTGACGCTGTCGGGTACGGGGTGTCGGCGTCGAAGCCGATCTCCTGGCCGGTGTCGAGGTCGCGGACGAGGAAGGCACCGCGTAGTCCTGCCTCGTCCAGCAGGTCACGCGCGTTGCGTACGACGGTGGTGGCGCTCATGTCGCAGTCCCTTCCGGCCGGTCACCGGTTGTGCCGTCCCCGGCCGCACCCAGGCATCGTGCGATGTCCGCGTACAGGACGGTGCGGAGCTGGTCGAGGTCCTCGCGTGCCCCGGCGGCGACGGCGTACCCCCGTACGAGTCGCAGGCCGGCGAGGGGGCACCAGTGCAGCCCGAAGTCGTCGGCCTGCTGACGGGAGCACAGCAGCAGATCGGGGGAGCCGAGGGCCGCCGCGGCGGCGTCGACCAGGGATGGCGCGATCGACACCTGGGCCGGTGCCAGACCAGTCGACTGGCCGGCGCGGGTCAGCGGATCCCGCAGGTGCGCGACGTCGTCCTCGGGCTGGATCAGGATCCGGCGGCGTGCCTGCGTTCGGGCGCGGCCGGTGCGCAGCGTCTCCAGGAACACCGTCGGTGCCGGGAAGGGAGTCCGGGCGGCCAGCCCGAGCGGCACCCGCCAGAGCGCCGTCGCCTCCGGAACCGCCACGATCCCGGTACCGACCTCAAGGGTCTGGCAGAGCCGTGCGCGCTCCTGCGGACCAGCCGGCCGTACCTCCAGGTGGATCCGCTGCCGTCGGGCGGCGGCCACCAGGGCGGCGAGGCGGTGCGGCGGGCAGATTTCGGGCACGGCCACCCGCAGCGGCCGCAACCGGGCCCGCTCGGCGTCGTCGGCCATGGCGTCGGCGAGGTCGACCAGGCGTCGCGCTGTCGGCAGCATGTCCTGCCCGAACGGGGTCAGGCGGACCGCGCGGGAGGTCCGGTCGAACAGCCGCGACCCGAAGTGCTCCTCCAGGGCGGCGATGCGGCGGCTGGCCACCGACTGGGGGATTCCCGCTGCGGCGGCACCGGAGGTGAAGCTGCCGTGGCCGCTGACGGCGACGAAGGCCCGACACGCGGCGACGATGTCCATCCGCCGAACCTATACCCGGAACGCATGGACAAGGCCACAGGGATCACGATGGGCATCGTTCGGCGGCGCCCGAGCCGCCGGACCGCCCCGCATCGTCAGGGTCGGCGATACGATCCAGCAGGTGCCGAACCGGGGAGGAGGGCGCAGGATGCGGACATCAACGTCGGCTGCCGCGATCCGGGTGCTGGTGACCGGGGTACGCGGCAAGACGGGCGCACCGCTGGCCGAGCTGCTCGTGGCACGGGAGGGCGTCGAGGTGCGCGGCGGCACCAGGGATCCGTCCCGTCCCGGCATCAACGGCGTCCAGCCCACCGCCTTCTCGTGGGACGAACCGTCCGGTTGGGCGGCGGCGACCGACGGCGTCGACGCGGTCTACGTGGTCCGGCCGGACCGCGCGGACGCGCCGGAACTCATCGGTGCGCTGCTGGCCGAGATGGCGCCCCGGACCAAGGTCGTGCTGTTGTCCGACAAGGACGGTGGCCATCCGGGCGCTGACCAGCCGGGGCCCGCAGGCTGGGCGCCCCGCGTCGAGCGCGCGGTCCGCGACAGCGGGCGCCAGTGGACGGTCCTGCGGCCGGGCTGGTTCATGCAGGTCTTCACCGACCCGCGCTTCTACCGCGGCCAGATCACCGGTGCCGGCGAGCTGCCGTTTCCCAGCGGCGACGCTCTGGTGGCCTGGATCGACGCACGGGACATCGCGGCCGTCGCCGGGCGGGCTCTGCTCGATCCCGGGCACGCCGGTCAGACGTACCAGATATCCGGTCCGGAGGCCCTGTCGTTGCCGCGTACCGCGGAGTTGCTCTCCGCCGCGGCGGGACGTCCCGTGACCCACCGGGACGTGACGATCGACGAGGCCGTTGCCGGCTCCGAGGGCTTCGAACGAGACCTCTCCGCGCTGACGTTCGAGCGTGTCCGCGCCGGCGGCTTCGCCGAGGTGACCGACACCGTCGAACACGTCACCGGCCGTCCGGCGCGTACGCTGCAGACCTTTCTCCGCGACGCCTTCCGCTCCTGAACCACGGTCCTGGCCGCCGACGGCCCGAGCTGCGGCGAAGGTCCCCTCATCCCGATGACGGCTTGGTTGCCGCCCGCGCCGCCCTTCGCCGCACGGAACCCGCCAGGAGCAGGACGGCCAGGACACCGCCGGCGCCGGGGCCGAGGATGGCCATCCACGACATCGACCGTCCGGTCCGAGCCTGATCGGCTTTCACCTGGGAGACCGGACGGTCAGGCTTCTTCTCGTCCGGGCCGACCAGGCGGCCGACCGACGCGTCGGGGGAGAGCGCGAAGCCCCAGTTCAGCAGCGCCGCCGCCTCGCCCAGGCTGCCCAGCGGCGCGGTCTCCGCGCCGAGCAGGGTCACGGCGAGCCGTCGTCCGTTGCGCTCGGCCACCCCCACGTACGTCTGCCGTGCCAGGTCGGTGAAGCCCGTCTTTCCGCCGAGCGTCCCCGGGTAGCGGTCCAGCAACGTGTTGTCGTGGGTGAGGGAGAGGCCGGGCCGTCCCGGCCCGGCCGGTATCTCCGCCACTCGGGTGGCGACGTACCGCCGGAAGTCCTCGCGGGCGTAGGTGGCCCGCGCGATCAACGCCAGGTCGTATGTGCTGGTGTACTGGCCGGGACCGTCCAGGCCGGACGGTGTCGCCGCGTGGGTCTGGTTCGCGCCCAGCCGGTGGGCCTCGTCGTTCATCGCCTGCACGCCGCCCTGCCGGCCGGTGCTGCCACCGCCGACACGGGCCAGCACGTTGGCGGCGTCGTTTCCCGACTTCAGGAGAAGCCCCAGCCACAGGCTCTCGATCGAGTACCGGCCGCCCGGCACCACCCCCATCACCGAACTGGCCGGATCGAGATCGCGCAGATCCGCCCGGGTCACCTCGACCACCTGCGTCGGGTCGAGGTGCGGCATCAGGGCCGCGGCGAGCAACATCTTCTGCACGCTGGCCGGCGTGCGGCGTTCGTGCGGTCCGCAGCCACCCAGCACCGCGCCACTGTCGAGGTCGGCCACCAGCCACGAGGTGGCGGTCACCGCCGGGGCGTTCGACGCACCGGCCGGAATGGACAGTCCGGCAGTGGCCAGCGACTCACCGCCCACGGCCAGGTCGGCGGGGTCGACCGGCGGCGGAGACGGTGCGGGCGGTGGGGCAACCGGCGGCTTCACGGCCGGGCAGGGCACGTACGGCGCGGCCAGTCGCGCCGGTGACGCGGGCACCACGGCGGGCGTGGTCAGACTGAGCGCCACCGCGACAACGCAAATGATGGTCACGTCAAAGGACCGTAATCGCCAATGATGCGGGCATGGCCCGGTCGCAGAAAGTGGTCCCGGGAGGGCGGGTATTCCCGGCCTTGGCCCGGACGGCACTGCTTCTATCGCCTTGTGCCGTTTCGCGCGGCTCCGAGGGCCCATGGGAACGGGCGTGCCAGCGATGTTTCGCTCATGACGTCGAAACGGATGTGAACAGGCATCACCAGCCCCTTGTACTCCGGCGAGACCTCGGTGTGTACGAACGCGACGAGTTCTGTGGTCCGGAAGCCCGGGGCGAACTCCACGCGTTTCACCGGGTCGCCGCAGGAGAGGCCGCGCCGGCTCGGGGAGCCCTTCGTCAGCGAGTACGCGTCGAGCCCATCGCCGAAGCGAGCACCAGTAGTCAGGTCCGCCACCGGCCGTACCGGCAGTGCCCGCCGCCGTTCATCCAGACGGGCAGGCGGATCTCGGACAGTGCGATGCTCCCGGGCTGCTCTGATCCGCAGGATGCCGGGTAGCCCCCGGTCGCACCGGCGTCAGTCAGCCGCCGTCGCCGGCTGCTGGACGATCGGAGATGCTCATGACCAGCCCGTTGGGCTCGCGGCGGCACCGCCCCAGCGACGACGTCCGGCGGCTGCACGCCGCGTTGCTGCGGATGCCCGTCGACATCGCCACCGACGAACTCGTCGACGCCCGGTACGGGCCGACCACCCGCCGCGGGGTGGCCGAACTCCAACGGGCGCACAAGCTGCCGGTGACCGGCGTTGTGGACGGGGCGACCCGGGACGTGGTGCAGATGGTGCTGGCCGAGCCGCCGTCCCGGTTCGTGGTGGTGGGCCGGGTGCGTTGGGCCGACGGGCGGCCGGCGAACGCGCTGACGGTCGGCGCGTTCGACCGGGACCTGCGGCACGCCGAGCAACTCGGCGAGGCGAGCACCGGGGACGACGGGCTGTATCGCGTCGACTATTCGCGCGACCAGTTCACCCGCTCCGAGAAGCAGTCCGCTGACCTGTTCGTCCGGGTGTCCGCAGGCGATCGTCTCCTGTCCGACCCGCCGCTGAGCGCGGTGCTGTTCAACGCTCCCGAGCTGGCCGTGCTCACTGTGGATCTGTCCGGGGGTGGGGAGCGGGAACGCAGTGAGTACGAGCGGATCCTCGCCACGATCGTCCCGTTGCTCGGCGAGGTGCCGTTGTCCGAGCTGCGGCAGGACGACGAGGCCGAGGATGTGACGTTCCTGGCCGCCGAGACCGGACTGCCCGCGACGGCGCTGGCGCACTTCGGGGTGGCGCAGAAGCTGGCGGCGTCGTACAAGCTGCCGGCGATGTTCGGCTACGCGCTGCTCGCCGAGCGGACGCTGTTGACCGCGAGTCGTACCGGCGCCGCGCTGGCCCGGTTCGACGTCGATCTGAACACCGAGCTGCGGCCGCTGTACTACGACATCGCCCTGCTCGACGAGGACACCGTCCGCAACGCCGTCGCCGACGCCGTGCGCCACCGGTACGTTCCCAAGGACCTGCTCGGCGAGCTGGACCGGATCCTCGAGATGCTGGCCCGGGTGCGGTCGGAGGCCGAGGAGTACGTCGCGCAGGAACGGCCGAAGGTGTTGTACGGGCGGGTGGAGCGGTTCCTCGTCGACGGGGCGCACGAGCGGGTGCAGAGTCTCCTCGCCACCGACGCCGCCGGTGACCTGCCCGGGCTGATCGCCCGGCTGGCCGACGCGGCGGCGTTTCCCGACCGGTCGGTCGCCGAGGCGGCCGGCGCGGCGAGCGTGCTGGCCGACGTGTTGGGCTACGACGAGACGATCGTCGACCGGGTCCGCCACCGCGAGGGGATCGAGCGGGCGACCGACGTACGCCGGCTGGCCCGGCTGGCCCCGGCGGACTGGCGCCGGGTGTTGGGGGACAGCACCGCTGATGTCCGGGTCGCCGGTCAGCCGGTCCGGCCGGAGCTGATCGACCTGCACGCCGGCGCGCTGGCCCGCAAGCTGGAGCGGCGCTATCCCACCACTGCCTTCACCGCGCAGCTCGAACGCGATGCGGGCGCCACGGTCGGGACCGCAGCCGACGCCGACCCGGCAGCCGACGCCGCGGGCGGGCGGGCCGACGGCAGCGGCGAGCGGGCCAGCGTGGCTGAGCGCGCCTTCGGTGGGCACCGGGACGCGGTGCTCGAACTGCTCACCGCGAACCCGGATTTCGACCTCGCGACCGGCAACGTGGAGCGGCTGCTGCGCGACCACCCGGAGCGGCTGCGCACCGGTCGACCGGCGCTCAAGGCCGCGCAGCGGATCTTCAAGCTGGCGCCGACGTACCGGCAGACCACGGCGTTGCTGGGGGCCAACGTGCCGTCGGCGGCCCGGATCCACGCCCTCGGCGAGACCCGGTTCGTGGCCACCGCCGTGGACACCGGCCGGTTCACCGACGAGCAGGCCCGGTCGGTGTATCGCCGGGCGGTGGACGTGCACGTGGCGAGCGGTCTGCTGGCCGGCGAACTCCAGAGCGCGGCGCGGGCGCTGCCGGTCCAGGCGTTGGGCGGCTCGGCGGCTCCGGACCTCACCCCGGTCAGCGCCGACTTTCCCAACCTGGCCAGCCTGTTCCAGCTCGCCGACTCCAGCTACTGCGAACCGTGCCGCAGTGTGCACAGCGCCGCCGCGTACCTGGTGGACGTCCTTCAGTTCCTCGGCAACCGGCTGGTCACCGACGCCGACACGCCGGGTCCGGCCACCAAGGTCGCCCGGGACGTGTTGTACGGCCGCCGGCCGGACCTCGGTGACCTGGATCTGAGCTGTGACAACACCAACCTTCCGCTGCCCTACCTGGACGTGGTGTGTGAGCTGCTGGAGGAGGCGGTGGCGCCGGACGCCGGTCTGGCGTTCGCCGGCCCGCTGAGCGGCGGCGTCGATCCGGTGGAGGCGCCGTCGGCCGGGCTGCTGAGCCTGTTGCAGGGCCAGGGTTGGCCGTTCACCGACCGGTCCCTGGTGTATGAGCCGGACCTGGCCGGGGCCCGCGTGGTACGGGACACCGGCGTGGTGGCCAAGGCGACCCCGGACGGGTCCGGTGGGTGGTTGGTGCGCCGACTGCGCCAGAGCACCGGCACCGCGGCGGAGTTGGCGGCCGCGCCGCAGTACGTGAACGGTGCCGCCTACACAGTGCTGGCCGGCAGCCGGTACGCGTTCGCCCTGCCGTTCGACCTGGCGCACGAGGAGACCCGCAGCTACTTCGCCCAGTTCGAGATCCCCCGGGCCGATCTGATGCGGGCGCTGCGGCGGCCGATCGGCCCGAGCGACGAGGCCATCGCGGCCGAGGAACTGGGGATCAGCGAAGCGCAGCGGAACCTGGTGGTGAATGCCGACCCGGGTGCGCAGGACGACATCTGGAACACCGCGCCGCTCGGCGCTCTGGGCGGCATCGCCCGGGTGGACAATTTCCTTCCTCGGGCGCGCCTGGACTATCGGGAGCTGACCGAACTGCTGGCGTTGGCCTGGGTCAATCCCGGGAACGTCATGTTCGTCAAGCACCTGGACACCGGGTCCGATCTCAGCGCGAAGCGGATCCAGCAGCTCACCGACGCGCGCCTGGACCGGATCCACCGGTTCCTGCGCCTGCTGCGCGCGCCGGCCTGCACCGGCTGGACGCCGCAGCTGCTGGACCGGGCGATCCGGGCCGACGCGCTGGGCGGTGGCGCCCTGGACGACGACTTCCTGGTCACGGTGGCGGCGCTGCACCGGCTGGCGGCGCGGCTCGGGCTGCCGTTGCCAGTGGTGGTCGACCTGTTCGCGCCGCTGGACGAGTCGCGCTACGCCGAGGTGTTCCGCAACGCGGCCAACGGCCCGGTCCTCGCGGCGTTCGAGCCGGCCAACGTGCTCGCCAACGAGCAGGCGGAGCTGACCACACCCGGCTCGGGTGCTCCGCTGTCGGCGCACGAGGCGTACCTGGCGACCTGCCTGGGTGCCACGACGGCGGACACCGCGCTGCTGGTGGCCGACCTGCCGGCCCCGGCGATCGTCAGCAACGCCAACCTGCACGCGGTGTACGCCGGCACGCTGCTGGCCCGGGCGCTGGGGCTCACCGCCGCCGAGTACCTGATCATGAAGGATCTGATCGGGTCGGATCCGCTCACCGCACCGGCCACCGCGCTGGTCTTCGTCGAGCGGTTCGACGCCGCCCGGGCCGGCACCGGCATCCGCCCGGCGGATCTGCGCTACCTGCTCCGGCACGAAGCCGACGACCTGGCCGTGCGGGACCTGCCGGACGAGACGTTGACGGCGGTGCTCACCGGGTTGCAGGCCGCCTACCAGAGCGCGTACGCGAGCACCCGGCCCGCTGTCGACCCGGCGGCGCCGCCCGAGGAGAACCTGCCGGGGATGCGGGCCCTGCTGGCCACCGTGCCCGGAATGACCGAGGCGGACCTGGCCGGCTTCGTGTCCGTCGTGGACGGCAGTTGGACCGATGCGGCGGTTACCCCGGCGCAGTTCGTCGACGCGAAGCTCGCCGCCCTGGTGGACACCACACCGATAACGGCGGCGATCGTGGCCAACCCCACCGAGGCCCAGCAGACCACGCTGCTGCTGGCCATCACCACGGCGCTGTCCAGCTACGCGTACACCCGTACCAAGCAGGAGCTGGCGACGACGGCGGTGGCCGACACCTTCGGGTTCTCGGCGGACGCCGCCACCACGGTGCTGGCCGGTGCGGAGCTGACCCGGCCGCTGCTCGCGGTCCTCACCGACGACGCGCTGGTGGACCTGGTGAACGAGCCGCCGGCGCCGCCGGCGGTCACCCCGGCCGGGTTCGACGAGCAGTACCGGGCCCTGCGCCTGCTGCACGTGCTGAGCCGGCTCGTCGACCACCTGACGGTGCCCGACGCCGACCTCGGTTGGCTGCTGACGAACGCCGCGCCGCTCGGCTGGCTGGCCCCGGACCGGGTGCCGTACCAGACCGGCCGGCCACCGGCCCCGTTGGCCGACTGGATCCGGTTGGCCGCCGGGGTCGAGCTGGCCCGTGCCTACCCGCCGGTGGCGAACCCGCTGGACGCGGCCGCGCCGTGGACGGTGTACGGGCTGTTCGACCTGGTCCTGGCGGCCGGCACCACCGCCGCGCAGGTCCACACCCATCTGGCGCAGCTCGGTGGTTGGGACGTCACCACGCTGGCCGACCTGGACACCCACCTCGAACTGTCGGCGGCGAACCTCACCGCGTACCGGTCGCCGGTGACGGTCCAGCGGTTGGCCGAGGCGCTCACAGTGCTACGCCGGCTGGGCCTGCCGGTAGCGGCGGCGGTGCCGCTGGGCCAGCCGGTCACCACCGCGGCGGACGTGGCCACCATGCGGCAGGCCCTGAAGGCGCGGTACGCCGAGGCCGAGTGGCTCGGGGTGCTCCAAGGTGTGCAGGACCGGCTGCGGGTGGCCAAGCGCGACGCGCTGGTCGCGTACCTGCTGGCCGAGAACCCGGCGCTGCGCGACACCAACGACCTGTACGACAACTTCCTCATCGACGTCGAGATGGGCGCCTGCATGGCGACGTCGCGCATCGTGCAGGCGCACGCCACAGTGCAACTGTTCGTGCAGCGCTGCCTGTTGGGACTGGAACCGGACAGCGTCGCCGCGGTCACCGAGGACCCGGGTTGGGAGCAGTGGGACTGGATGGCCAACTACCGGGTGTGGGAGGCCAACCGGAAGATCTTCCTGTACCCGGAGAACTGGATCCAACCGGAGCTGCGCGACGACAAGTCGGAGTTGTTCAGCGAGCTGGACGACCAGTTGCAGCAGGACGAGCTGACCGACCTGGCGGTGGAGAACGCCACCATCGCGTACCTGGAGAAGCTGGACGACCTGGCACACCTGGACGTGATGGCCTGCTACTACCAGCACGACAGGCATCTCCTGCACGTGTTCGCCCGCACCCGGGGCGGCGACCCGGCGGTGTACTACCACCGGCAGTTCGAGCGGGAGCGGTACTGGACGCCGTGGCGGCGGGTGCCGCTGGACATCGCGGGCGACCACCTGCTCGCCTTCGACCGCAACAGCCGGCTCACACTGGCCTGGCCGGTCTTCACCGAGGAGACGGACACCTCGCAGACCTCCCAGATTCCGGACCCGGACGGCATCCCGCCGGGCGGCACGGAGACGGATCGGCCGCGCCGGCGGTGGCGGATCCAGTTGGCCATCGGTGAGCGGGCACAGGACCGCTGGCAGCCGAAGAAGATCTCCAAGGATGCGCTGTACTACCCCGCCAGCGGCTACCAGGAGGACCTGCCCTCGGCGAACGAGTTCACCTGCTTCGCGTACGCGGCCGGGGAGGCCGGCCAGGCGATCAGCGTGCTCACCGGTGTCGAGTTCGTCGGCTCGTTCGCGCTGACCGGCTGCCGGGGCTATCCGGAGCCGATGCCGGGCGGCGGTTCCGGCAGCTTGCTGCTGTCACCGGTGTTCAAGGACACCAAGCTGCTGGCCGAACGGTTCACCGAGCTGGTCTCCCGGACGCAGAACGACCTGGCGATCAGCACTCCGCTGATGGGCGCGTACCAGACGTTGGCGGCGCAGACGCCCGGCCGGTTCCGGGTGACGTACCCCATGCAGATGTCGTTGCTCGACTGGATCATCATGCTGCTGGGGATCTGGCAGAACGCCCGGGGCATCCAGGACCGCCGGCCGGTGCTGCCACTGGGCACCCTGATGCCGTACTTCTACGGCGACTACGACCGCGGTTACGTGATCATCCCGGGCTTCTACGACCGGCGCGCCGAGGACCCGACGGACCGGATCGAGAAGACGTACAGCGACGTGGACCAGTTCGTCCGCGACGTGCTGGCGCTGCTCACCGAATACCTGCGCCGGTACGCCGAGGATCCGGCGCACGACCTCGCTGCCGCCGTGCAGGCGATGACCCAGGACGCCGAATACCACCGGCTGGTCGCCGAGTTCAAGGTCTACGACACCCTCTCGTACGGGGTGAAGTTCGCTAACTTCTACCACCCGCTGCTGTGTTTCCTCCGGGCCACCGTCTACCGCTCGGGCGTGTCGGCGTTGCTGAGCCGGAGCACCCAGCTCACCAACACGGGGTTCGACTTCGCCGCCACCTACCAGCCGCAGCCGGTGGTCGTGTCGCCGTACCCGGTGGAGGACCTGGACTTCGCCGCTGACGGCGCGTACTCGGGCTACAACTGGGAGCTGTTCTACCACCTGCCGTTCGACATCGCGATGCGGCTCAACCGGGACCAGCGCTTCGCCGAGGCGCGCAACTGGTTCCACCACATCTTCAACCCGGTCGGCACGGCCGACGGCGCCACGGCCCCACAGAAGTACTGGGTCACCAAGCCGTTCTTCCAGACCGGGGCGCCCGAGCTGATCAGCCAGCGGATCGGCGACATTCTCACGGCGATCGCGGCGGACCCGTCGGGGGCCAGCATCACCGACCTGAAGTTCGCTGTGGAGCAGTGGCGGGCGAAGCCGTTCAACCCGCACGTGGTGGCCCGCAGCCGGCCGGTCGCCTACCAGTTGGCCGTGGTGCTCGGTTACCTGAAGAACCTCGTCGACTGGGGTGACCAGTTGTTCCGGCAGTTCACCAGGGAGTCCGTCACCCAGGCCACCCAGCTGTACATCCTGGCCGACAAACTGCTCGGGCCGAAGCCGAGCGTGGTGCCGCCGCTGGTCACTCCGGCTCCGGCCACCGTCAACCAGCTTCAGGCCTCTGTGGACCTGTTCGGCAACGCGCTGCTGGACCTGGAGAACCTGATCCCCGACCTGGACCTGCTGCCGCACGGCGGGGCCGAGCTGCCCAGCCCACTGAGCTACTCGGCGCTGTACTTCTGCGTCCCGCCCAACGAGGAGATGCTCCGGCTGTGGGATCTGATCGCCGATCGGCTGTTCAAGATCCGCAACTGCCAGAACATCGACGGGGTGGAGAGCATGCTCGCCCTGTTCTCACCACCGATCGACCCGGGGGCACTGGTCCGGGCCGCCGCCGCCGGCATGTCCGTCTCGTCGTTCCTGGCCGGGCTCGGCGCACCACTGCCGAACTACCGCTTCCGGGTGCTGGCCCAGAAGGCCACCGAACTCGTCGGGTACGTCGGCGAGCTGGGCGGCGGGCTGCTCGCGGCCATGGAGAAGCGCGACGCCGAGCAACTCGCCCGGCTGCGCGCCGGCCAGGAGATCGCCCTGCTCGACGCGGTACGGGCGGTCAAGCTCGCCACCATCGCGGAGGCCGAGGGCAACGTCGCGGCCCTGGAACTGAGCCGCAAGGTGGTGGAGGAGCGGCAACGCTACTACGCCGGTCGGCCGTACATGAACGCCTGGGAGATCACCGCCACGGCGCTGTCGGGGGTGTCGCTGCTCGGCGAGGCCGCGATCGCGGTGGGCTACATCCTGTCCGGCGGGCTGAAGCTGATACCTGACTTCACCACCGGCGGTGCCGGCTTCGGTGGCTCACCCACAGTGACCCTGACCATCGGCGGGGACAAGGTCGGCGCCGCCGCCGACTCGGCCGTGATGACCCTGGAGGCGATCGCCCGGGCGCTGGACAAGGCCGCCGGGATGGCCGCCAACCAGGGTGGCTACCGCCGCCGGATGGACGACTGGGAACACCAGGCGGCGCTGGCCGGCCTGGAACTGACCCAGCTCGACCAGCAGATCCTCACCGGGCGGCTGCACGTGGCCATGCTCACCGACGAGTTGGCGGCGCACGACCGGGAAGCCGACAACGCCCGGGCCACCGAGGAGTACCTGCGCGGCAAGTACACGAACACTGAGCTGTACCAGTGGATGGTGAGCCGGGCCAGCTCCGTCTACTTCGGGGCGTACCAGCTCGCCTTCGACGTGGCGAAGAAGGCCGAGCGGTGCTTCGCGCACGAGTTGGGCAGCGAGGCCACGTTCCTGCAACCCGGCTACTGGGACAGCCTGCGCAAGGGGCTGACCGTGGCCGACGCGCTGCGCCACGACCTGAAGCGGATGGAGGTGGCCTACCTCGACCGGCACAGCCGCGAGCGCGAGCTGACCCGGCACGTCTCGCTGGCACAGCTCGACCCGGCGGCGCTGATCGAGCTGCGGGCCACCGGCAGTTGCCTGATCAACGTGCCGGAGGCGCTGTTCGACCTGGACCACCCGGGGCACTACTTCCGCCGGCTGCGTACGGTCAGCCTGTCCATCCCGTGCGTGGCCGGCCCGTACACCCCCGTCACCGCGAAGCTGTCCCTGATCGCCAACCGGTACCGGACCGGCACCGCGGCCCGGCAGGGCGCCACCAGCGCCAAGGACAAGTACACCGAGGTGCCCGGCGACGACCGGTTCGCGTACAACGTGGGCGGGATCGAGTCGATCGCCACCAGCAGCGGCCTCAGCGACAGCGGCATGTTCGAGCTGAACTTCGCCGACGACCGCTACCTGCCGTTCGAGGGCAAGGGCGCGGTTGGCACCTGGCGGCTGGAACTGCCGACGGCGGTCCGCCAGTTCGACTACGACACCATCAGCGACATCATCCTGCACCTGCGGTACACCGCCCGCGACGGCGGCTCGACACTGCGCGGCCTGGTCGAGGACTCCCTACGAGAGGTGCTCAACGAGATGCTGGTCGACGCCGGCCGGACGGGCCTGTACCAGGCCTACAGCCTGCGCCACCAGTTCCCGGACGAATGGTGGCAGCTCACCCAGCAACAGAGCACCGAACTGACCATCGGCCCGGAGCACCTGCCGTACCTGGCCCGCGATCACCAGCCGGTGGTGGACCAGGTGACCTGGTACGCGCGGGTGGACGGTGATCCCGGGACGTACGACCTCACGGTGGCCGGTGACCCGGTGACGTTGAACCGGGACGCTGACCTGCACCAGTGTGTGGGCCAGTCCGATCCGCTGGTGCTCGGTGCCCCGGTCACGCTGGCGGCCGACCCGGACGGCCTCACCGACCTGGTCCTCCTGTTGCACTACCGGCTCGACGGCTGAGGGGGAGTGGTGACGACCAGCTATCCGGTCGGCGGCGGATCGTGGGGGCCGGGGCCCGGCTCCCGGTGGCGCGGCTCCGCCGACCCGACCGGCGCGGGCGCTCCCGACGCGGCGGGTGGGGCGTTCGGGCCGGGCGGGCCGACGGCCGACGCGGCCGGCACCGGCACGCCGCCGGCCGGTCAGGGCGCGGCCGGGCCAGGGCTCGGCGGACCGGCGATCAGCCTGCCCACCGGCGGCGGCGCGATCCGGGCCATCGGCGAGACGTTCGCCGCCCACCCGGTCACCGGGACCGGCGGCATGTCGGTGCCCATCCCGGTCAGCGGCAGCCGGTCCGGGTTCCAACCCGACCTGACGCTCAGCTACGACTCGGGCGCCGGGAACGGCCCGTTCGGCCTCGGCTGGCAGCTGCCCGTGCCGGCCATCAGCCGGCGCACCGACCGCGGCCTGCCCCGCTACGACGACACCGACACCTTCCTGCTGTCCGGCGAGGACGACCTCATCCCGGTGCCCGGCGGCACCCCGGTCGCCGGGCACACGGTGCAGCGGTTCCGGCCGAGGACCGAGGGGGCGTTCGCCCGGATCGAGCGGTGGACCCGGGACTCCGACGGTGACGTGCACTGGCGCACAGTGTCCGGAGCGAACCTGCTGGCCGTGTACGGCCGCGACGGCGACTCCCGAATCGGCCGGGGCGCGAAGGTGCACACCTGGCTGCTCTGCGAGACCCGGGACGACCGGGGCAACGCCATCACCTACACCTACAAGGCCGAGGACGCCGTCGGCCTGGACCTGGACCGGCCGCACGAACGGCACCGCACCGACCGGCACACCAACCGCTACCTCAAGTCGGTGCGCTACGGCAACGCGATGCCGCTGCTGGACGCCGACGGTCGACGCCCGGTGGACCTGACGCCGGCCCAGATCGCCGACGCCGGCTGGTTGTTCGAGGTGGTGTTCGACTACGGCGAGCACGACCCGGACGCCCCGCGCCCGGCTGACACCGGGGACTGGACCTGCCGGCCGGACCCGTTCTCCACCTATCGCCCGGGATTCGAGGTCCGCACCTACCGGCTGTGCCGCCGGATCCTGATGTTCCACCACTTCCCTGACGAGCCGGAGGTGGGCGCGGACTGCCTGGTCCGCGCGGTGGGGCTGGAATACGCCACCGGGCCGGTGCTGTCCACCCTGGTCGAGGTGACGCAGCGCGGCTACTCCCCGGCCGACGACGGCGGGCACACCAGCGCCGCACTTCCCCCGGTGACCTTCGAGTACACCCCGGCCACCATCGCACCGACCACCCGGGAACTGGACCGGGACAGCCTGGCGAACCTGCCGGCCGGCGTGGACGGGCGGACCGAGCTGTGGGTGGACCTGGACGGGGAAGGACTCGCCGGGGTGCTGACCGGGCACGAGGGTGCCCTCTACTACCGACCGAATCTCGGCGCCGGCCGGATCGGCCCGGTCGCCGCGCTGCCCACCGTGCCGTCGCTGACCGACCTGGCCGGCGGACGCCAGCAACTGGTCGACGTGAACGGGGACGGGCGGATCGAGCTGGTCCAACTCGGCACCGTCCCGGCGGGCTTCGTCCGCCGCACCGACGACGCCGGCTGGTCCGATCTGCAACCGTTCCGCGAGCTGCCCGCCGTCGACTGGGCCAGCCCCGACCTGCTGCTGCTGGACCTCACCGGGGACGGCCGGCCCGACCTGCTGCTCACCGGGGACACCGTGCTGACGTGGCACGAGTCGCTGGCCGAGGTGGGGTACGGCCCGGCACGACCCGCGCTCTGGCCCGCCGACGAGGATCGTGGCCCACGGCTGCTGCGCTCCGACGACCGGCAGAGCGTCTTCCTCGCCGACATGTCCGGCGACGGCCTCACCGACCTGGTCCGGGTCCGCGACGGATCCGTCTGCTACTGGCCCAACGTCGGCTACGGCCGATTCGGCGCCAAGGTCGAGATGGACGGCGCCCCGTGGTTCACCGGGCAGGACGAGTTCGACCCCGCCCGGGTGCTCCTCACCGACGTGGACGGCACCGGCATGATGGACCTGTGCTACCTGGGCCGACGGGAGATCCGGCTCTGGTACAACCAGTCCGGTAACAGCTGGTCCGCCCCCGTCGACCTGCCCGACCTGCCGCATGTCACGCCCGACTCGACGGTGACGGTGACCGACCTGCTGGGCACCGGCACCGGCTGCCTGGTCTGGTCGTCGCCGCTGCCCGGCGACGCCACCGGTCCGGTGCGTTACCTGGACCTGGCCGCCGACGGCAAGCCCCACCTGCTCACCCGGGTGGTGAACAACCTGGGCGGCGAAACCATCATCCGGTACGCCGCTTCCACCGCCTTCCAACTGGCCGACCGGCGAAACGGCCAACCGTGGGTCACCCGGCTGCCGTTCCCGGTGCAGGTCGTCGAGCAGGTGGAACAGGTCGACCGGATCGCCGGGACCCGGCTGGTCACCGGCTACCGCTACCACCACGGGCACTACGACGGCGACGAGCGGGAGTTCGCCGGCTTCGGCATGGTCGAGCAGATCGACGGCGAGTCGTTCGTGGACCACGTGCTGGGCGTCGAGGCGGTCGACGGGAATCAGGACACCTCGCCCGAGCTGTTCCAGCCACCGGTCACCACGAAGACCTGGTACCACACCGGCGCCCCGGTCGACCTGTCCGCCGAGTGGTACGCCGGCCGGCACCTGCCCACTGTGGAGCTGCCGGTCGGAGTCTCCGCCGCGGAGCTGCGGGAGAGCCGGCGGGCGCTGCGCGGCCTGCCGCTGCGGCAGGAGGTGTACTCGTACGACGGCAGTGCCGCGCAGGAACACCCGTACGGGGTGGTCGAGCAGACGTACGAGGTGCAGCGGCTGGACGCGCGGGTGTTCGTCGCCGTCGAACGGGAGGCGGTCAGCCTCTCCTACGACCGGGAGCCGGATGAGCCCCGGATCAGCCACCGGCTCAACCTGGTCCTCGGCCCGTACGGCACCGTCGTGCAGGCCGCCGCGGTGGTCTACGGCCGCACCACTCCCGACCCGGACCTGCCCGCCGAGGTGACCGTCGAGCAGCGGCGCCGTCACGTCACGTACGGCGAGCAGAGCTACACCCCGGACATCGACGAAACGATGCCCGTGCCGGCGTACCGGCTCCGCACCGCGTACGAGGCGGTCGGCCACGAACTGACCGGGCTGGCCCCGGCCGGCCCGCTGTTCACCCGGGCCGAACTGCTCGCCGGATTCGCCGCGGCCACCCCCATCGGGTACGAGGTGGTGGCCGACGGGGTCAGCGCGCAGCGGCGGTTGCTGTCCCGGTCACAGGTGCGGTTCCGGGACAACGCGTTGGCGCCGCTGCCGGCCGGGCAGTGGGACAGCCTGGGGCTGGGACACCAGACGTACCAGCTCGCCTTCACCCCGGCCGCGCTGGCTGCCGGCTACGGCACGGCAGTCACCGGCGCGGACCTGGCCGCCGCCGGATACGTGCAGCTCGACGGTGGCCCGGACTGGTGGATTCCCTCGGGCGAGCTGCGCTATCCCGCCGACCCGGCCGCGCACTTCTACCTGTCCAACGGGGCCCGGGACGCGCTCGGCCTGGCGACGGCGGTCACCTTCGACGACTACCACCTGCTCACCGAGCGGGTGACCATCGACCAGGCGGCCTGGTCGGTCACCACCGCCGTCAACGACTACCGGGTGCTGGGCCCGAGCCTCGTCACCGACCCGAACGGGCAGCGCCGCGCGGTGCGCTACGACGAGCTGGGCCGGGTGGTGGCCTCGGCGCTGCTCGGCCGGCCCGGCGCCGGGGACGGTGACACGCTCGACGATCCGACGTTGACGTTCACCTACGACCCGTTCAACTGGATGGTCAACGGCCAGCCCGCGTACAGCCGGGGCCTGCACCGGGAACGGCACGGCCCGACCAACACGCGCTGGCTGGAGAGCTACGAGTACAGCACCGGCACCGGTGGGGTGGCGATCACCAAGTCGCGGGTGCATCCCGGCAGGGCCCTCGAGGTGGGGGAGGACGGGGTGGCCGTCGAGGTGGACGCCGACCCACGCTGGGTCGGCACCGGCCGCACGGTGGTCAACAACAAGGGCAACCCGGTGAAGCGGTACCAGCCCTACTTCAGCACCACCCACGAGTACGAGGACGCGGCGGCGCTGCGCGAGATCGGCGCCACCGCGATCCGCTACTACGACCCGCTGGGTCGGGCCGTGCTGACCCGGTATCCGGACGGAACCCTCAGCCGGGTCGAGTCCACTGCCTGGTCGCACCGGTTGTTCGACGCCAACGACACGGTGCTCGACAGCCAGTGGTACGCCGAGCGGGGCAGCCCTGCCGTCTCCGATCCGGAACCGGCCGACCCGGCCGTCCGCGCCGCGTGGCTCGCCGCCGCGCACGCCGACACGCCGTCCGTTGTCCACTTCGACAGCCTGGGTCGGGCCGTCTACTCGGTGGCCGACCGGGGAGCCGGCCAGCGCTTCGGCGTACGCACCACCGGAGACCTCACCGGCCGGTCCTCGGACGGGTACGACGCGCTGGGCCGGCACATCGCCAGCGCGGCCACCGCCATGCACGGCGCGGGGGTGCGCTCGTGGAGCGCGGAGAAGGGCGAGCGGTGGGTGTTCCAGGATGTGCTCGGTGGGGTGCGCCGGATCTGGGACGAGCACGGTCGGACGTTCCGCACCACGTACGACGCCCTGCACCGGCCGGTGGGCGTGTACGTCCGGGAGTCCGCCGGCGCGGAGCGCTGCGTGCAGTACGTGGTCTTCGGCGACCGGCACCCGGACGCGGCGACGCTGGGCCTGCACGGCGTGCCCTACCTGGTGTTCGACCAGGCGGGCCAGGTGCGGGTCCCCGCTGTCGACTTCAAGGGCAACCCGCGGCGGGCCGAACGCAGGCTCGCCACCGATGACGTCGCCGGCCCGGACTGGTCGCCGGTTGCCGCCGCGCCCGACCACGCGGCGCTGCTGGCCGCCGCGGCGCCGCTGCTGGAGAGCGAGGTCTTCGGCACCGCCGCCGAGTACGACGCGCTCAACCGTCCGACACTGGTCACCCTGCCCGACGCCACCGAGCTACGACCGACCTACCTTGAGGGCGGCATGCTCGGCCGGCTGACCGCGCGGCTGCGTGGCCAGGGCGCGGAGGTGGAGTTCCTGTCCGAGCAGGACTACGACGCGCTGGGCCGGCGGCGGTTCGCCCGGCACGGCAACGGCCTGGTCACCGAATACTTCTACGACCCGATGACGTTCCGGTTGGAACGGCTGCTCACCGCCGGGGTACGCGACCTGCGCTACACGTACGACCCGGTGGGCAACGTGACCCGGGTGGCCGAGCCGGGCGCGCCCACCTTCTTCGGCAACGCGGCGGTGCCGGCCGCCAGCGACTACGCGTACGACCCGCTCTACCAGCTGATCCGGGCGAGCGGGCGGGAGCTGGCCGGGGCGCCGAACGACGCGATCCGCGACCACACCGACGTGCCGCCGGCCGGCAGCCTCACCGATGCCGGCGCGGTACGCGCCTACACCGAGGAGTACGAGTACGACCCGCTCGGCAACCTCACCGTGCTCCGGCACCGGTTCCGGACGCAGGCCGGGGTGGGTGCCGGCTGGACCCGGCACCACCGGTACGCGTACCAGGACGACCCGGCCGACGCCACGAACCGACTGGCCGCCACGAGCGTCCCCGGTGACCCCGACGACGGCCCCTACTCGGCCGGGTACGCGCACGACGCCGTCGGCAACCTGACCGTCATGCCGCACCTGCCGGCGCTGGAGTGGAACGTCCGCGACCAGCTCAGCCGGGTCGACCTCGGCGGCGGCGGTGAGGCCCGGTTCGTCTACGCGGCGAGCGGGCAGCGGCTGCGCAAGATCGTGGACCGGCCGGGCAGCGTCCAACTGGAATGGATCTTCCTGGGCGCGGTCATCGTGTTCCGGCGGCGCAACCGGGTCACCGGCACCCTCCAGCACGAGCGCTGGACCACCACGATCGCCGACGACACCGGCCCGGTCGCCCAGGTGGACGTCAAGACCGTCGACGTCGGCGGCTTCGACCCGGCCAACCCGCTCGGCGTTCCGCTGATCCGCTACCAGCTCACCAACCACCTCGGCTCGGCCGCGCTGGAGACCGACGCGGCCGGGGTGATCATCTCCTACGAGGAGTACCACCCGTACGGCACTACCGCCTACCGGTACGGCCGGCCGGGCGTCGACCTCAGCCTGAAGCGGTACCGCTTCGGCGGGCACGAGGCGGACGACGAGACCGGCTTCTGCTATGCCGGGGCGCGGTACTACGTGCCGTGGTTGGGCCGGTGGGCGAGCACCGACCCGGGTGGCTTCGTCGACGGGGGCAACCTGTTCCGGTACTGCCGCAACAATCCGGTCGGGATGGCCGATCCGTCCGGATTCCGACCCGCCACCGTCATCGGGCCGGAAACCCACGACATCTCCATTTCGGAGCCGCACTTCACCGGGTCCGAGAACCCCACGGTGGAGGACTTCCGCCGCTATCTCAGCAGCCACGGCGCGACGCTCGATCCACGGATCAACAACAGCAACTCGGTCATCTACTACCAGCCCAACGTCACCCTCAACCTGGAGGGGGGCACCTGGTCCGAGCACCCGGGCGGCACCTGGGTGCTGCACGCCGTACTTCCGCCTCCCGCGCCGCCGCGACCGAGGCCGACGCCGCCGCCTCCGCCGCCGGAGCCGCCACCGGCCGAGCCGCCACCACCCGCACCGGAGCCGCCACCCGAACCGCCGCCGGCCGCGCCGCCGGCCGACTCCGGCGGCGCGGCCCCGGCCGCACCCGGCGTCACCGGTGGCGCCGCCGCGCACACCGCGCCCGCAGCCGAGAAGTTCATCTGGAACTTCAAGTTCAAGGGCGGCCGGGGAACGTTCCGCGGCAACATCCTCGAATGGCTGTACGGCATGCCGTGGCGCGACAACACGGCGGACTTCGACCTGGAGACCGCGACCACCGTCAAGCAGATCAAGTCGACCGACGTGTACGGCAGGGCCGGTGACATCGCCCGGGAGGCGACCCGGGACGCGGACGCCGCGATCCAGGCCAACCCGAGCGGCACCATGGCCGGCAAGCGGTCTCAGGCCGTCATCATCACCGAGACCGACGCGCCGGCCAGCGTGGGAAACGCGATCCGCACGGCGACCAACCCGGGACGGGGACGGAAGATCCCGGCCACCGCCACGGCGCCGGAGCACGTGCGCGGACTGCCGGGCCGGACCGGCATGGCCGGCAAGGGGCTCAGCGTCCTCGGGTTCGGCCTGTCGGCGTTCGCCCTGTGGGGCGACTACCAGCAGGGCGACTGGGAGATGGGCGTCGGTGACGCGCTCGGCGCGGTCGGCGGTGGCCTGGAGTTGTACGCCATCGCCGTGCCGGGTGCCACGGTCGCCACCGTCAGCGCGATGACCGCTGGACTGGTGATCGGTGGCATCGGTCTGGCCGCCGTCTCGTACGTCAGCATGAACCGGGCGGCCGAGGCTGGCGACACCCCGGGGGTGGTGGCCGGCGCCGTCGGCATCGGCGCGGGTCTGGCCATCGCCGCTGGTGCCATCGGCGTCGCGGCCGGCAGCGTGGTGATCGCCCCGGTCGTGCTCGCGGTCGGCATCGTCGCCGCCATCGGTGTGGGGATCTTCCACGCCGGCCGCTACTTCGACTGGTGGTGACCGACGGCGCATACCGGCACGCGAGCGGTCGAGGGTCTACGCCCGGAACCGTCGCCTACGGGGCGGCGACGGTTCCGGGCACGACTTCGTGTCCGGCGGGAGTGCAGCCACCCGGCGGCGGCGGTGGCGGTAACGGACGCCGCCGGCCCTCGCGCGCAGACGAGAGGGCCGGGCGGGCAATGGCTCCGGCCTCCAGCTATTTTTCGCAGCGCCCGCTGGCACGCCCTTCGGCGATGACCTTGTCCACGCCCTTGGCGTAGTCCGCCATCGACTCGGCGTCCGGCTGGTAACGCCACTGGCCGTCCACATACCGGACTTCGGACGAGCCGGCCGCGATCGACCGCTTGTAGTTCACGATCGCCGTGTCCGCGCCCTCCAGCCGGGCTGTCGTGATCTCGAAGGTCAGGCCCGTGATGGTCTTGCATTCAGTGTGCAGCCGGGCGTACTCGTCGCGCGAAATCGCCGCCTTGCCCTCACTGGTCCACAGGTCCCACGCGCCCTTCCAGTCTCCAGCGGCGTACGTGTCGAACTCTCGCTGAGCTAGCGCCTTGGCAGCGTCTACCGTCTTCGGCTCGGCAGCAGGCTTCGTCTCAGCGACAGCCGCGCTGCTGGCGCTCGCTGTCGTCTGCTCGGGCTTGGTCTCGGTTCCACACGCGGCGGCAAGCAGGGCGACCCCGACAGCCGCGACAACGATGATGGTCTTACGCACCTTGTGATATCTCCTCAGTGGTAATGGCGATGCCGGTGACGCCAGGGCTGGTGGGGCTGCCGCCGTGAGGGCCGAAACCGTCACCACGCACCCGGGGCCGCCGATGATCATGACAGGTTGCTGCGACAGGTCGTCTCGCGCAGTACGTGGCGCAGGCGTCCGGGGAGATGGAGTCAACCCTCACAACAGCCCAAAGCCATGATCAGTCGAGCCGTGTGGCATTGACGTTCTTGACAGGCTCCAGATAGTACGGTTAACATCACCGAAACCTTGTTAGCGCTAACAGCTGCCCGTCGCTGATCCTCGCTCGCTGGGCGAGACCGAGCCCATGAACGTGCGCGCTGAGCGCCCAGCTGGTCGAGCGGACCCGCCTTCTCCCACCCTTCTTGCCTATTCGAAGGGTGCCTCACACCCAGCAACCGACCACGTGAAGTCGGTTGTCCGAAAAATCGGGCGACGGCCGTTTGTTGTTAGCGTTATCACGACCAGAAGGAAGGTGGGACCTGATGGTTATCGAGAGGGCCGCCGGGAAACGACGTCGAGGGTTGGCGGCAATTGGCCTCGCTCTCCTGGTGGGAATCGGGGTGGGTCAACTGGCACCGATCGTGCCGGCCGCGGCGGAGAAGCCCGTGCCGCCGGCACCGCCGGGCGTCGGACCGCAAACCCCGTCCGCCAAGGTGCCACTGGCCGGTGTCGACATGGCCCAGACGTACGTCAACCCGATCAATTTGCCGGGGATGGCGGTGCGCAACATCGTGGGGACGATGCCACCCACCGACGCGAACGTCGCGAACACGTCGCAGATCCCGGCCAGCTTGAACCTGGAGACGTGGACGGCAGCGTCCGGGCGGACGCTGGCGAGCCGATCCACAGTTGGCTTCAGCAGGATCTCGGAGAACTCCGCCCGCACCGGGGCGGACTGGTCCGCGCTGAACGTCGACGGGACCATCTATCTCTACGCGTCAGGTGCCATGCAGAACGCACCGAACAACAACCGCACCGTCTGGTCCACCACCGACTACCTCACGTGGACGCCCCACCAGATGAACCTGGGCCTGGTCGCGCCGACCGTCGTCCAGCTCGGCGACAAGTTCTACATGGCCGGCAACAACACGCCGGTCTATCAAGCCGACTCGCCCACCGGGCCGTGGACCAGCATGGGCAACTTCCTGCGCCCGACCGGCCAGACCCTGAGCGTCGGCGACGTGCAGTTCTTCCCGGACACCGACGGTCGGCTGTATCTGACGTACAACATCGGCTCACCGATCATGGGCGCCGAACTCGACCCGAACAATCCCCGCCAGCTCATCAGCGACCCGGTCGTGCTCTGGACTTTCGACCCGCGCCAGGAGTGGCAGCACATCGGTGACAACAAGGCCACCTACACACACGGGTACGTGGAGGGTTCGCAGTTGTTCAAGGTGGGGGACACCTACTACCTCTCGGTCGCGTCCGGCGGCACGGAGTTCACCACGTACGCGACCGGCGTGATGACCTCGGACAAACCGCTTTCCGGATTCAAGGTCACCCAGCAGAACCCGATCGGCTACGGGAACAACCACCCGAGTGCGGTGTACCCGAACGCCGGGCACGGCAGCTTCGTCCTCGACAACTCCGGAAACCTGGTGTTCTTCTACACCTATGTCATCGCCTACGAGGAGTTCTTCGAGCGGCGACTGGGCATGGACGTCTGCACCGTGATTCCCGCCGGTCCGAAACGGGGAGCGATCGACTGCGAGTTGTCCAACACGCCGCAACTGGCCCCGGGGAAGAAAATCTCGGGCCGGGACGACGTCGGGCTCTACAACGTGGCCACCAACAGCCAGGCGTACTGGGCAAGCAGCTATGCCCCCGGGCGTAACCCGTACTACGGATCGGACCGTTCCCTCTCCACGTGGTGGGAGCCGGCGGACAGCGACACCGCGCCCACGTACATCAGGGGCTTCGGGACCGTCTTCCACATCTCCGCCGCGCAGATCCAGTGGAAGGAGCTCGGGCGCACGTTCACCAGTGACAACGCCGTGCGGTACACGCTGGAGTACAAGGACATCCCCACCAACACGTGGCGGCCCCTGGTCGACAGGAGCACGAACACCACCGCGTACACGGCTGACTACGTCACCTTCGACCGGGTGCTGACGAACGCGGTCAGGCTGAAGGTCCTGGGTACGACCGAGAACGTCAAGGTCGGCGTCCACGAACTCAACGTGTTCGGCGAGAACTACAACCTGGTCGTCTCGAAGGGCATGATCACTCCGTAGTCCGGTCGCGGGGTCGAGCACGAGGGGAGCGGGCGGGATCCACTGATCCCACCCGCTCCTTCCTGCGCCGCCCTTCAGCGGTGCGGGTTCCTGGGCTGGCTACCGCACCGTCAACTTCTGGTAGTCGCCGGCGTGGGGCTGGTAGGTCGGGTTGCCGGAGTAGGCGACGTGGACCCGGTACGTCCCGCGCCGCAGACCAGCGGTCGGCAACTCGACGACGGCCTTACCGTCCACCAGCGGCACGACCTGCACGGTGCCGCCGAAGGTGACGGTGACCTCGCCGGTCGGGGTCGGAGCGTTCTTCTTGGGCCCGCCCGTCGGCCCCACGCTCACGTTCAGCGTGAACGTGTCCCCGCGGACAACCGACGCCGGCGTGGCCTTCGCGTGGACCTTGACGGCGGCCGTACCGGAAGGCACCTCGAACGACGCCGTACCCTCCGACGCCTTCAGGTAGTCGAAGCCCAGGTATTCGGCCTTGACCGTCCGGGCACCCGCAGGCAGACCCGTCGGCAGCGTGACAGTGGCCGCGCCGTCGCTCAGGTGGGCGAGCGTCGACCACGAGCCGACACTGAGCCGCACCTGACCGCCGGTCTCGAACCCGTCGGCTGCCGTGACGGTCACGGTGGCCGTGGTCGCCTGGGCCCCGCTCGCGTACGGCTGGACGGCCACCTCGGTGGTGGTCGCGACGTCGCTGTTCGGGATCCCGCGGATGTCGTTCCACTCGCGCACGGTCAGCGGGATCACGGTGCCGTGACGCGGACGGACGACACCCGCGTTGGTCATCGTGATCGCCTTGGCGTTCCAGGTCGGCGCCTCGATGTTCTCGTGGCACGCGGCCTGGTACCCACCGCCGTTCGTGTACCGGTCACCCCAGAGGTAGAACTGGCCGGGGCAGGCGGTGTCACCGGGGTTGGCCTTGAAGATGACCGGTCCCTCGTACCCCTGGTTGGCGACCCACGTCGTGCGCCCCAGCGCCGGCGCGACCAACGTCCAGTTGTCGATGTTGCTGTCCAGGAAGTCGGTGTGCTTCTCCGAGAAGATGTCCGAGCCCTGGTTGCCGGCCTCGTTCTTGGTCACGCGGTAGTAGTTGTCGCCGACCCGGATCGCTGTCGTGTCGATCCGTGACAGCGGGGCCGGGTTCTGCCAGACCTGGGGAGCGGAGAACGTCTGGAAGTCCCGCGTCGTGGCGTACCACATCTGCGCGTTGCCCTGACCCGTGCGGTTCACCGGGTCGCTCCACAGCGACTGGGCCCAGAACACGACGTAGGCGCCGATCTCCTCCACCCACAGCGACTCCGGCGCGAAGGCGTTGCCCGCGTTGTCGGGCGCGACCTTCACGTGCCGCTGCGGGGTCCAGTTCACCAGGTCGTGCGACTCGAACACCTCGATGTACTGGGTGTCGTTGATGGCGTACCCGCCCTGGTCGTACCAGTTCAGGTCGGTAGCGATCATGTAGAACGTGTCGCCGTCGGGTGAGCGGACGATGTGCGGGTCACGAAGACCCTGGTCGCCCAGCTGGGAGATGAGTGACGGCCGACCCCCGGTCAGGCCGGTCCAGTCCAGCGCGGTGTTCCCGTTGGATGTCGCGAACATGATCTGCTCGCCGTCGGCGATCCCCTCACCCTTGAAGTACCCCATGAAGTACCGCTCGTACTCCTCGGAGCGCGGCATGGCGACGACGCGCACCGGGAACGACTTCGTCTGCGAGGTCGCGCTCTTGGTGATGGTCGCGGTCAGGGTGGCGGCAACATCCGCACGGCCGAAGGCCGGGCGGGTGACCACACCCGTCGGGGTGACGAGGTCGGTGGTCGACCGCCAGGTGATCGTGGAGCCGAACTCGCCCCTGGCGGCAAGGTCGAGGTTCCCGCGTACGTCGTTGGTGGTGTTCAGGGCCAGGTCGAAGGTGTCACGGTCGACAGCCTGCGCATCGTCGAACTCGGCCTTCACCACGACGGGGATGTCCCGCGTGCCGACCTCCTGGGCGCCCTTGCGGACAGTCGCCGTGAGCGTGGCTGTCGCGTCCGGCTGCCCCTGCGCGGGCCGGGTGATCCTGCCGGTCACCGCCACCTTGCGGGCGCTGGCGACGGCCGGCGGGGTGTGGACCGCGACGACCGACGGGTCGGAGCTCGTCCACGTGATGGTCGAGCCCGCCACGGAGCCCACCTTCGGCAGCGTGATGTCACGGACGATCGAACTGGTCAGGCCAAGATCGATGGCGTCGGTGTCGGCGCGGACTCCGTCGGAGACGGTCCGCTGCGCGAGGGCGAGTGTCTCGTCGAGACTGACCGCCCGGTCGTACACCCGGAAGTCTCGGATCGTCCCGCGGAACGAATAGTGGCCCGACGTCTGCGAGCGACCCAGGAAATTGCAGTTCGTCCCCGCGGCGTTCACCGAGGGCGGCGTGGTCAGGTTCGTCGACGTCGCGTGCAGCACGCCGTCGAGGTAGAGCCTGCCGGTCCAACTCGTACCGGTCGAGTTCAGTGACTGGGTGAAGGTGACGTGCGTCCACGCTCCCTCCAGCATGCGGACCCGGTTCTGCTGGAGGTTCGCCGGACCCACCGCGACGCGGAACCGCTGGGTGTTCGACGCGAAGATCGAGCCCTCGGCGCCGGTGTCAACGTCGCACGAGCCGGACTTGCGACCAAAACCCCACATCTGGTGCTCGCCGACGTTCGCCGGGTCAACCCAGACGTCATAGTCGACGGTGAGGTTGGACATGCCGGCGGTGATGTCGTTCGGCAGCTTCACGTACGCGCCGTCGAGGGCGCTCTCGTAGGAGCCGGGGTTGAACCTGACACCCTCGCCGGTCAAGGTCGCCTTCTCGGGGTTCACCAGCGTGGCGTTCGCCGCCGATCCCGCGCTACCCGAGTTGACCAACGTCGTCCCACTGGTCTCGTCGAGCGCGAAATGGTGCACCAGACCGTCGTCGAGTTGCTCCTCGGCAGCGTGTGCGGGCACCGCCGCGGACGAGACCGAGAGCAGCGCACCCAGTGCCAGGACCGCGACACCTCTACCTCTCCGACTCAACCCGAGACGTGGCCTTCGCTGTCGCAGTCTCAATGGACCCTCCTTGACCGGTGGATGGCTCCCTCTGATGTGGACGGGGGTTGTTAACGCTAACTACGCTGTGCTGCCGGGTCAACGCAGCACGTCGTGGCCCGGCCCCACGGACTGCGTGGTTTGACGGTGGGCGCCCGGGGCGGCCTCACCCAGAGCGACGAGGAGATCCATCCCGCGCCAGAGACGACGACCGAGGCCAGGGCAGTGGCTAACCGGCGGCCAGGCCGCCCTCGTCGCCGGGCTCCGCTGGCCCGCGCGACACCGGTGCGGGGGGCGCCAGCCGCGCCGCAGGCGGCAGCGGTGAGGCATCCGGGCTGGCGCGGAATGCCTGGATGGCGAGCGCGGCGAAGCGCCGGGAGGCGGCGACCCTGGCGGTCGGCGACGGCGCGTGGATACCGCTGTTGGCCATGAGTACGAGGATGACGTCGTCCAGGGCGAAGTCGGGGCGCAGACGGCCGGCTTCCTTGGCCCGGCGGGCCAGCTCGGCGATCGACCGGAGAGCGTATTCGCGGCGCGCGTCGAAATCCACGGCATTGGGAAACGTCGAGATCAAAGCCGCGGTGAAACCCCCATCGCGTGCGTTCAGTTCACACATCTTCTCAATGACAAGACAGAAACCGTGCCACGGATCCGGATCGGCGAGACCTTCGTCGACGACGGCGCGGCAGGCGTACATCTGCTCTGCGAAGGCCTCGGTGACCAACATCTCCTTGGTCGGGAACCTGCGGTACAGGGTGGCCGGCGCCACTCCGGCATGCCGTGCGACCTCCCGCATCGGCACGTCCAGACCCGCAACGGCGAAGACCGCGCGGGCGGCGTCGAGGATGCGCTCCCGGTTGTCCAGCGCGTCGGAGCGAAGGGTGTGAGACAAATGGGCGGTCACTGCTCTCACTTTAGCGAGGCGGACGGCGCAGGCGCGTTAGCGTCCCCGCACATGAGGGCTCTGCAATTTTCCCAGTACGGTCCCGCGAGTGTGCTTGCGGTCTCGGAGGCACCGGAACCGCACGCCGGACCCGGGCAGATCCGGGTGGCGGTTCGGGCTTCGGGTGTCAATCCGGCCGACACATACGTCCGCGCCGGCCGATTCCAGGAATGGATTCCGCTCCGCCTGCCGCACGTGCCAGGCGTCGACGCAGCCGGCGTGGTGGACGAGATCGGTGACGGGGTGACCACGGTCCGGCCAGGCGACGAGGTGTTCGGGATCACAGACTACGCCCAGATGGGCGGAGCGAACGCCGAATACGCCGTCCTGGCCGCGTGGGCACGGAAGCCGGCCGCCCTGAGTTGGGAACAGGCGGGCGGCGCGGCCGGCAACATCGAGACGGCCACCCGCGTGCTCGACCTGCTGGGCGTGCGGGCCGGCACCACGCTGTTGATCGAGGGTGCGGCCGGCGGGGTCGGCACGACGGCGATCCAACTCGCTGTCGCTCGCGGCGCGGCCGTCATCGGCACGGCCAGCGACCGCAACCATGGCTTCCTCGCCTCGCTCGGGGCCATCCCGACCACCTACGGCTCTGGGCTGGCCGGGCGGGTCGACGCGCTGCTGCCCGGCGGAGTGGATGCGGTACTCGACTGTGCCGGCTCCGGCTCGATACCCGACCTGGTCCGGCTGGTCTCCGGCCCGGACAGGGTGGTGAGCATCGCGGACATCAACGCCCCGGCGTACGGCGTTCACCTGTCGCGTGGCTCTGGCCCCGGCGCGGACTCACCGTCTCTCGAAGGGATCGCCGCCGCCGGCGAACTCGCCGAGCGGGGCCGCTTCACGGTGCCGGTCGCAGCCGTCTTCTCCCTGGAGGAAGCGGCCGCCGCCCACGAGCTGAGTGAGTCCCGCCACGCGCGAGGAAAGATCGTGCTGAAGCCGTAGCGCGCCCCACCCGCCGTTGACCCAGTTCGTGGGCTCGGGCTTCGCTCCTGGCCCACGCACTGGGTCACCTGAACGAGGGCGATCCGCTTCGGGTAGGGAGGACCCAGCTGGCGAGGACGTTCGACACCGGCGGTAGCGGCCACCGGTGGGCGGAACCCCTGGTGGCGGGCCGTACGGCCGGCGGACTCACTGGCCGAGCAGGGGAGAGGAACTGTCGTTCTCCTCGGGGTGGTCGTCCATGGAGTGCCCGCTCTGGCCAACGGAGCCGCTGCGACCGCGCACGTGCCTGATGAGGAACTCGCCGGCATCCGCGAAGGCCCTCGCCTGGTTGTCGCGGCGAAGCAGGCCGTGGCCTTCGTCTGGGAAGACCTCGTAGCGCACCTCGACGCCACGGGACCGAAGCCGCTCGACGATCTGATCGCTCTCCTGCCGTGGTACGCGAGGATCGTTGGCGCCCTGGACGACCATCAGGGGCGCTTGGATCCGGTCGGCGTGGGTGACCGGCGAGCGCGCCATCAGTCGATCCGCATCGGCTTCCGGGTCACCGATCACCGCGGCCACCAACGAGCGCCACGTCGGCGGTGACGCTTTGGCCAAGGTGACCAGATTGCTCGGTCCATAGAAATCGACACCGGCGGCCCAGTTCAGCTCCGACAGCCGGCTGAGGCACGACAACACGGCGAAGCCGCCGTAGGAGGCACCCATGACGCCGATGCGATTCGGGTCGATCCACTCCTGCGCCCGCAGGTACGCGACGGCGTCAGCGAGGTCGGTCAGATCGCCACCGCCCCAATCGCGGTTGACGAGGTCGGAGTAGGTGCGGCCGTAACCAAGAGAACCCCGCACGTTGGGAGCGAAGACGCCGATGCCATGTGCCAGGAGATACTGGTAGAAGCCGTCATGCATGTAGACCGGCAACTCCTGCCAGGCCGGACCACCGTGGATCGAGATCAGGACACCGGCTGGTTCCGGTCCTTCAGGACGGTAGAGGTAGCCAGGGATCTGGCGGCCGTCCTGCGCCGGATAACGAACCAACGTCGGCTCCCGGAAGGTGGCGGAGTCGGCCGCGACCGGCCGAACGTTGCTCAGCCACCTGAGCTCTCCAAGCTCCAGATCAATCAGGAGAATGTTCCATGGTCGGGTTGCTGTGGACAGCCGCAGCACGACGAACCGCCCGTCGCCGGACACGGTGAGGCCGGTCCCCGTGCCAGCTGGCAGTTCCGGCATGCGGATGTCGACGCCGCTGACGAGGTCACGCCCGCGCAGTTGGGAGAAGCCGTCGACGTTGACGTTCCAGACCAGGACCCGGCCGTCCGCCGAGAGAGCGACCTCCTCCACATCCCAATCCGGGGTGTCCAGCCAGGTGAGGGCGCCGCTTTCGGCATCCATGGTCGCGAGCCCGGTGAACTCCCGACCGACGTTCGACAGCACCAGAAATCCGCTGCCGTCTCTCAGCCACGGCCCCAACCAGTAGGTCGCCACATCGTCGTACGGCGTCAACGATCGCGGTTGGGCACCGTCGACAGTTATGAGATGGACCAGGTGGTCGCTGTTGGTGGTCCGCCATTCGGCGAGGGTGAGCCGGGACCCGTCGGGGGACCAGTGCCCGGGGTAGACCCTGCCGCCGCCGGTGTAGATCCGGCGTACCTCATCGGTCGACAGGTCGTGCACAAGCACGTCCTGGTCGGCCGGATTCCGGTCGTTACCGCAGTAGGCGATGAACCGGCCGTCGGGGGAGAACGGGTCGCCGAGGGCAGCCGAGTACTGCACGTCCGGCGCGTCGGTTAGCTGCACCGTGATCCCGCCAGCAGCGTCGACCCGGTACAGCTGCGTGTTCTCGTCCCCGCTGTCGTCGGCGAGGAACAACAGCCATTCACCGCCGGGATGCCATGCCACCCGACGGACCGTCGAGTCGGTGCCGGCGGTAAGACGTCGCGTGTCGCCAGTCGACAGTGCTTGGGTGACCAGGTTGAATTGTCCGTTGGCGTCATCGACGTAGGCGATCGAGTCACCATCGGGAGCGATCGCCAGTGTCGGCAGGAATCTCACGCCTGACTGAAAGTCGCGGTATCCGGACACGTGGTGAATCCTAGACACTCGATGCACTCTGGCGGCGGCACCGACCAGGCCAGCTACCCGCCGCTCAGCGCACTGCGGCCGACATCGACACCCACGCCAGACACCTGCTGCCTGCCCTCAACGCCACCCGAACCTCACGGAGAGATGCCGCCATGACAGCGACTGAGCAGCACGCCAGCGTCCGATACATCGTCGATGACGTCCAGGCGGCCATCGACTTCTACACCACCCACCTCGGCTTCACAGTGCACACCAGCGCCGTGCCCGCCTTCGCCGACGTCGTACGCGGCCCGCTGCGGCTGCTGCTGTCCGGGCCGGCCAGCTCCGGCGCCCGCGCCACCCCCGACGACGCCGCGGACGCCGGACGCAACCGCATCCACCTCATCGTCGACGATCTGGATGCGGAGATCGACCGACTACGCGGCGACGGGGTGTCGTTCCGCAGCGACGTGATCGCCGGCCCCGGCGGGCGCCAGATCCTGCTCGCCGACCCCGCCGCCAACCTCATCGAACTGTTCCAACCCGCCCACCGCCCAACCGCACAGTGACCTCCACCCGGCGCGCGTCGAGGCGGTGACCCGCCGGTGCGCGGTGGATCCTGCCGGCGGGCGTCGGCGCTGCCAGGGGGTACGCGCTACCGGCTGTGGGGCCGGATGTTGTGGTTGAGGTGGAACACGTTGTGGGGGTCCCAGACCGTCTTGAGGGCGGTGAGCCTGGCGAGCTTGGCGGCCGGGTACGCGCGGCGTACCCCGTGTTGCCCCTCGTCGGCGGCGAGTGAGTTGACGTAGACGCCGTCGGCGTACGGGCGCAGTGCCGCTCCGGCACTGCGCGCCGCTGCCATCCGAACGTCGTCTTCGGCCGGATCGGTCCAGCGGGAGCCGGCGCCGAATTCGAACGTGGTGCCGCGGTGACTGAACGCCGCGTCGGCATCCGCGACGTCAGCGATCGCGCCACCGTGCGCCTGCAGGCCGACGCCGGGCAGGTGGGTGCCGGCGTGCAGGTCTGCCGCACCGCGCAGCAGGAACGCCTCGATCGCGGCGGTGGGGAACCGCCGCAGGTAGTGCGCGCTGGAGTACCGGCGGTAGGCGTGGCCGCCGACGGTGTCGTCGCGTTGCTGCAACTGCAGGTATGACGGGGTGGTGACCCGCTCAGCGACCGGGCGCCCGAGGGCGCGCATCGCCGGCAGCAACCGGAGACCCGGTGCCGGGTCGCCGACCCACACGAAGCCGACGGTGGCGATGGGGCCGCTGGCAGTGTCGTGGACATCAGCGGTGAAGGTCGCCTGCCGTGGCGCGACGGCGTTGAGGTCCCGCCAGCCTTCGAGCACCGGCACGGCGTCCTCGGCGCGGAAGTCGAACTCGGCCACCAGGGTCCGCGTACCGATGTGGTGCAGGTGGAAGTCGAAGTCGGTGACGATGCCGAAGTTGCCACCCCCGCCGCGCAGGCCCCAGTAGAGGTCGGGGTTCTCGGTTCGGCTCGCGGTGACCACCTTCCCGTCCGCGGTGACCATCGTGTAGGAGGCGACGTTGTCGCAGGCCAGACCGTGCTGGCGGGCGAGCCAGCCCATGCCGCCGCCGAGGGTCAGGCCGCCGACCCCGGTGTGCGAGACGTTGCCGGCAGTCGTGGCGAGGCCGTACGGCTGCGACGCCCGGTCGAGTGCGCCGAGCAGCGCGCCACCCTGGACCCGGGCGCGTCGCCGGATCGGGTCGACCCGAACGCCGTTCAACGGGGTCAGGTCGATCATGAGGCCGTTCGCGGGGACGGCGAAGCCGGCCACGTTGTGCCCGCCGCAGCGTACGCCGATCTCCAGGTCGAGGTCGCGGGCCAGGCGCACCGCGGCCACCACGTCGGTGACGCTCGCGGCCTGCACGATCATCCGCGGCTGCCGGTCAACCATGGCGTTCCAGACGGTGCGGGCCGCGTCGTAACCCGGATCACCGGGGGTGAGGACGCGGCCGTCGAAGCGGGGACTGGTCGTTGTCGTCATACATCTGAGCCTGATGGAAATCGGTACACCCGGTAAGGTCCGATTCCATGGGGCGGATCAGGACCAATTCGAGCACCGCGGAGGACCTGCTCATCCATGTCGACCGGTCCGCCGCCGAACCGCTGCACCGGCAGATCGCCGCCTCGATTCGGGGCGGCATCCGGGCCGGCCGGTTGCGTCTCGGAACGTCACTGCCGCCCACCCGCACCGTCGCCGCCGATCTCGGCGTCGCCCGCGGCGTCGTCGTCGAGGCCTACCAGCAACTCGTCGCCGAGGGCTACCTCACCAGTCGGGCGGGCGGGTACACCCGGGTCGCGGTCGAGCCGGCCCCACCGCCGGCAGGTCGGAGCGGCGCTGACCAACCGGCGGCACAGATCGACTTCGGGTACGGCCGCACCGACGTGTCGTCGTTCCCACGCGCCGCCTGGCTGCGTTCGGTGCGAACGGTCCTCACCACCACCCCGAACGAACGCTTCGCCTACCTCGACGGGCGTGGCGTACCCGAACTGCACGTCGCCCTGACCGACTACCTCAACCGGGTCCGCGGCACATCCGCCCGTCCGGAGAACGTCGTGATCTGCAGCGGCTACGGCCAAGGCGTCGCGCTGATACTCCAGGTGCTCGCGGCGCGCGGCGCGCGCAGGCTGGCCGTCGAGGACCCGTCCGCAGACGACGATGCCCGCCTCGTCGCGGCCGTGGCCGGCCTGGACGTGATCGGCGTCCCGGTCGGGCCAGACGGCCTCCTCGTCGAGGAGCTGGAACGGACCGACGCGGACGTCGTCGTGCTGACGCCCTCGCACCAGTGGCCCACCGGCGGCGTCCTGTCGGCCACCGCGCGGGCCCGGGTCATCGGCTGGGCGCAGCGCCGCGGCGCCGTGGTGATCGAGGACGACTACGACGCGGAGTACCGCTACGACCGGGCGCCCGTCGGCGCCATGCAGGGGCTGGCACCCGACACCGTCGTCTACTGCGGCACGGCGAGCAAGACCCTGGCGCCGGGGCTGCGCCTGGGATGGCTGCTCGCCCCGGCACACCTGGTCGACGAGATCACGGCGGCCAAGGTACGGGCCGACCGCGGTTCTCCCGTCATCGACCAACTGACCTTCGCCGACTTCCTCACCCGCGGCGAATTCGACAGGCACCTGCGGCGCATGCGCCCGGTCTACCGCCGCCGTCGCGACGCACTCCTGGCCGCGCTGCGCGCACGGCTACCCGAACTGGAGCCGGTCGGTGTCGCGGCGGGCCAACACGTCGTGACCTGGCTCCCGCAGGACCTCGACGAGGCGTCGGTCGTGGCCGCCGCCGCCCGGCGCGGACTGGTCGTGCAGGGCGTCTCCCGGTACCGCGTGAGCCCTGCCGGGCTCGGCGGGCTGATCTTCGGCTACGCCACCCTCACCGAACGCTCCATCGTCGACGGAGTGGAAGTCCTGGCCGACGCGATCGCAGAGGTCCGTGCCCAGGTCCGCCCTCAGGTGCCCGCCACCGACAGTGGCGCGGTCGCCGGTTCCTGAGCGAGGCGCGGTTTCCGGGTTAACGGACAGCGGCGAGGGCGGCGAGTCCGCCGGCAATGACGGGGCGCGGACCACCGGGATCGCGGCTGCCAGCGGGGTACCCGCGTAGATGCGGGCCCCTTCTACTGTGAGGACATGTGGTGGTATCTCCTGCTCGCTGGCATCGGGCTCGCCACGGGCGGCACAGTCCTGCTTCATCGGCGCAGACGCCGTCGGCCACAGACCGCCGAGGAGAAGGTGGCGGCGGCGCGGTCCGCCATGCGCGCGATACGGCGTAGATCGCCGCGCCCTGGTCGCGACATCTTCGAGCGGGGTCGAGGTGTCCCCGAGCGCTATTCCGCCGCCATCGCGGAGAACGCTGTCTATGGCGACGCGGCGAACTTCGATTCAGGTGGTGGCGCAGGGGGAACGCCCTGACCAGCGACGTGCCGCCGGACAGCGGATCATCGAGACGAAGTTCTCGCAGGCGCGGCAGAGGCCGGAACACGGTGGGGTTGTCGGAAGGTTTCCGCCGCAGTGGGGACCGGTCAGGTCTGGCGGGTGGTGACGGGCCGGCGTAGTTCGGTTACCAGCGACCGTACCCATGGCTGGCGCATGGTGGGTTCGCCGGTTATCGCGGCGGTAAGCCCGGCTCGCCCTTCGGGCGAGCGGCCGTAGGCGACGATGGCCACGGCTTCGGCGAGGGCGGCCAACGCTGCTGTCGGGGGAGCGGCCGACGAAGTAGAGGTCCGCGTCGGCGCTGCGGGCAAGGACCTTGCCGGCGCACTCGAGCAGGTCGGGTAGGAACCACAGATCGGGCTCGGGGATAGCGTCGAGGAGCGCGCCGAGCTGGGCCGGAGAGACAAGGTCCCACCGGAACGGACCCGTCGGTGGCGGTACTGCTGTCACAGCCGAGACCCTATCCGGCTGCGCACCTCCACCCCTTGGCCACCAGCGGTCGCCCATCGCAATCGCCCCACAGGACCACAACCACAGACGACTGTCGATGTTGCCCGAGCGGCCGCAGGTGTGCTGAAATGGCGACCATCGCTGCAGCGTGGGGGCAACCGCGCTGGGAACGGTCAGCGCGGGAGCAGCACAGTGCTGGCAGAGCGCCGCCCCGGCGGACGCGCGCCGCACCGCCGAACCATCTCCACGACGACGGGCAGATGTCCGCCGTACGTCAATGCGGCCACGTGTTCCCACCGGCACCGAGGCGTTCAACCTCCGACACGTCGGAGGCGTCCCTCGCGTCACGACGACGGACCCGAACCGGTGACGGGATGAGCAGCGATCGTGATGTCCGAAAGCACTGATCCGGCCCTGCCCGCGCGGTAGGGACCCAACGCCATGAAGGATGACCATGCGCCGTTCCCTCGCGGTGATCACCGCTGCCCTGATCCTCGGCACCACAGCCAGCAGTGTCCCGGCCGGCGCGTCGGGCGCCTCCCACCGCTCGTGCGCCGGTGGCCTGCTCTTCTGTGAAGACTTCGAGCGCCTGCCGCGAGGTGGCGCCAGCACGTTGGACTGGGGCGTCGACACCCGCAACGGCACGCTCACCGTCGAGCGTGCCCGCCACGGCAACCAGGTGTTGCACGTGCACACGGTCGACAACGGGCGGGCCTTCCTGCGGGTCGACGATTTCGCCGCGCCGGGCAACCGCTTCTATGGCCGGATGCGGCTGCGCGTCGATGCGTTCCCCACCGCCCCCGACTGGGCGCACTTCACGCTGGTGGAGGCGACCGGCACCGGTAGTGCGGAGGTCGTCCGGCCGGTCGGCGGCCAGTACGCGCCCACAGTCCCCGGCATCTTCTGGGGCGTGGGCGCCGACGGTGGCCCGACCGGCGACTGGACCAACTGGCGGGAGTCCGCCCCTGTTGCCGAGGACACCTGGCAGTGCTTCGAGTGGAAGCTCGACCCGACGGACAACCGCGTCACGGTGTGGATCGACGAGGTGGCGATCCCGGGGCTGAGCGCGTCGACGACCGATCACGGCGGCAACGACGTGCCCTTCGTCCTGCCGACGGTGAACACAGTGAAGATCGGCTGGCAGCTCTATCAGGGCGGCACCACACCACGCGACTTCGACCTCTGGATCGACGACATCGCGCTCTCCACCAAACGACTGGGCTGCTGACGTCGTTCGTCACCGGGGGCGTCGAGCATCTCGTCGCCGGCGCCCCCAGGACTGCCGTCGGCTTTCCGACTCACCTGCTCGGACGCTCACCGCTCCGGTCAACGTCGCTGCCTTTGTCAGGCACCGTCATCATCCGACGCGGCCCAACCGTGCCATCCGCGTCTCGCGCTGATGCGCGTGCACACGACTCCCACCTGCGACTACGTCAGGTGACGCCGGTGCCCGGCGGGTCAGACCGGCACGACGACCTGGACGGCCTGTGTGCCGTCGCCGGTCCAGTTGACCTCGAAATGGCCGTGACCTGCGCCCCGCCGGGACCGGTCATGGGGTCGAAAACATCGCCCAATCAGACGTTTCTATGCCGAGTCCCCTCCAATCACAATGGTTCCCTTGGACACGGGGGGTGATCGCCGCATGACAACTTTGATCTTCGTGCACGGTACGGGCGCGCGCACCTCACGGTACGAGCCCGTGCTCAAGAAGTTCGATGCGGCGATGCGAGACCGGTGTCCGGACACGACAGTCATCCCGTGTCTCTGGGGTGACCGGCTCGGCTCTCCGCCACCGGCCCCGCACAGGTCCATCCCCCGATACCGGCCGAGCACCACCGCACAGTCCCCGGTGTCCGGGTGGCCGACCGCCCGATGGACCATCCTGGACCTGGATCCCTTGCATGATGTCCGGGTCTGCGCGGCGGTCAGCGCTCGCACCCGTCCGGCGCCTCGCCTGCCGGGGCAGCTCAGTAACGCGGACCGCATCTCCCGTGCGGTGGCCCAGATGTCGCAGGCGACCACGCTGAACGAGGATCTGGTCGCGACCGGGCTCGCCGAGGGGTTCGACGTGGCGGTGGACTCGGTGCTGCGTTCGGCACCGGCCCGCGAGGCGATCGCCCAATCCCAGGGCGACGCCGCCTGGGGTGAGCTGGTCGACGCGCTGGCCGAAGCGATCATCGCGGAGACGCTGCGCCACCAGTCCACCACGACACGCCTGGTGCCCGCCGATCGGCGGCGGCTCGTCGAGTCGGTGATCGACGCCTTTCAAGGCGGTCAGCTCGGCGTACTGGGCACAGCGGCCAGGATCAGCGCGGAGCTCGCCATGCGGATGGGTGGCGCGTGGGCGCTCGACCACTGGCGCGGCTCGCTCAGTGACAGCGCCCACCCGTTCGTGGGCGACGTCCTGCGTTACCTCGCCCGCGGCGAAGCGATCCGGCGGCTCATCGCCGACTGCGTCCGGGACGCGGCCGGTCCGGTCGTCCTCGTGGGGCACAGCCTGGGCGGCATCGCGGCGCTGGACACGCTCGTCCTTCGGTCGCTGCCCGCTGTCGCGGCGCTCGTCACTGTCGGATCGCAGGGGCCGCTCCTGCACGAGATGGGCGCACTGCCGAGTCTCGACGCCGGCGAGCCGCTGCCCGGCTCGGTGCCCCGCTGGCTCAACGTCCACCACCGGCGGGACCTCCTGTCCTACCTGGCCGAACCGATCTTCCCGGGGCGGGTGGAGGATGTCGAGATCGCCGGAAACGAGGTCATGCCGGAGGCCCACAGCGCCTACTTCGACCGGAAGGACTTCTACGACCTGCTCGCGTCACTCGTCAAGGAGGTGGGGAGGGCCGCCCCATGACCACCGCGCCGGCTCTCGTACCCGGGGGCCTCTCCCAGCGGACGTTCGCACTCGTCGTCGGGGTGCAGGACTACCCGGATCTCGGCCCTGACTTCGCCCGCAAGGGCATCGCCGACGACGCCGTCGGCTTCGCCGAGGTCCTGTTGAGGTTCGGTGTTCCGGCGGCCAACATCCGGCTCCTGCTGTCGGCCGAGGAGATTCCGCCGATGCCGCACGGCCTGGAGGTCGCCGGTCCGGCAACGTCCGCCGCAGTTCGCGCGGAGATCCTCCGGTTGCCGCAGCACGACGGCGACCTGCTGTGGGTGTTCTGGGCTGGCCATGGTTGGTACGCCGACCTGCAGTCGCGTCTCCTCCTCGCCGACGCCACAGCGGCACACCAGATCAACATCAGCTTCGAGGAGTTGGTGACGCTCTGCGGCTCCGAGTTCCTGCCCGGCTTCGGCCGGCAGGTCTTCACCGTGGACGCGTGCCGCCTGCCGAACGCGCGGCTCCCGAGGGCCGAGTCGCTGCCGGAGAAGGACGAGGGCAAGAGCGAGTGCTGGCAGGCGATCATGTACGCGGCACCGCCCCGTCGCGCCGCCGGGTACTCGTACGGTGACCGTGGCGGGCTCTTCTCCCGTTCCCTGTTGGACGCGTTGAGGCGGGCCGACACGGCGGTGTGGCCCCCCTCGCTCGCCGACCTCTCGACCACGGTGCTGGCCGGGATGAAGGACCGGGGATCGTCCGACAGCGAGCCGACCACCTGCTACTTCAGCCCAGAGACCGGAGTGAACGAACCCGGCCGCCGGCTTGTCGCGGGCCCGGCGGCCGACGCCACCAAGGCCTACGAGCTGGCGGGGTACGTGATCCCGTCCGGCTGGTCGCCGGGTCGGCTGGTGCCGGGTTGCAGCGAGCGTACGGCGGTCCGGCTCGACCTGCGGTGGATCCTGGACCGGACACCGGCCCACGGCGTGGTGGCGGAGCCGTCGAATGCCGACCTGGCGACCGACCTGAACGACGCTGAGCTGGTGCTTCGGGAGCACTCCCGGATGACCGTCACGCAGCGTCGATGGCTCACCGTCGAGCCGGCGCGGTCGGGCGATCCATGGCGGCTGTCCGACGCCGACTCCGCGTTTCTCGACGCGGGCGGTCCTGACGAGGATCGCGCCTTCGTGCTCCGCGTCGACGTCGAGGTTGCCGCGGAGGGCCCGGACGCCGCGACGGCGAGCCTGTGCCGTGCCTGGATGGCGTACCTTCGGGACCGCTTCCCCGCGTCCTCGGTCGTGGTCGCCGTACGGGCCCCGACGCCGGTCGACGCCATGCTCACGGCACAGCGGTTGGCCGAGGTGCTGACCAGAGACGGGACCGGTTGGTTGACGGTGACCCGCTTCCGGCCGGGCGAGCGGCCGACCACCGCCACCCCGCTGCCGTCGGGCAGCACCCCCGCGACGCCGGTGCTGCCCGCTGTCGTGCACCGGCTGCGCCAGGAGGCCGTCCGACGCGGGCTGAAGCCCGTGCTCCCGCCGCTGCCCGGCCACGCCGGACCGGACCTTGACAGCGTTTCCCCTTCGCTGCTGGCCGATCTGGTGATCAGCGAGCTGGAGGACGGCGACGGCCGGGTGGCGGAAACCGACCTGATGTGTGCCGTCCGCGACTTCCTGCCAGGCTGGTATCCGCAGTTCCTGACCGCTTCCGGCGCCCGGCGCACCGGCGCCGGCTGGGTTGCCGGGCTGACCGTGGCCTGCGCCTTCGACGCCGACGTTGGCAGGTGGCTGGACTCAATCGGTGATCGCCGGGTGGCACCGACCGACCTGCCCGCCCCGCTGACCGAATCGGTCGTCGAGGCGCTGGTGCTGGCGGCCCTCCGCGATCCGGCCGCGCGCCCGAAACTGCCCGGCTGGCGGTCCGCCTTCGCCGGCCGCGCCATAGCGGACCTGGTCCGGGTCATGGCCAGCCGCCCCGCCACCCCCGGCGACGGGGACGGCACGTCGTCGGCACCGACACCGGCCGAACTGAGCCGGGAAGCGGCACTTCTCACCGGGCGCATCGGCGTGGCCGCCGCGATCGTGCGCGCGGCCCGACCCGCGGACCGGCTGACCGACGCCTACATGGCTGCCCTGCGCGCCTGCCCGATGAGCGCGGATCTGATCGAGCTTCTGACCGGGCCGCCGGACGTGCCGTCCGCCGTGGCGATGGCGGTGGGACTGCGGCCGGTGGACCCCCGCACCGAACAGGTGCTCATTGACCGTATCGCCGAACTCAGACGCGTCCTTCACTACCTTCCGGCTCACCCCGACGGAGAGTGCGCATGATCGAGACCTGGTACTTCTGTTCGGCGGTGCACGCGTCGCCGCATCACGCGGAGGCGTTCATCTCCATCACGGAGGCGCTCACCTCGCGACACTCCGGCGCTGACCTGCTGAACGCGGCTCTGCGTCAGCTCGCCAACTGTGAACCGGCCATGCGCCGGTACGCCGCCCCGCAGGTGCTGGCCGTCGCCGTGCGGCCCGGTGTCGAACCGGGCACGGCGGCCCTGGCGCGCAGTGCGCTCGACGACACGCTGGCAGTGCTGGACGCATCGATCCGTACCGCGGTGGCGCAGGCGGTGGAAGCCATCTTCACGGCCCGGTCGGCCGAGACCGTCGCGGGTCACCTGTCGGAGGCGGCACGACGAGCGCTGGCGCGCGTGCGTCCCGGCCGCGCGGCGCACCCCTATCTCGACATCGAGAGCTTCAGCTCCGAGGTGGTGGTGCTCGCCGCCTGCGTCGAGGCGGCACGGCGCATCCCGGCGTCCGCGCGACTCGTGGTCGACGAGACGATCGGCAAGCTCAGCCGGGACGCGCTCGCCGGTCACTGCGGCCGCCGAGCGCAACTGCTCGCCGTGGAACTCGCCGCCATGGTCGGCGACGAGCTGATGAGCTCCGACGACGTCGTCACCCAACTCCTCGATCCGCGCATCGGCGCGGCGTTCCAGGAGCCGGACCTCCTTGCCGCGATCGCCCGACTCACCTTCGGATTCCCCGGGACGTCCGCTCCGGCCGGCCCGGCGCCCGGTGCGGCCGGCCTGATCTCGAACGAGGTCGTGACGCTGTCGCACCTCCGCCGGCTGCGGCGCGGGCGACCCGATCCGTCGACCGCGTCGGAGGTCCTGTCGCGGCTGGGACTGTCCGGTCAGCATCCGGCCACCATCGCCATGGTTCTCTGGCAGGCCGTCCTGGACGAGCTGTCGGCCGACATCGATCCGCAGGGGACGGCGGACGCGCTGGCGCACCGGTGGATCGCACCCCACCGGGAGATCAACAAGCCGATCCGGGTACGGATCCCGCTGCCGACCCACGAACTGAACGCGTGGCAGACGAGCGCGGCGTCGCTCGCCCGACTGCGGACCGGGAACGAGAAGCCGGTGGAGTTCATCGTCCGGTCCGGGCCCCTGCAACTGTCGAGCTGGTTCTCCGTCGCCGTGCTGTCGCCGTGGTTCAACCGCCAGAACAGCGCGTACAACGCCCGCTTCACCCGAGATCCGGACGAGCAGATCAGGGACTCACTGTTCCCGATGGGTGGTGACTCCGTCCTGCTGCTGCGGCTGATGCTCGCGGTGTGCACCGCCGTACGCCTGCTCCGCAGCGTCGAGGCCGGCCGGGCCGAACATCTCGCCGCACTCGTCCTGCACGCCGCGGACGTGCTGTCGGACACCCGGCACCGGGCCTTCCTGAGCGAGCTGGCGTACCGCCTGGAGTCGCCGAACCCCTCGATGTCCCTCCCGCTGGCCGGGCTGGCTCTGCACACCTACCGGGAATACGAGCGGGCCGGAGACGGCAGGTACCCCCAGATCGAGCCGTCGGTCTTCGCGGATCTGCTGCTCGCCGACCACCACGAGGAGGCGCTGCCACAGCAGGAGCGGTGGTTGCGCGGCCGACCGGGGGTGTCCCTGGTGACCGGCTGGATCGAGAACGCCCTCAGCGGAACGGTGCCGGACCTCGACACCGGTGGCCAGGGGCGATGGCGGCAGCCGGTGGCCGGTGGGCTCAGCCTCGCCGAGCGGGTCCTGATCCGCGCCGTCCAGATCCTTCCGCCATCGCTGACCAAGCGACCGGCAGCCCTGTTGCGGCTGCACTTCCGGCGTGCCGAAGAGGGCGACGCGCTGACGCCGTGGTACGAGCGCGACGTTCATCCGTCCCGCGTCTCGAACCAGTGGGAGGTCCTGGCCGTTCCGCCGCTCACTGCCGACGGCTGGCGACGCTACCCCAGTCTCGTCAACGATCGGCACGGCGTCCAGCTCGCCCTGCTGACCGAGCGTCTGGCGGCCCTCCTCACCGAGCCGGACGTGATCTCTGAGGCCGAGCGCACCGACTGGGTGGAGCAGTGGCGCACCGCGATCAACGCCGTGACCAAGGTGCGCGAGCTGTCCCGGCCGGTCCGGATGCGCCTGCTCGCCGCGCTCGCCCAGGGCATCGGGGGCCACTCCTGGCAGCGGTTGGTCCTCGAGGACATCATCGACACCGAGATCGAGTTCGGCCTCGGCACCCCACTCGACCGCTGGCTCATGTTCGACCGGCTCGGACCGAAGGCGGTGCTTCCGCCGTACCTGGCCGAGGCTCTCCGGCATCGTCTGCTTCGCGGCCTGTACCAGCGGCAGTCGGTGGACCAGCAGGAGCGCCTGCTCAACAACCCGTGGCAGTCACTCGGCGTTCGGCGGAGCAACGCGCTGCTGACCATGCTGATGCAGCGACTCGTCTTCGAGCTCGGTCCCGCCGACGTCGTCATCGGTGGGCACACGCTGTCCGACTTCGTCCTGCAACTGTGGCAGGACGCCCATCAGAACCTCCGCCTGACGGAGCTGAGCATCCCGGTGGACGAGGATGAGGGGGCACACGGCCTGGTCGACCCCCGGCTCCTCGCCGGGCTCACCGTCGACCCGGTGGACGGCGTGCTCCGGGTCCACTCGCGACGATCGCCGCAACTGCGGACCTTCTCGGGGGCGAGCGTCGAAGACCCGTTCCGGCTCTCGCCCGAGCAGTTCGGGCGCCTGCTCGGAAACGACCCCTCGTACGTCATCGGCATGGTCTGCGCGGCCAAGGACGGTCAGGTCTGGGTGAACTGCGGTCTGGCCGACCCGCTGGCGGTGCCGCCGCCGGTCGACGCCGTCCGGGTCGGCGACCAGGTGGCGGTTCCGCTGCGCCGGAGCATCGCCGGACCGGCGGCAGCGGGCCCGATCGAGCGGTTGGCCTCGTTGCCGGTCGTCGGCGACCTGCGGCCCGCGACGATCGAGCGGCCGGCCACCGGACGCCTCGTCGTCCGGGTGGCCGACGCCATGCCGTTCGATGTGGCGGCCCTTCCGCAGCAGGCGCGGCGGAGCTGGGATCCCGATCTCCTCGGTGAGCTGGAGGAGCTGCCGGTGGGCGAGTACCCGGCCCTCGCGCGATGGGAGGGCGAGCACTGGCTGCCCGTCGACCGTGAGTACGTCGAGTTCCTGGCGATACTCACCGGTCGCGGCGAACCGGCGCCGATCCGGCTGGTGGTGGTCGAGCTCGTCCGGCAGGGCCGCTCGATCCGGTTCTCGGCCGGCCCCGGCTGCAACGTGGTGCTGGACAACCAGGTCTGGGACGACGGTGACCGCGCGGACCTCCTCGCCGCCGTCCGCGAGGCCGCCGGTGACCCGTGCGGCCTTGTCGTGACGGCCGATCTGTACGGCGACGACGTCGGCGCGCCGCGACTGCGCCTGCGTCGGGAACCCGGCCGGCCGGCCGAGGATGCGCTCGACGTGCGCGCGTTGCGGTGGCGTGACCTGTTCCGGGACGGCTCGGACCACGAGGCGCGCCTCGTCGACGGCACGTGGCGGTTCGACCCCCGGTTGGCGGACCTTCCGGACGTCGTCGTCACCGGGCTCGACGCGCCCGGAACCCTGTGCCGCTTCACCCCCTCCGCCTGGGGGGAGGAACAGCAGCGGCGGCGGCAGGTCGCCGGGCGGGTCGTGCCGGCCCGTCATCTCAACCTGCCGGATCGGCCGGATCGGGAGCTCTTCGAACGGCTCGTCGATCTGGCCGACGGGCACGTCGTTCAACTCCGCACCACTGTGGCGGAACCGCAGTGGGGCATGCGGCGCGGCTACACCGTCGAGGGGATCGCGGTCGACGTGGAGGCGGAGTCGATCTGGCTCGGGCCGGTCTCCGCCCGACACCGGGTGCATCAGCGCCTGCGACAGAACCGTCAGTCCCAGGTCTGCGACGTGCGGACCTTCGAGTTGCCCACCGGTGACGGCGAGCCGGCGCCGGTACCCAACATCAACCTCACCGCGGGTCTCGCCGAGGCCGACCGGGAGGCTGGCGAGGACGCCCTGGTGCGGCAGCACGAGTTGCGCGGCATCGTGGTCGACGCGCCGATCACCCGGAGCCGGGCCGACGTCTACACGGTCCTGCTCGACCTCGGAGTCGACATCGCGGTCTGCTCTCTGCGCCGGGAGAACTTCGACCGCCCGCCGACCGACGTCGGCGCGATCGTGCGTGGCCGCCGTAGCCGGCACGGCTGGATCTTCACCGCGTACCGCCGGCGTATTCGCGTCCGGGCGGTCTGGGAGTACCAGAACGAGGTTCCTCCGTCGGACGCGATCGGCCTCGGCGTCGTGCAGTGGCGAGGACAGCGCAAGGCGCTGGCCCAGTCGACCAACCGGCCGGTCCTCTACCTGTACGACGACCTCTCCGCCACGGCGCATCTGCGACCGGTCGGAGCTAACGGCGAGGAACCCGCGCTGAGCGCTGGCACTGTCGAGATGTCCCGGGTCTACCCGGACCGCGACCGGCGTCGCATGGCGGTCCGGTATGCGGACCGGCGTGGATCGGCCGAGGTGCACGGTGAGACGCGCTACGTCCAAGCCGGTCCGTTCTCCCGGGTCGTCGGTGTCGACGTGGCGCTCGAGGACGTGGATCCGGGACATGTCGTGGTCCGGCGCAGCTTCAGCCTTTCCACCGGGGTCGCGCAGCAGCCAGCCGCCACCCCCGCTCCGGGGCAGTCGAGCACCGACGGTTACTACCGCTATCTCGCCGGTGAGCGCTCCCCGCTGACGGCGACGCTCAGCGGCTCCACGGTGACCCTGCAGACGGAGTGGACGGTGCCGACGCCCACCGGAGGGTCGACGTGGCAGATCCCGCTCGCCGAGGGCGAGGAGCCCTGGGTGGCCGTCGCGTACCGCAGCAACGATGTGCGGGTCGTTCTGCTGGAGTTGGCCGGCGGCGTGTTCGCCAGCTACCGGACCGCGCCCGCGCTCTCCATGGCGGAGTTCTTCCGGCACTTCCAGCGACAGGGCATCCGCCTCGGGATTCGTTCGGATCTGCGCGGGGCGCGGCTGCACTACGTCGACCGCCGGGAGACGGCGCAGGGGGTGATGCACCGGTTCGAGTGGGGCTACGGCCACACGCTGGAACTGAACGAGCAGGCCCTCACCATCGACGGCAGACCGGCGGCGGACAACGCCGTCTCCCTCTTCCACGGCGACTTCGTCACCGACGTCCTGATCGACCAGCGTGCCGGCACCCAGGACCTCGTCCTGGACATCCGGATGGAACACATCCGCTGGGGTTGGTACGCGCAGCTCCACCGGGAGGCCGCCAACCAGGTCATCCACCTCGCCGACATCGTCGCCGACCAGGACGGTGGCCGCCCGCGCATCAAGGCGCTGCACGTCCGCTGGCGCAAGCAACCCGCCGACGGCCCGGTCTACCGGGACACCCAGACGGTGGTGCTGCGCCGGTTGCGGCTGGCGCCGGAGGCCAGCCGCCGCATCACCGACGCCTGGCAGGCGGAACGGCGCGAGGCCCGGCCGGACCGCCCGAACCAGGCGCTCGTCCGGCTCGACGTCGACAAGTTCAGGCGCAGCGGTGGCGCGCAGGTCGAGTTCCACTTCATCAGTCCGACGTTCGACAACGGTGAGCTTCCGCAGGGATGCCGCCTGTTCCTGACCGCTGACGAGATCCGCCCGCTGCCCAACGACGTCGCCCTCACGCTGCGCGGTGGCGATCTCATCGGCGGCGGATCGCGGACGGGTTTCGAGGTCGCCGTGCTGCGCCGTGACTTCTCCCGCCGGCAGGCGCTCCTGCAGCACATCCACCGCAACGCCGAGCCGGGAACCCACCCGCTGCGTGGCGCCGTCTACCTCGTCAAGCTGACGCGCATTCATCCGGCTGACAATCGCGCCGAGGGCTCGATCGTGGGCGGCCCCGGACGCCCGCACGCCGCCCTGATGAGCCGGCTTGCCAACGACGAGACCCCGTGCTTCGCCACTGTCGTACGGCAGGGCGACCGGATCGAGTTCGAGGTGCGGCCGAACGTCGTGTTCCGTTTCAGCGCCGATGCCGTCGCCAACGCGGACGAGGCGCGCAACGGATCGATCGTCCGTCTGCTGCGCGGGCCAGACCGGTCACTCATGGTCCGTCAGGCGCTGCTCGGTGACGCGGCGTATCTGCCACGGGAGGGCCGGCCGGTCCAGCTGCTGCCGATGCAGAACCTGCTGAGCCGGCGCGATGACGGCGCGACAGCGCTCGGCCGGGGCTCGTACACCGTCGTCGGCCTCCCGTCGGTCATCGTGCCGGCCTCCCGTCGGGGGCGTACCCCGGACGCCCAGGCCCGGGAGCTGATCGCGACGCCACATCCGAAGCTGGGCGTCGTCCGGCGGGAAGCCCACAACTCCTACCACCTGGAGCGGATCGGCAGCGACGTTCGCGTGGGCATCCTGCGCCGCGAAGCCGATGGCACCCTGTCCGCCGCTGGCCGCGACGCCGACGGGGTCGCCTGGCGTACGCGGGTCCGTTGGGCCCAGGTGTCCTTCTTCGACCGTGGCGCGAATGGAATCCGGGAGTGGTGCGACAAGTCGTCCTGGGAGTATCACGACAGCACGACCGGGTACCGCCAGGGCGAGCGACTGGAGACGGTCACCACCGAGCGACTCAATCCGTCCGCCACGGTCTGGACCGACCCGGTGTTCCTCGGCAGCGGCGGGATGCTGCGGTACAGCGCTGACGAGCTACGGCAGTACGGTCTGCCCGCTACCGAACTGGTCGACGGCGGCGCCGGTCGGAAGGTCGGCCGCCCCCGTACCTACGCGGTGGGTGGCGTCACCCACCGCGGCGGCCGTCCGAGTGGCCTCTGGGTCGAGGTCGCTCCGGGCCGCCTCATCGAGGTCACCGGTCCCATGCTGTCCACACCGGACGGAAACAGCCTCGACGGTATGGACTGGTCGAGCTTCGCCCCCGGCGACCGCGTCACCCTGTCGGTGCAGCGGCACGATCCCACCGAGATCGGCGGCCTTGTGCTGCACGAGTGGATCGCCGGCCCCCGGGGCGCGCTGGGGCGGCGCGCGCTGCTGCCGATCGGGCAGACCGACACCGCCCGCCGCAGCGTACGGGTGGGGGTCGGGATCTGGTCGGCCACCCTGCCCACCGAGCCCGACGAGGCTCACCGGAAGGACTCCCTGGTCTGGCTCACCGACCGGAACGAGGTCACGTCGGCTGGCGAGAGACCTGTGGTCGGTCGCGGTGACACGGTCCTTCTCGAGGAGGGCGAGGCCGGCCTCAGCATCGTTGGCCTGCCGGATCGTGTCCCCGTGGCGGCCGGGAGCGACTCCATGGCGGGATGGCTCGTCGCGGCGTTGAAGGATCCGGCGGATCGTCGGGCGCTGTTCGAGCTGTGCGGGGGTGCTCTGCCGGTCACGGTCGAGGTGGTGGCCGGGACGACCATCCGCTTTTCGCGGCGCCGGCACGACCGCGACCTGAGCCCGGGTGAACTGACAGTGCTTCAGCCGCTCGGTGTGCTGCCGTCCGGTGAGCTTCTGCTGCGCCGGGGATTCCGGCTGGCTGTGGGTGCCGTCGGTGACCTCGTTCCGGGCCTTCCGCTTCCCCTGGTCGACCAGGCCATCCAGACGATCCGTCGCACGCGGCAACCGCTCTGGGCGTACGCCGACCGGTCGGCGGGAGTCCGGCTCGGGTTGCCCGACGAGCCGAGCCGACCCGCCGAGGAGATCACCGTCAGGCCGGTGGGAGTGATCGGCACCGGTGCCGACGCCGGCATCATCTGCCTCGAACGGCGCACGAACCGGCCCCGCTGGCTGCCCGCCACCGAGGTCGGCTGGACGCCACTGGACGCCGAGCACCTGCACCACTACCTGGGCCGACCGAACAGCCGGCAGCGACTGCGCGAGCTGTCCTGTCGGCTGCTGCCGGACGGCACCGTCTCGCTGGTCCGCACGGCGGCGAACCTGCAGCGCTTCGAACAGCTGAGGCTGGGCGACCCGCTCCGGGTGGAGGTGATCGGCGAGGAGGCGACCGAACGTCTGGCGGACGGACGGCACCGGTACATCGTCCGCGCGTACATGTCCGACATCCTGCTCGACATGCGGCTGGAAGGGTCGGCTCCTCCGCTGACCGCCGAGCCCCGCCTGTGCGAGGTCGACAGGCGTCTTCTGGACCGTGGTTCCCCACGAATCAGCGTCTGCGACCCCGACCGGCGTCACCTCGCTCTCGACCTGCCGGCGTGGCTGATCCCGCAGGCGCCGGACCGGTCATCCGCGGTGGATCCGTCGGCACGGGGCGAGTACCAGGCGTTGCTGGCCGGGGCGGGTGCCGTCGTACACGGGGACGCCGGGCCCAGTGAGGACCACCAGGCTTCCCTCGGGCGCTGGCTCGCGAGCGACGCAGCGGCGGCCTTCGGGCTGGGCGCACCCCGGGACATCGAGCTGGCGCCCGCGGTGGCAGCCGCGCTGCTGCTCGACGCAATGCGCGGGCACCCGTCGGTCGGGGCGACCGCCGCGGCCGCGGCCGTCCACCTGTGCCGCCAGTTGGCGCTGCGGGCGATCCGGTCCCGGCACCTCGAGCCGCTCCTGCACGACTGGATCGGTGACCCGGACACGGCGGTCAAGACCGACCTGTGGCGGCGGTTGGATCAGGTGAATCTGGGCCCGGTGCTCAAACCGGCCGATTTCCGGACCATCAAGGACGTGCAACGAGGCATTCGGGCCCGAACCGCCCTCCGGCCGGACCAGGCGCTCAGCATCGTCATGGAGAGTCTCGCCGCGAGCGCCGGCGCGCACGTCAGCTATGACGAGATCGAGGGGTACGAGGGCGTACTGGGCAGCGTCGCCGCGCTGGGCCGGCCGCTGGCGCCGTCGCCGGGGCAGGTGACGGCGCAGCGGGAGCTTCTCCCGGCGCAACGGGACGCGCTCGGGCGGGTGTTGTGGGGATCGGTGCAGCGATGGCATGGCCTGACGCTGCTTCCGGTCCCGCCGATCGTGCAGGATCCGGACTGCGCCCGCAGTGCGCAACTGCTCGAGGGTCTTGTGGGGGTGATACCGGCAGCGGAACCACCGGCCAGCCAGGTGTGACGGGCTGAGCCCGTCCGCCACGACGCTTCCGATCGACATGCCGTGCCTGTCGATCGGAAGAATGTCGCCCCGGGTTGTTAGCGTGCCGCATTCGCCGGCGGGAGGGCGGACGAGGTGCCGTGCCAGCCGTCATCATGCTGACCAGAAAGGGCGTGGACCGGGTGGACGACGCTGAGAAGAACGCACTGTTGATGTTCCTGGAGGCGCAACGTTCCAGTGTTCTCGCGATTGTTGACGGCCTTGACCTCGACGCTCTGACCACCGCGGTGCTGCCCTCAGGTTGGACGCCGCTGGGTCTCGTGGAGCACCTCGGCTACGCCGAGCGACACTGGTTCCAGGAGATCGCCACCGGCTCCGTCGAGCCGCTGGCCTGGCCCGACGACGACCACACGCCCCTGACCACCCCACGGCCACCGTCGGTGGTCTTCGCGTTCTACCGGGCACAGTGCGAGCGTTCCAACACCGTCGTTGCCACGACGCCACTGTCCGCGCCGGTGCGCGGGCGTCATCCCGGTTGGCTCGGCGACGAGGTCACCGACCTGCGGCGCATCATCCTTCACATGATCGAGGAGACCGCACGCCATGCCGGTCACCTCGACGTCGTGCGCGAGCTGATCGATGGAAAGACGGGGCTCGGACCTCGATAGCAGTTCCCCCTCGACCGTCGCCGAAAAATTTTCTGGGAAAGGCGGTAACCAAATCAGCTGACCAACCCGTCTGGTCAGCGACGGATCACCACAGCGGGTGGTCGGCCGGGGGAGGGGTTCGGGACATGGGTGACGTCCGTGTGCGTTTCACTGACGATTTGGCCCGGCACCCCGCCCCGCCGTTGGGTGATCTGGTTCAGCAGTCGATGGTCCAGGGCCGCCGGCTGCGCCGTCGGCGCCGCCTGGCACAGTTCGGCGCGGGCGGCTCGGCGCTGGTGATGGTGCTGGTGGTCGGGCTGGCTGTCGGGCCGTTCGGCGTCGGCGCGAATGACGTCGGTCCACCAGGCGGCGCGGCCGGTGGCTCGCCGGCCAGGCCGGTCGGCTCCGCCCCGCCGTCCCCGGTTCAGCGCTCCGATGGGCCGCCGGGTCTGATGGGCGTCGACGACGAGGGGCGGGCGAACCCCTTCCGGGCGGGCCTGCCGACTTCCTCGACCACGGTGATCGGCACCGTGCGGATCGGCGTGGTACCGGACGGTGACCTGCTGCCCACCACACCGCAGGGGGCCCTGGAACTGCTCACCCGGCTGCTGCCCGAGGGCAAGACCAGCGGTTACGCGAGTCTGCAGGGCAGTGGGGCGGGCCCCAGCACGCCGTACGTGCAGCTCTACCTGGATCGGGGCGCTGGCCCGGGGATGCTGCGGCTCTCCGTCTACCAGGGCGGCCTCGGCGGCAACCCGGCCCCGGGGACGGTGGAGCTGACCGAAGTGCCCGACAACTGCGTACAGAACAAGATGGTCACGGTGCATCACCCCGATGGCGTCCAGGTCAATCTGATGATCTCGACGTGTGTGGACTGGGGCGCCAAGGGGACCTTGCCGGCACGACCCGTCCTGTCCGTGGACGAGGCGACCGCTGTCGCCGCGAGCCCGATGTGGGGGACGAAACTGCCGGCGGAGTTCGTCGTCACCGGTTCCAAGAGGTTCCCGTCGCTGGCCCGGTCGAATGGCTGACGAGGACTTCGTCGAGTTCGCGCAGGCTGCCGCTGGCCGCCTGCGCGACGCGGCGTTCCTGATGTGCCGCGACTGGCATCTCGCCCAGGACCTCACCCAGACGACGCTGGCCAAGGTGTACGCCAACTGGCGACGGGTCCGCCGCGCCGACGACCCGCACGCGTACGCCCGCAAGGTGCTGCTGCGGTGCCTGATCGACCAGCAGCGTCGTCGCTCCAGCCGTGAGTTGGCGATGTCGGCTCCGCCGGACCGGGGCGAGGAACATCCGGCCGAGCTGCGCATGACGCTGCTGGACGCGGTCGCCACCCTGCCGTTGCGGGATCGGGCGATCATCGTGCTGCGCTACTGGGACGACCTGAGTGTGGAGACAGTCGCCGAGGTCGTGGGCGTCTCCGCCGCGGTGGTCAAGAGCCAGAGCATGCGCTCGCTCAGTCGTCTGCGCGAGGTGCTCGGCGAGACCCGGGCCGAGCTGTTCGCCGAGGAACGGCATTGATCGGTCCGGCTGCGGCCGACGTGCGACGGATCCCGCTGGTGCCGGGCCGCGCCTGTCGTACGGCGGCGAATGACCCACCACGCGCGGTCGTCACGAACGCGACCCACGGTGGCGAACATCTGTGTTGGGGGAGGTCCATGGTGTCCGTATCGAGCAGCGGGAGGGGCCGAGGCCGGCCTCGCGGCGAGGGCCGCGGCTCGGCCGCTGTCGTCCCGGTGATCCTGACCGCGTTGGTGCTGAGCGCCGCGGGGTGTCATCGGGGGGAGCCCGGCGTCGGCCCCGCTGGGCGGCACACCGCGAACGCGGAACCGGGCGGCTCGGGCATGCTGCTGGGGGCCGGCGAGCTGGGTTCGGACTGGCGCGAGGACGACGCGCGAACCGGTCTGCCGCCCTGGCCGTGGGAGCAGGACAACTGCCCCAGCTATCAGAGCAGCGACTACCCGGCCAAGTCGCATCGGCGCGCGGCCGTGCAGCGCTACTACCGGCCGTCTGACGGCTCGTCGCAGGCCCATCACGTCGTGGAGACGTACGAGCCGGGATGGGCCGAGCGGAATGTCGACGATGTCCGTCGCGTCCTGCTGCGGTGCGCGAGCTACCTGGCGTTCGGCTCGCGGGTCGCGTTCGACGTCGTCGATCCGCAGTATCTCGACGGCACCGGCATGCTCATTCGAGGTCGCATCGCGCGTGCCGACGCCCGGACCACCGTCAGGTGGTTCGTGATGCTGAGACGAGGCGAGACGGTTTCGACGGTCAGCGTGCCCGATCCGGGCAGCCGGGCCGCGGTGGACGTCATCGCGGCGAGGGTGGTGGCCCGCCTTGGCTGAGCGGAAAGGCCGGCAACTGCCGCGCCGGTGGGTTGTCTCCACTGTCGCCATGTCTCTCGCCGGTGTGGCGACGGCCGCCTTCGGCGCCACTCGCGATCGCCTCGGCGACCACCCCGGCCCGTCAGTCGGTCCTTCCCCTGCCAGTCCGATCCCCACCACACCGGCCGTCGACCGGGTCGCCGAGGCGAGGACGCGCATCGAGGCCTACGTGGACCGCTTCGACGGCCACCTGGCGGTCGCGGCACTGGACCGGCAGGGAACGGCTGCGGTGACGGCGGGCACCAAACGCTTCGAGACCGCCAGCATCGTCAAGGTCAACATTCTGGCGGCCCTGCTGCTGCGTCAGCGACCGCCGGGCAAAACCCTGGGGGCGAACACCCGGCGATTGGCCGAGGACATGATCGTGTCCAGTGACAACGATGCGGCGGTGGCCCTGTGGCAGCGAATCGAGGGCTCGCGCGGCCTGACCGCCGCGAACCGCGCGTTCGGTCTGCGGGAGACCAAGCCCAACTCGCACTGGGGGCTCACCACGACGACGGCCGCCGACCAGCTCCGTCTCCTGACCGCGCTGACCTCGCCGACCGGACCGCTGACCCCGCAGGACCGTACCTTCATCATGGGCCTCATGACGAAGGTGATCCCCGAGCAGCGATGGGGGATCACCGCCGCCCGAGAGCCGGGCAATCGTTCCGTCTACGTCAAGAACGGCTGGGACACCGCTGACGTCGACGGAGGTCGTTGGTTGGTCAACAGCATCGGACGGATCGTCGAGGCCCGTCATGACTGGCTGATCGCGGTGCTCTCCGACCATCACGTGAGCCAGAAGGCCGGCGTCCGGGTTGTCGAGAAGGCCGCCACGTACGTGCTCAAGGAGCTGCGTGCCGCCACTGCCGACGATGGCCCTGCACAGGGGTAGGCCACCTCACCTGGCACGCCGACGGGGTGACGGAGAGCGCGGTTCCTCAGCCTCGGTAGCCGTTCTGCTGGGTGCCACCCGACGGGGGAGGGCCGTACGAGCCCGGGAACCCGCCGCCGACGGGCCCGATGCGCAGCACCGCCGTCGGAGCGTCGGCCATGCTCCCACCGGTCGGCGTCAGCAACTCGGTCGTCGCCGGCGTACCCGCCTCCGGTGCGTTCCTCCGACGCATCACGACCAGTACGAGCGCGCCCAGGCCGGCGGCGACGAGTAGGCCGCCGAGGAGGAAGAACGGCGACGTACCGCCTGCCTCGTCGCTGACGGCCTTGAACGTCGGTGGCGCAGCCTCCGGGGTGCCGTCGCCCGCCGCCGCGACCGGGCTCGCCTCCGCAGCGGGCGACGGGGACGCCTTGGTGGGCGCTGCCTCCACGGCGAGGGTCAGCCGCACGGTCGCGACGTCACCGGCGCTGCCCCGTACGGTCGTGCGAGCGGTGCGGTAGCCGTCCTTGGTCGCGCGGACAGTGATGGACCCGGCGGCGATCGTCTTGCTGGCGCTCGACGTGATCGAGAACTGGCCGCTGGAGCTGCTGGTCGTCCGGTATTCGTGCCCGGCGCTGTCCTGGATGGTCAGGGCCACGCCGCCGATCGCCTTACCGTCGGCGTCGCGGACCCGGCCGGAGACCCCACGCACGCCGGCCGCCGGCTTGTTCTCGCCCGACGACGCCGCACCCGGGCCGTGGACGTAGACCATCTTGTGGGCGTAACTGTTCTGCCCGGCAAGACGCACACCGACCGAGATGTTGAGGCCGGTGATCTCACCTGGGCGAGCGTCGGGGGCGACGAGCGTCGTGTCGAACGTCTGACTCCGGCCGGGCCCGAGGTTCGGTTCCACCCGGCATCCGGAGGTGCATCGCAGGCCGCCGCCGATCACCACGATGGCCGTCTCGGCCTTGCGTCCGTTGTTGGTGACCCGGTAGCGCAGGCGCACCGTGTCGTTGGGTTTCACGTTCTCCGCCGACACGCTCAGGATGCTGACGGTCTCCGGGGCCGCCGTCGCGGGTGCCGCCGACACGGCGAGCGTCCCGCCGGTCAGCGTGATCAGTGCGGCCACGGTCCAGCGGAGACGTAAGCGCGTCGTCACTTCCCACCACCTTCTGTACAGCGAGCAACCCCGTCGATGGCACCGCGGGCCACTATGCCCTGTCCGGAACGGGTTGCGCGACCTACCCCCGACGGCAGGGCCGGGAGACGCTGCCCGGTGCCACGTCCGCACCTGTTGTGAGCCAGCGCCCTGCGTTGTCGCCGTGCCAAGCCCGGCCGAGACTGTCAGTATCGTGGTTTGTGGAGCCGGTCCGCGTGAGCGAGGAGAAGGCATGAGTGACTGGAACGACAAGATCATCGCCGAGTTTCGCGCCAACGATGGGCAGGTTGGCGGCCAGTTCGCGGGCGCGCCGCTGCTGCTGTTGCACACGGTCGGTGCCAAAAGCGGCCAGCCTCGGGTGAACCCGATGATGTACCAGAAGGTGGATGGCGGCTACGCCGTGTTCGCGTCCAAGGGCGGTGCGCCCAGCAATCCGGACTGGTACTACAACCTGCTCGCCAATCCGCGGGCCCAGGCGGAGATCGGCACGGACAAGGTCGAGTTGGTAGCCAGGGTGGCCACCGGGGACGAGCGCGAACGGATCTGGAGTGCGCAGAAGGCCGCGTACCCCGGCTTCGCCGACTACGAGCGGAAGACCGCCCGCCAGATCCCCGTCGTCGTACTGGAACCCGCGCCGTAGCCGACCCCGGTCACCCCACCCGCGACCATCAGGGCTTCACCGGGCGTGACCGGGCAGATCGCCGCGCAGGCGGTCCAACTCGGCGAGGTACATCGCCTGCATGCGGTTGTAGTGCCGGACCAGCAGTTGGACCTCCTCGGCGCTGTAGCCCTCGATGAGCCATTCCGCCCGCTCGGCGAACCGCTCGTACGGTCGCTCCAACTCGGCGACCCGGTCCGGCCGCAGGGTGACGATCACCCGCCGCCGGTCGGCCGGGTCGCGCTCGGTCGTCACGTAGCCGGCCTGCTGGAGCCGGCGGAGCATGCTGGTCACCGCCCCGGTGGTGAGGTTGGTCCGTTCGGCCACCTGCCCCGCGGTGGCGGATCCGACGTCCGCCAGGTGGTCCAGGCATTCCAGGTCGCTCACGGTGAGGCCGAGCCGCTCCGCGATGGCGTACCGGAACACCATGGACAGCCGCGACATCTCCCGCCCGGCGCGCATCAGCTCGGCGATCGCGGAGGCGGGGGCCGGCTCGTGGGACATGCCCGCAATCATGCCTCCGGTACGGTGACCCGGTGCAGCCGAGGTAACACGCGGGTCAGCACCCAGTGCGGTGCGGCCGCGCCCCCGGTGAGGCGGCGCATCAACCCGGCGGCGGTGTCGACGGCGCGGAACGCGTAGGGCACCATCTCGTCCTGGTAGCCGGCGATCGCCTCCTCCACCGACGCGCCGCCGGAGCGGGCCTCGACCAGCTTGCGGCCGAGCAGGGCGGCGTCGCGAAGCGCGGTGTTGCCGCCGTGTGCGCCGAACGGCGGCATGACGTGCACGGCGTCGCCCATCATCGTCGCGCGGGGCACCGCCCACCGGCGTGGGCGACGGCCGGTGGCGAAGAGGTTGAGCACCGTGGCGTCCAGCTCGGCGGTGCCGACCAGCCGTCGGATGACCGGGTGGAAGTCCACGCTCCTCTGGGAGGCCAGCCTCCACAGCGCCAGCAGGTCCCCGCGGCTGTCGACGGGCACCTCCTGCTGCTGGAGCAGCAGTCCCCACATGACGTAGTCGTAGCCGGTGGGCGCGTAGTTGCCCGGGGCCAGGCGCCCGAACGCCTCCTGAGGGCTCTCGCCGAACCGCATGGAGGTGAAGAAGAAGGCGCGGCCCGGCCGGTCGGCGAGGGCCAGGACCCCGCTGGTACGCAGCGCCTCCGGGATGACGCTCTCGCCGTTTCGGTGGAGGGGCGACCGGCCGTAGATGCCCGCCATCGGGGTGTTCACCGGGTCCGCGTCCGGCATGAGCTGTGGGCGTAGGGCCGAGCCGACGCCGTCCGCGCCCACGACGACAGTTGCCGCGGCGGCCCCGCCGTCGGAGAACCGCAGCCGCAGCCCCGCCGGGCCGCCGGTGTCGACGGCGACGGCGTCCTTGCCGTAGTGGATGCGCCCGTTCAGCCCGGACTGCAGGATCGACCGCAGGGTCAGCCGGTCGACCTGGCGGGTCGCGTGCGGCTCGTCCTTGAAGGTGATGGTGAACGCGTCACGCAGCCGGCTGTCGGTGAAGCGCAGGTGCCCGCCGGGTTCGTCGCCGGTGGCCAGCGCCAGCTGGTACAGCGCGCGCGGCAGGCTTTCGCGCAGCGCCTGCAGCCCGTGCCGGTCGAGAATGATGCGGTAACCCTGCCGCCGGACGAAGGGGCCCGCGTCCCGCTCGTAGACGTGCACGTCGATGCCGGCGCGCATCAGGTACTGGGCGAGGCAGAGGCCGGAGAGGCCGGCGCCGGCGATTGCCACCGAGAAGTCAGTCGATGTGCCCATGCAATTATCTTAATGACTAAGATGATTTGGGCAAGGGCCCGGCGCCGCCGCGTGTCAGCGGCCCTGCAGGCGCTTCACGTTGTCGCCGAAGGTCCACCCCTTCGACCCGTCCCAGTTCGCCGACCAGGTCATCAGGCCCTTGAGGCCGGGTACGGAGTTCCAGGCCTGCGTGACCAGCGACGTCGACAGGTAGCCGCCGCCCGCCCCGATCTGCGCGGGCAGACCCGGGACCTGCTTGTCGTACGGCACCCGGATCGTGGTGCCCTGGATGGTGAGGCCGTTGTTCAGGCACTGGGTCTGCACGGTGAAGCCCTGCACGGTGCCCGCCGGGTACGAGTCGCCGGCGCAGCCGTACATGCTGCCGTTGTAGTACTGCATGTTCAGCCACCAGAGCCGGCCGTTGTCCACGTACTTCTTGATGATCGGCAGGTACGAGCCCCAGATCGAGCCGTAGACGACGCTGCCGCCGGTGACGTAGGCCGTTTCCGGTGCCATGGTCAGGCCGAAGTTCGAGGGCATCCGGGCCAGCACGCCGTCGATGATCCGGATCAGGTTGGCCTGCGACGTGGACAGCGTGTTGATGTTGCCGCTGCCGGTCAGGCCGGTCTCGATGTCGATGTCGATGCCGTCGAAGTGGTAGGCCGTCAGGATCGGCACGATCGTCGCGATGAACCGGTCAGCGACCGCGCTGGAGCTGAGGTCGATGCCCGCGGCGGCCCCGCCGATCGACATCAGGATGGTCGCGCCCGCCGCTTTGGCCTGGCACATCTCGGCCGGGGTGGCGACCTTCACGCCCGCGTCCATGCCGTTCTCCCAGAGGACCGTGCCGTCCGCGCGGATCACCGGGAACGCCGCGTTGATCACGTTGTAGCCGTGCTGGTTGAGCCGGCTGTCGGTGATCGGGATCCAGCCGAGGCCGGGGTGAACGCCGTTGGAGGCGCCGTCCCAGTTCTCCCAGTACCCCTGCAACACCTTGCCGGTGGGCCGTGACTTCACCGCGCACGTCCCGCCGGTCGGTGGTGGGGTGGTCGGCGGCGGTGTGGTCGGGGGAGGCGTGGTGGGCGGAGGCGTGGTGGGCGGTGGGGTGGTCGGGGGAGGCGTGGTGGGTGGCGGCGTGCTTCCCGAGCACGCACCCAGGTCACGCCAGAGCGACGGCGTCGCGGCGGGGTTCCAGCCGGCGCCGGGGTGCGCGGTGTGGGTGACCAGTGCCTGGTAGAGCCGTCCGCCGTAGGTGACCTGGCTGCCCGCCTGGTAGGTGGTGCCCTCGGCCCAGGCCGGGGCGGTGCAGGCGACCATCGCGACGGCGTTGGCCGAGGGTGCTGCCGCCGTGCTGCTGGGGACGAAGGCGACGGCGGCCGTGACGGTCATCGCCGCCCCGGCCAGCACTGCGAAGATCCGACGGCTTCTCATGGCTCACTCCCCAAGGGCTCGACGACCCGCGACCTCCACATATTGACGTTCGTGACCGTGAATATCAAGGGTTGTTTACAGATAGCACGTGGCCGTACCGCGTCGTGCCCCACGCACCACGCCGAGGGCCGTTCCAGGCCCGGCCCCGACCGGGCCGGCGGCAATGGGAACGGCTGCCGCCGGCCCGGCTCGGCGTGACGTCAGAGTCGGGAGGTGAAGGTGGCCAGGAAGCGGTGCGGGGTGACCGCGCCGGTGTTGTCGAAGCAGATGACGTCGACGTCGGCGTTGGTGGTGTACGTCCATTGCTGGGTGAGGTGGCAGTAGTTGCTGCCGGCGCCCTGCGCCACCACCTGGGCGTGCGTCTCCTTGAGGCCGATCTGTGGGAAGGTCGCCAGGTAGCGGCCGGCGGGCGCCAGCGGCGCCACGGTGTTCGCGCCGACGCCGAGCACCGAGTTGTCGTTGGTCGGCCCGCCGACGGCGGTACCCAGGTAGCCGAAGTACGACGGCGGGCCGAGGGAGCCGATCACCGGCCGGCGGCGGTGGTACGAGAGGACGAAGTCGGTGTTGACGAACGCGCCAGCCTGGTCGTAGCAGAAGACGTAGACCTGCACGTCGCTGCCGACCGCGCTCCAGGAGTAGACCTTGCACCGGCGCGGACCGGCGTTCGGCTGCACGGCGGTGACCTGCGGGTTGCCGGCGAGCACTCCGGCCAGCCCCACCCCGGGCAGTCGCACCAGGTACTGCCCGACGCCCAGCGGTCCGACAGCGTTCGCGACGCCGGTGGAGTTGTACGACTGCGTCATCAGGCCGCTGCTCCACTGCACGTACGCGTGGGAGGTGCCGGCCGGTAGCACGCCCGAGCTGGTTGTCCAGAGCACCGTGAACGGAGTGTCCTCGCGCGTGCCACCGGGACGGTGGCACTGCACGTCGACGATCTCGTCAGCGCCGGACTGGAACCAGCGGACCACCTCGCAGTAGTGACCGGTCCGGTTCACCGGGGTCACGTGGGGAACGCCCCGTGAACTGGCACCTATCTGCGGGAAGCGGACCTGGAACCGGCCGGGTGCGAGTTTGACGCCGTCGGCCCAGGCGGCCGGGAACGCGGTTTTCCAGCTGCCCCACTGCCGGCTGGTGTCCAGCACCGTCCAGACCGGCACGGTGGGGTCCTTGACGTACGCGAAGCCCCAGCGGTCGGCGGTGGCCGCCGTGGCCGGTGCCGCCGGAGCGAGTGCGCTGGCGGCCAGGACGGTGGCCAGTGCCGCGGTGACGAACGATCGGAGACGCATCTGTTCCTCCAGTCGACGGGAACATGTCGGAGAGGAGCGTGCGCGTAGTGACTCCATGGTCACAGTCGGCTACCTCGCGCTCCGGTGTCGGCTGTCCGCCACTGGCGCCTCATGGCCGATCGGCAGGTGTGTCGGGCCGGGGGCATTCTTCTGGTCCTGACTCGACGGCCTGTTCAGCGTGGTACCAATACCCAGATAGGCCAAGCCGACAGAAGTGGGCGGCCCATGTCGACAAGGGCAGCAGCGCTGCTTCGAAAGCCGGGGCAACCGCAGCGACCGAGCCTTCTGGAGCTCTTCTTCGACCTGGTCTTCGTCTTCGCTCTCAACCGGGTGTCGCAGCGGCTGGTCGAGGAGCTCACCGAGCGGCGGATCGTCCTCGTCGAGGCAGGCGAGACCCTGCTGTTGCTGCTGGCCTTCCTGGTGCTGTGGTTCGTCACGGCGTGGGTCACCGACCTCTACGACCCACAGAAACCGCAGGTCCAGCTCCTGGTCTACACGGCGATGCTCGGCGCGCTGGTGATGGCGGTGGCGGTGCCGAACGCGTTCGCCGACAGAAGTCTGGCCTTCGCTGGCGCGTACGTGGCCGTCCATATCGCTCGTGGGCTGATCATCGTGCCGATGCTGCGCGGCCATGACGCGCAGCGCCGAGCGGCCGGGGTGTTCTTCTGGTTCGCGTTGTCGGCCGTGCCCTGGCTCGCCGGCGCGATAGCCACGGATCAGGCCCGAGTGCTGTTGTGGACGCTGGCGATCGGCATCGACTGCATGGCACTGCTGCTGTTCTATCCCACGCCGTGGTCCTGCCCCACCCCACGGCAGTGGCCCGTCCTGGCCGAGTACCTGTCCGAGCGCTACCGACAATTCTTCATCATCGCCCTCGGCGAGCTGATTCTGACGACCGGCTCGGCCTACAGCGACACGTCCTCCGGGCAGGGCGGGGCAGCCGCAGCCTTCGCGGTCTCCTTCATCACGACGGTGCTGCTGTTCCGCGTCTACCTCTTCCGGGCGGGCCAGCTGTTGCCCGAGGCGATCAGAGCCTCCGCCGACCCCTCGCACCTCGTCCGGGACGCCTTCCTCGCGCACGTCCTCATGGTGGTCGGCATCGTTGCCGTCGCAGTCGGATACGAAATCGTGATCGAACACCCGTTCGGGCACACCGAAGCGGCATGGATTCTCATTGTCCTGGGCGGACCGATGCTGTTCCTGATCGGGCGGGCCCTGGTGGAACATGCCGTCTTCGACCGGGTGTCACGCTCTCGGATCATCGGCGCCGCGGTGATCGCCGGCGCCGCGCCGTTCATGATCCGGCTGCCGCCGCTGGCTGTGGCCGTCACCGCCGTCGTCGTCCTCGCCGGCATCGCTGCCTCCGACGCCATCCACGCCAGTGGCAAGCCGCCTGAACGGCCGCACCCGCCCCACCCCAGGCAGTGAGTGGTTCGGGCTAGCCGTCACGGTTCAGGCGGGGCGGGTGACGATGGTCAGCGTCCTGCGGACGAATTCCAGTGCCTCGTCGCGGAGCGCCGGGGTTTCGGCCGAGACGATGAGGTAGCCGGCGCGTTCCGCGCTCCAGGTGGCCGCCGGCACGACGTCGCCGGGATTCTTCCACCAGCCGCACGCGACGAAGGCCGGGTGTGCCTCGATCTCGGCCATGCCCCGCATCTCGACCAGGATGCCGGGTGGCGCGATGGGGAGATAGCTCGCCGCGTACGCGACGGGGCCCGACGGTGGTTCGGGCAGGGGCATCGCCATGGCGAGCCGGACGACCATCTCGAACCAGTCCAGGCCGTAGGTGAGGCTGAGCAGATCCATGAGGTAGTCGCCGGGGGTCCGGACGGCGATCTCCATCAGGGTCGGCCCGTCGGCGGCGAGCCGGAACTCGAGGTGCACGATGCCCGTACGCATGCCGAGGGCGCTCACCACCGCGGTGCAGAACTCCGTCACCTCGGCGGCGGCCTCGTGGTCGAGCTGGACGCCGGTGCGATGCGCTATCTCGACGAAGTGGGGCGGCTCGGCGGTCTCCTTGGCGGTGAGGTTGGCCAGCCACACCTTCCCCTCGCTGATCAGCGCCTCCCAGCTGTATTCCGGGCCGTCCACAGCCGTCTCCACCAGGAGCGGACCCTCGTCGTTCCGGCGTGCCACAGCGTCCTGGAAGGCGTCCAGGCTGTCGACCAGTTCCACTCCCTCGCTTCCCGCGGCGGACAGTGGCTTCACGACGACCGGCAGGCGGGCGGTGGCCCAGTCGCGCGCCGATTCCAGGTCGCCGGTCATCAGATACTCCGGTTGGCGGATGCCCGCCGCGGCGAACAGCCCCCGTTGCAGAGCCTTGTTGCGGGAGACGGTCGCGGCGTGCAGGGACGGGCCGGGAACGCCGAGCCGGTCCTGCAGCAGGGCCGCGCCGAGCACGTTGTTCTCGGTGAACGCCACCACTCCCGCCGGCCGGCGGTCTGCCGCGGCCGCCCAGGCCCCTTCGGCCCACTGCTCGTCGTGGTTACCGGGGGCAACCCGGATGTGGTCGACGAGCCCGCCCGTGTCGGCGGCTCGGGCCGCGCCTTCCACGGCTGCCACCCGCAGACCCAGCCGTCGCGCGGCGGCGAGGTACGGCCTGCCCATGAAACCGACCCCGACCAGCAGCAGCTCAGACATTGTTGTCCGCCTTGCCGGCGGCCGTGACCTTGACCGAGGCGAAGATGTCCCGCAGGAACTGTTCGAGCACCGCCGTGGGTGCCGGGCCGACGATACCGGCGACGGGTACGTCGTACTCGGCGTAGCTCAGCGCCTGACTGACCGGCTCGTCCTCGGTGCGCTGCACCCAGCGCCAGGTCAGCGGGCTGCGCCGGAACTCGTCCGCGCCGTCGACGGTGCAGAACCTCGCGCCCAGGGTGTGACCGGGGACGATGAACCAGCCGTACCGGGCGTCCGGGCCGGAGTCGTGCGCCTCGGGGGCGGAGGCGCCGGGCGTCGAGAGGGCCCGCAGTTGCACCGACGGCATGTGCACGCCGGTCGCCAGCTCGAAGGTGTCGGCCACGCCGGCCCCGCCGAACCTGCTGGCCACCTCGAGGAAGACCAGGCCGTCGGGCGTCTCGATGCCTTCGAGGTGGAACAGGCTCGTGGTGATGCCGACGGCCTGTAGGCAGGCGGTGGTCCACTCCACGACGGCCGGCGGGGTGTCCGTCTGCACCGAACCGAGCGGGCTGCCCTCGGCGTACCCGAGGCAGGTGCCGACGTACCGGCTGGCCTGCAGCGTGACCGGGGTGCCGTCGACGGCCAACCCGTCGACGTGGATGATCGGGCCGCTGACGAATTCCTCGATCTCGAAGCCGCTCGGGTCCGCGTCGGAGGGCAGGCCGTCGCGACGTACCGTTTCGAGGGCGGATGCGGCGGTGTCGAATACGCGTACGCCCTGGCTGGAGGCGCCGTCGAGCGGCTTGAGCACCGTCTGGCCCGACCACCCGATGTCGGCTCCGGCGAGGGCCGAGGCCAGCGGGAGATAGCGCGGCACACGCAGACCCGCCCGGGCGGCGGCGGCCTTCATCATGACCTTGTCCCGGACGGGAAGCACGTCGGCCTCGCGTGGGCCGGGCACGTCGAGGGCCTCCCGGATGCGCGCCGCGGCGATCAGGTCGAACTCGGACTGGGCGATGACCAGGTCGGGCTTCGGGTGGCCGGCGAGCGCCGCCACCACCTCGGTCTCCGTGGCGCCCGTTCCGGGCCGCTCGATCCGTGTGCCGGGCAGCCGTGCGGGCAGTGTCGCCATGCGCTCGGCCGTACCGATGAAGGTCACCTCGTGGGCTTCGAAGTCGAGGCCATCCGCGTAGCGGATGATGTCATCGGTGATTCGGTGCAGGATCAGGATGCGCATGCGGATACCTCAGTTGAAGGACCAGTGGGAGCAACAGAACGGCGACGAGAACGGACCCGAGCACCGCGCCGAGCAGTACGGCCTGCGGGCCGTGCGCGGTGGCGAAGACGGCGACGACGAAGCCCGAGACCGGCAGGGAGACCTGGTTCAGCAGGACGATGAGGCCGATCGTCTTGCCGAGGTGTTCGCGGGGGATGCGGCGGATCCGTTCGGCGCGGATGAAGACGTTCAGGATGCCGACGGTGCCGATCAGCAACGTGTAGCCGATGGCGAACTGCGTGAACGTGTTCGCCTGGCTGATCGTGAGCCCACCCAGGCAGATGATCACGAAGGTGCCCAGGATGGCGACCAGTGGGGTGATCCGCCGGGACAGTCGCGGGATGATGAAGAAGATCAGCAGGGAGAGCACGCCCTCGGCGAAGGACAGCACCCCGAAGTAGCGGTCGGGCTTGCCGAAGGTGCCGGTGGTGATGGCGGCGCTGGTCGCCATGCCGACGCCGACCATGAGGTTCACCATCATCGTCAGCCCGACGAGGCCCACGATCGCGGGGAGCTTGAACAGCGTGCGCGCACCCTCGGCCACTGAGGCCAGCACACCGCGCACCGTCGTGGGCTCGGTGTTGGTGACCGCACTGCGCAGGCTGCCGCGCAGGGTCAGGACGTTGATCGTGGTGAGCGCGAAGAGCACCCCGGTCACCAGCAGGAGATCGGTCGTTCCCAGCAGCGTGGCCAGCAGGACCGCGATGGCCGGCCCGAGCACTGTGCTCGCCTGCTCGGTGCCCTGGATGACGGACTGGGCGCGCACCATGTGCTCGGGGGGCACGAACCGGGGGAGAGTGGTCTCCATCGCGATGTACGCCTGGGCGCTGGCCAGGGACATGGACGCGGCGAGAATGCTGAGCGTCACCACCGTCGCGCCCGGCCAGGCCAGCACGGCGGCGAAGGCCCCCACGGCGAGCAGTGCCCGGACGCTGTCGGCGATCAGATAGAGCCGGTAGCCGTCGACCCGGTCGGCGAGCACCCCGGCAACGGGGACGAAGATGACCCTCGGCAGCCACTCGACCAGGAAGACGAGCCCGCTCGCGGCGACACTGCCGGTGGTCTTGAAGACCAGCAGCGGAATGGCGAACAACAGAAACTGGTCGGCCAGCGCGGCGACCCCCCGGCCCCCGACGAAGCGCACGATCTGGTGGGGCCGGATGTCAGTTGTCGGGGACTCCCTGGCGGGGGCACGCAATGGTCCATTCACGCAGAGCTCCCCCGTCTGTCCATCGAGGAGCGTAACAGCGGCCGATCAGCAGCGACAACCCCGTCCAATCGGTGTGCGGTGAGCAGACCGTGGCCGGTGGCCGGGTTCGGGCTCTGCGCACCGCACTCGTCCCCGGTGATGGAACGACCCCGGATGACCGGAACACAATGGACGGTCAACGACTCGGCGGTGCACGGCAGACCCTGCTGAATCGCCAGTGCCACCACGCCGGCGGCGTACGCCGTGGCACCTGACGTGCCGCTCGACACCAGCCAGCCGTCATCCGCACCCGTGCCGTCGTACTTGCTGTTGCGACGGTCGAACAGGCAGCCGGGTTGGGTGGGGAAGAGGATGTAGTTGCCGTTGGGCAGCATGCCGCACGGGCCGGACACGTCCGGCACGGCCCGTCCGGGAAAGACCGCCGACCGGTAGCTGGAGGCGAGATCGGCGGCCCGCAGCTCGCCGTCCGGGCCGACGTGCACGCCCCCGACGGTGATCGCACCAGGGGTGGCGACGGACTGGAACATCGCTGTCGGCCGGTCGGTCGAGCCGTTACCGGCGGCGAACAGCACTGTGCAGCCCCGCCGGATCGCGTTGGCCACCTCGAGATGCAGATGGGGTTCCGCGCGCAACGTCCCCCAGCTGCAGGAGATGACGTCAGGTTCGAGCTGCACCGCCCGCTGGAACGCGGCGACCGGAAACGAGAAGCCCTCGGTGGCCATCTTGACCATGGTGAGCGACACGTCGGGCGCCACCGCCAGCAGCAGCGCCGACATCGCGGTGCCGTGACCGCGTTCGTCGACAGCGGGATCGAGCTGCGCCAGTGCGGGGACGACCGAGGTCCGGTAGCCGTGCTGGCGGTGATGCGGGTGGTCGTAGAGGCCGGTGTCGACCATGACGACGCGGACGCCGTCGCCGCGGACACCGGCGGCGTGCAGCGCTTCGGCTCCGGCCACCCGCACCGCGTCGCCGGGAAGGCGGAGGTGGTGCCCGGTCCCGCGCACCACCGGCGGCGACGCGGTGACGGTCAGCTCGAATCCGGAACGTGGCACCGAGACCGCACTGATGAGGTCGGTGCACACCCGGGAACGCAGTGGACCCCGCGCCACGAGTTCGTAGCGGGGGGAGTCGCGGATGTACTTGTTGCGGACCACGCCGACGGCGCTGCCGAAGACGTCCCCGAGCAGGCTCTGCTCGCCGCTGACGGTCAGGCCCACGTCGGTTCGGGCCTCGATCGCGAGGCCTTCCCGGAGCAGCGCCTCGGCGACCCGGTCGACGGTGGCCGGCGTGGGGAGGAACTCCTCGACACCGTGGCGCAGCAGCTCGGCGGGGTCGGTGAGGCTGCGCCCGCTCGCCGCCCGTGGGACAACTGTCAGCACACCCCGCCGGGTGAACGCGGCTATCTCGTCATCGATCATCGGAGGTCACCAGGTCGCGCAGGCGGGAGCGGTCGAGTTTGCCGGTCGGTGTCAGGCCGACGTCGCCCTCGTCGATCATGACGATCTTGGCCGGGACCATGTACGGCGGCAACACCCGGGCCAGCTCGGCCCTCAGGTCGGTTTCGGCGCCGGTCCGGTCGGCGGCCAGGACGAAGAGCGTGATGGCCCGGCCGGCGACCCGGTGCTGGGTCACCACCGCGCAGCAGTCGACCACCCAGTCCACGGCCAGCGCCGCGGCTTCGACCTCGGAGGTGTGCACGAGGTTTCCGGCGATCTTCACGGCATCGTCGCGTCGGCCGACGAAGACGAGCTGACCGGCGCCGGTGCGCCGAACGAAGTCGCCCGACCGGTAGTACCGGATCTCGGGGGAGCCGCGTGTGATCAGCAACTGCTCGGTCCTCGCCCGCTCCTCGCAGTAACCCAGCATGACCTGCGGGCCGCCGATGAGCAGCTCACCCGTGTCGCCGTCGGGCACCGGTCGCAGGTCGTCGTCGACGATCAGGACGTCGACGGCGGGCAGCGGGGTCCCGATCGGCAGGTACTCGTCATCGTGGCCGGCGATGTCGTCGGTCACGTACAGGGTGGCGCTGTGCGTGGTCTCGGTCGGGCCGTAGCCGTGCACATAGGTCAGACCCGGAAGCTTCTTGTCCATCGCCCGCAGCAGCGAGGTCGGGCACGACTCCCCGCCGAACCACAGGCGGCGCAGGGAGCTCAGGTCGCGGCGGTCGATGTCGCTGAACCGCCCGAGCAGCATCCGGATGACCGAGGGCACCAGCAGCACGTCGGTGATGCCCCACTGCTCGCACGCCTGCGTGACCTGGCCGGCCATCGACAGCCGGGGCAGCAGGTGCACGCTGCCGCCGACCAGGAAGGTGGAGTACAGGTCGACAACGGACGCGTCGAAGAACAGCGGCGCCACGTTCAGGTATCGCATCCGTTCCGGAAAACCGACCACCTGCTGTACGCCCTCCAGCAGCGCGCACACACTGCGGTGGCTGATCATGACGCCCTTCGGGCCGCCGGTCGATCCCGAGGTGAAGATGACGTACGCCTGGTCGTCCGGCGTCCTGTCCCCGTACGCCGACGGCCGGTAGTCGGCCTCAGCCGACACGTCCCAGGAGTCACCGGCGACCACCAGAGTGCCGGCCGCCGCCTCGGCGAGCAGCCCGAGATACCGCGGATGCGCCACCGTCACCGTCGGGCGGCACCTGGCGAACTGCACCGCGGTCCGGGCCGGCGGCAACGACTCGTCGACGGGGACGTACCGCGCGCCGAGTCGAAGCGCCGCCACCATGCAGACCACCGAGTCGATGGACTTGTCCATCACCATCGCGACGGTGCCGTGCCGCCCGACGAGGGGAGCCAGCAGGTCGGTCAGGGCCTGGACCCGCCGAGCCAGCGTCCGGTAGGACACCTGGAGGCTGGTGGCCAGATCGACCACCGCCACGGCGTCGTCGTCGTGGCGGCGGTCGATGACCTCGTCGACGAAGCGGAGCGGGCCACCGGTCACCTGTCGACCATCTCGAGTTGCCGGCACACCGCCTCCAGCAGTTCCGGGAAGGTGTCCAGCTTCTGGTCGTACGACCCGAAGTGGCCCATCCCCTCCATCACCGTCAGCCGGCTGCCGGTCAGTCGGTGCAGCTCCCGGGCCACGTCGAGGGGGACCCACGGATCGTCCGTCGAGTGGAACTGGACGATGAAGCGTTGGTTCCGCTTGATCGCCGCCCAGTCCCACGGCTGGTCGAAGAATCCGCTGCGCCGTTCGAGTTCGAAGCCGCAGTCGGTGTGGTGCCCGGCCACCACGAAGGTGCCCAGCAGCGGCGCCGACTCCGCGTACCGCAGTGCGGTCAGTGCTCCCGACGAATGCCCGACGATGACCGTCTGGTCGTCCGGACGGATGACGTCGGTCAGGTAGGGCAGCCAGTACCGCATCCGACCCTTGATCGGATCGGGGAAGGTCTGGGCCACCACGTTGTGGCCCCGAGCCTCAAGCTCCCGTTTGAGGTACGGGAACCAGATGCCGTCGATGGTTGCTCCGGCGTTGCCGTGCACCAGGACGACGCGTACCCCATCAGACATAGGAGTCGTCGTTGAGCTGGTCCTCGAGCATGGTCGCGAGCGAGCCGAGGGTGGCGAAGTGCTCCACCGTCAGCAGCTCCGGTTCGAGTTCGATGTCGTAGTACGACTCGAAGGCCAGCGTCAGCTCGATCATCTGGGTGGAGTTCAACGAGAGCCCGCCGTTGAACAGGGGCGTGTTCGAGGTCAACTCGACGTCGTGGTTCGGGAAGACCTCGGCCGCGATCTTGCGCAGGTCGTCCTCGATGTCGGCACGGGTCTTCCGGTCGGTGCTCGTCACGTCAGCCCGCCTTCGGCGCGGTGCTGGAGTCGGCTGGCCGGGTCGCCAGCTTGGACTGCAGGAAGACCGGTGTGCGGGGGATGTTCATCTCGTCCTGGTGGAACGGGTTGCGCTTGTTCTTCAGGGAGAGGTACATGGTGCGCCGGGCCCGCGCCTTCTCCTCGTCGGAGTAGAACAGGAAGGCGATGTTGCCGGCGTTCTCCCGGCCGACCTCGGTGAGGGTGATGTCCTCGTCGGTCTCGATCGCGTACCCGCTCTCGACCATCCAGTTGATCTCCCGGCGGTACTTCTCCAGGTTGGCCACGTCCGCCTTGCGTACGGTGCCGAAGACCGGGAAGAACACCATCACCCGGTTCTCGACCTCGTCCTCACTGCAGATCCGGCCCTGCTCGATCGGGATGATGCCGTCCTCGACGTCCTTGATCCAGCGGTCCACGTTGGTGTGGTTGCGGTAGCTCCGCTCACCCATGTAGTTCTCGGCGGCCGGGCCGATGCCCAGTGTGTAACTCGCCCGGTAGCCGTTGCCGCCGCAGGCGTGGTCCAGCCCGATCGGGCCGGTCTCGTCGAGGTGGGTGAAGAAGTTGATCAGGAGCTGCTTGTCGTACCCGTAGTCGGCCAGGCTCTCCTTGATCTGGCGGTACTGGACCCGCTCGATGCTGCCGGACGGCAGCACGTCGCTCACCTTGCCGGCCCGGATCTGCTTGTCGAGCCGGGTGCCCTCCCACTGGTTGAACCGGTACGTCTGCACGAAGCTGGGGCGCAGCTCGGCGCAGATGCCGTGGATGTCGGAGGCGAGGATCTCGTCGGTCTGACCGGCGAGGTTGTACATCAGGTCCAGCGCGAAGGTCCTGATCCCGGCTTTGCGGATGTTCTCCGCCGTCTGGTAGACCTGCTCGACGGTGGCCTTGATGGTCAGCTTGCGCCGGATCTCCTCGTTGAGCGTCTGCACGCCGAACGAGATGCGGGTGATCCCCAGGGACTTGAGCATCTCGATGTAGCCGTCAGTGGACAGGCCGAGCGGGCTGCCCTCCAACGAGATCCCGTCGACCTCGCTCAGGTCGAACTCGCGGTGCACGGCCTGGATGATGGTCGCCATCGACTCCTGGTCGAGCGCCGACGGCGTGCCCCCGCCGAACTGCACGTACTTGATCTTCGTGCCCTGGAAGTACGCCGAGCGGGCGTTGCGCTCGATCTCCTTCACCATGGCCTTGACGAACCGCACCCGCTGCTCGCCCTGGTACTTCGCCGAGGACTCCTTGAAGCAGGCGCAGAAGTTGCAGAACGCCTCGCAGAAGGGGATGTGGAAGTACAGCAGGATGTTCGTCTGCTGCGGGTGCGTCTGACGGTCGAGGAAGGAGAAGTACTCCGCCTTCTCCTGCTCGGTCCGCAGCGCGTCCTGGAAGCCGCAGATCTTCGGGTAGAACCAGGTGACGTTGGTCCGCTTCTCCGGGCTCTCGAAGTCGTCCTTGAGGTAGAAGTTCGAATCGAGACCGAGCATGAACGAGTTCTCGATGGTAGTCATGTCTGTCGATCCCATCCCTTATGAGGCGGACTTCTTGCTGACGGAATTGGCGTCGCTCTGGTAGATCACCGGGTACTGCTGGCTCATCTCACCGTTGATCAGGATCCACTCGAACTTGTCCTCGGGCAGCTCGACATCGGCCCAGATGGCTTCCGGCGGACATTCGGCAACGCAGGCGTTGCAGTCGATGCACTCCTCCGGATTGATGTAGAGCATCTCCGGGCCTTCGTGGAAGCAGTTGACCGGGCAGACGTCCACGCAGTCGGTGTACTTGCACCCGATGCACGCATCGGTGACGACGTAGGCCATGATCTAGATCTCCTGACGGGTTGCGCTGCCGTGGTCAGGCGTGGACAGTCGAAACTTCGGTGAGCCGGCGCATCCAGCCGAACCGGTCGATCACCTCGCCGCGGTGCAGGCCCCCGAGCATCTCTCGGAGGTGCGACGCCACGGCCACGCTGCCGGGCAGTCGGTATTCCTCCCCGCGATAGCCGAGGCCGTTGATGGACACGACGCCCTCGACCGTGCCGGTGCCGAAGCACTCGGTGATCCGGCCGTCGCTGATGCCCTGCAACACCTCCGCCAACGGAACCGGCCGTTCGACGACAACGGTCCCGGCGTCACGGGACAGCTTGATGATCGAGTCGCGGATGATCCCCGGCCGTACGGTGCCGTCCAGCGACGGCGTGGTCAGGACGCCGTCGATGACGAAGAACGCGTTCATCGCGCCGACCTGTTGGACAGTGCGCTCCGGATCGCCGCCCACCCACAGCACGTGGTGATAGTCGTAGTTGGCGGCGATCTCCCGCGGGACCAGCCCCGGCCCGTAGTTACCGACGGCGTTGATGTCCCCCGTGCCGCCCGGCCACGCCCGCACGTAGTCGTCCACGACCATCGCCCGCACCGGCACGTCGCTGGGAGCCGGCCGGGTCAGCGGGCTCGCCACGATCGTGAACAGGCACTCCTCGGCCGGGGCGACCTCGAGTGACGAGCCGTTGCCGGCCAGGACGGAGTGCAGCAGCAGCGCCGACCCGGGCTGCGCCGGGATCCACGCCTCGTCCAGGTCCACGAGTCGGCGGATCGCGAGCCAGACGCGGTCGAAGTCGAGTTGCGGGAGCGCCATCCGCCGGGCCCCGTTGTTGAGCCGCTTGATGTGGCTGTCCGGGCGGTACACCGACACGGACCCGTCGGTCATCCGGTAGGCCGCGAGGTCGTCGAAGACCGCCTGTCCGTGGTTCAGGGCCGAGGACGTGGGCCGTACGGACGGCACCGCGTCCCGGTCGGCGATGACCATGCCCTGCCAGGACCGCCGCTTGCTCCACCGCATCGAGTACGCATGATCGGTCAGAACGCCGCCCGGGCGCGTCGGCGCGTCGGCCGCCGGCTTCGAACGGGGTGCGGTCGTCGCCTCGACGATCAGATCGTTGTCCTTGCTCACGATCAGCTGCCTTCCTTGTCGGATATATCGACCCGCACGTCGCGGAGCACGGCGCCGACCAGGTCCTCGACCCGGCCGGGATCGCCGACGAAATAGACCTGCGCGACCCGGTTGTGGAAGATGTCGTCGGGGTCGAGCGCGGCGCCGCGCTCGGCCTCGAAGACGATCCGGTCGAACTCGTCGGCATCGAGAAACGCCTCGATGCCGGACACACTGCCGGCGAAGGCGCCCGGCCGATCGGTGGTGACGAAGGCGACCCCGGCGCTCGCCGACGAGACCGGCTCGTCCAGGTAACGGCCGCCCCGCGCCGCCTCAGCCGTCGCCAGGTAGAGATCCACCCCAGGGCCCGCCATGATCAGTTCGGGGATGCAGTCGCCGGCCAACCGTGCACCCACCTCGATCAGCACCGGACGGCCGTCCGCGGCGATGCGGGTCTCGATGTGGAACGGCCCGACGGTGATGTCGAAGGCGGCGACCACCTGCGCGGCGAACTCGTGCAGCAGCTGTCCGTGCGGTGAACTCCGTGGCGGCGTGGCGACGTGGCCCATCTCGAAGAACTGCGGCAGCGCGCTGACGAGTTTCGTGGTGATGCTGACGAGATGCAGCCCGGCCGCGTCCACCCAGCCCTCCAGAGAGAACTCGGGGCCCTCGACGTACTCCTCGACCAGGGCGACCCGCCGCGGATCGTGGTGGAACCTGACCTCGCCGTACCGGTGGATCTCCACGCACGCGCGCTGGTATTCGTCCGCGTCCCGGACGAGGCGCACCATCAGGCTGCCGCCCCAGTCGGCCGGCTTGACGACCGCCGGGAACGCGAAGGGACATTCGCCCACATCGTCGGCCGGGACCGTGATCGATGCCGGGACGGCGATGCCGTGCTTGACGCAGCGCTCCCGCATCACGTCCTTCTGCCGGACGGCCTCGGCCGTATCCTGGCTCAGCGCCGGCAGCCCGAGGGCGCGGGCCAGCTCGGCCGCCGGGCCGACGGTGTACTCGAAGCCCGCGATGACGCCGGTCGGCGTCACCCCCAGCCGGTCGACGAGCGCCAGCAGAGCGGGGACGCCGTGGTCCGGATGCCAGTCGACGACGCGCGCGCCGGAGTGGACCTCCGCCGGCAGCAGGTCGGGAAACTGCGTCGGGATCAGGCACGGGACACCGGCCGCCACCAGCCGGCTCGCCAGCTGGATCCCGGCCGAGAGCGGCTGGACGATTATCAACACGCGGCGCCGGCCTTCCCCACGTGCAGGGTGAACACCATCGGCACCGGACCGAAGTTCTCCAGCGTCCGCAGCCCCTGGGCCTGGGCCGCGCGGTCGGTGGTCACGCAGGCGTCGTAGTCGCCCGCGGCGCAGGCGGCGGCCGCCACCGAGTTGCTGCTCGCGTACGAGATCGTGCCCCGATTCGTCACCAGGCAGCTGGGGGCGGGATGGGTGACGATGGTGGTGACGGACTGCTGGCCCGGCCGCGCGGCGAGCACCATGTCGTACGTGTCCAGGATGAAGCTGTCGGCCATCGTGAGCCGATGGAGATTACCGAACACCAGGTCGTGCAGGCGCGGATAAACGGCACAGGCGAGGATCGCCTCGCTGCCGTCGAACGCCATGACGTCGAGGCCATCCTCGACCTCGGCGTGCAGGACCACCCGGCCCTGGCGCTGTCGGTCGGCGAACCAGCGGTGCGCGGCCTTCTCCAGGTTGGTGCCGGTCGGCCCGAGCGTGTGGATGGTGGTGACGTGCGGCAGTTCGGTTGAGCTGGAACCCGCTGTGGAACGGCCGTTGGCGTCAGGCATCCGCCATCTCCCTTACTGTCGGTCGGTCGAGCTGTGAACGGATGCAAGGTCTTTGCGTACGCTCCGCAGCCATCCGTGGGTGTCCGGGCGGCTGCCGTGCTGGATCTCCATGAGCGTGTGCCGCACCCGGGCGGTCACCACGCCTTCCTGCCCGTCCCCGATCGTCACGTCGTCGTCTCCGTCGGCGATCCGGCCGACCGCCACGACCACGGCGGCGGTCCCGCACGCGAACATCTCGACGAGTCGCCCGGACCGGGCGCCGGCCATGAGGGCGTCGATCGGGGTCGGCTCCTCGGTGACCGGAATGCCGAGCTCACCGGCGAGGGTGATGACGCAGTCGCGGGTCACGCCCCGCATGATCGTCCCCTGGCACGGCGGGGTGGTCAGCCGCACGCCGTGCCGCTCGTCGTCGTCGCGCCAGACGAAGAAGACGTTCATGCCGCTGAGCTCTTCGACCCAGCGGAACTCGAGGCCGTCGAGCCACAGCACCTCGTCGTAGCCGCGCGCCTGGGCTCGCTTGCGGGTCAGCAGGCTGGCGGCGTAGTTGCCGGAACACTTCGCCTCGCCCATCCCGCCGCGCACCGCGCGTACCGTGTCCGCCGAGGTCAGCACGGAGATCGGGGTGAAGGCCCGGCCGAAGCAGGGGTCGGCCGGATACGCCAGGAAGGTGCACCGGTAGCGCCGCGAGTCGCGGAGCCCGAGCTCGGCCTCGGTCGCGATCATCAACGGGCGCAGGTAGAGGCCCTGGCCCGGCTCCTCGGGAAGCCAGCCGTCGTCAACGGCGACGAGCTGAGCGCAGGCGTCCAGGAACAGGTCGGCCGGCATCTCGGCCATCGCCAGCCGACGCGCCGACCGGGCCAGCCTGCGGGCGTGGTCGGCGGGGCGGAACAACGCGGCGGAGCCGTCGGGCTGGCGGAACGCCTTCAGGCCCTCGAAGACGCTCTGTCCGTAGTGCAGCACGAGGGTGCCGGGATCCATGGTCATCGGGGCGTACGGCTCAACGGAGAGGTCGGACCAGCCGCGCTCGGCCGACCAGTCGACGACCGCGGTGTTGTCGGTGTGGAACCGGCAGAAACCGGGATCGCGAAGGGCAACGGCACGGTCGGTGATGGTCGGGATCCCGTCAGACATGGACCTCACTGCCCCAGAGGCTCAGGGATGCCCGGGGGCCGCCGTACCTGTCCGCCTTGTTCTCCGGTTCCAGTAGCAATCTCTCGTACAGGAAATCGGTGACCTTCTCGCGATAGGACTCGTCGTCGGTGATCGCCTCGAATTCCTCGATCGTCCGGACGAGTTCCTTGGCCGATGCGACGATTTCCGCCTTGCCGGCCAGACTGCGCCGGCCGTCGTCGCCGATGGTGAACAGGCCGTGCTCGGCAAGCCAGGTGCCGAGGGCGAAGCCGGTCCCGGAGTCGAAGTTGCGCAACGGGCGTGGCTCGGCCGGGTAGCGGAAGAGCCTTTCCAGGATGATGTACTCGAAAATGATGTCGCCGTAGGGCACCGACTCCTCGTGGCAGGCGATCGCCGACTTCAGATCGACCTTGAGCTCCTCGGCGAGACCGGGGCGCCATTTCGTCTTCAACGCCAGGTGCTGATCCAGTGGACGGGGCCCGGTGTGGTGGTAGTAGTCGTGCAGGTAGCCCCAGACGCAGCGCGCCTGATAGACGTCCTCCGGGTCGACGTCGGCGGACGCCAGCACCTTCGTGTCGGCGAACGGGGAACCGACACCACAGAGCCGCGCCACGATTTCCAGCGTGCGGGCGTAGATGGTGGTGTGCCGGTTGAAGAAGAACCAGGCGAACGACTGATCCACTGTGGGACTGGCCGTCGGAATGTTCTCCGGGAAGAAGACGACGCAGTTTCCGTCGCGCAATCCTGGGGAGGCGGAAAGGAGTCGGGTCGATTGGAAAACCGCTTTGTCGTGCGGATAGCGCGACTGAAGTTCGGCGGTGCAGTCCGGGTCCTGGCGGACGACCGTGAACGCCTCGAGGAAGGCGCCGCGGGAGCCGTCGCCGTTGGGCAGGGTGACCGGTCCGACGAAGGCGGCGGCTTCTCCGTCCTCCGGCGCGGGAACGGTGTCACGGGTCGCGTCGAAGGCCGGCTTCGCCAGGAAACCGGAGTCTGACCAGGCACGCAAGTCGTGGACCGTCGCCTCGATCTGACGCGTCGGCATCAGCGGAGCGAGCTGCTCGATGTCGCGGCAGAGCTGGTCGAGGTGCGCGAGGGCCTGATCGCCGTCGCCACGGATCTGGGCCGCGCGGATCAGGCCGGCGGCCGGCACTATGCGACGCTCGAATTCCAGGAGCTGAGAGAGCGTGCGTGGTTCCACAATATCCCCTCGGCAGCAGCATCGACGCCGTTACGGCGTCCCACCCCGTGATGCACCTCGAAGTATGCACGAAAGTTCCCCATCCCCCGAGGAACCGCTTGATCGAAATCCTCTGGGGCTGATCCGGGTCCGTCAAACGACTCTCGCTATCTGGGATATCGACAGGAGTGACTAGAGGTATTGCCGGTCTTGACTGCCCCTTGTTTTGCCCGATTGCGAGGTAAATATCGGCTGATGGCCAGTGTCGAACCTCCACACTGAATGGCTAAAGTCAACAATGTGGCATCGACGGTCAATCAAATCATATGAGCGCAATGTCCAACTTGGACGAATAGATTAGGAAGCGTTCAGGCCGGTTGGCCCACGCCCGCGACGAAGGCGTGCGCCAGATGTCGGGTGTGCGTCAGGGTGATCAGCCAGGAATGGACACCGGCCGCCTCGGCGAGCGCCGCCGCGCGCCCGGCCAGGGCCAGTTCCGGCTGCCCGGAGTGCCGGCGCACCACCTCGATCTCCCGCAGGGCCGCCCCGCTCAGGCCGGTGCCGAGAGCCTTCAACACCGCCTCCTTGGCGGCGAAACGGACGGCGAAGCGTTCCGCCGGGTCGCGTTCGAGCAGGCAGTACGCGCGCTCACCCGCGGTGAAGTGCCGCTGCGCGAAGCGCGGCTGCCGGGCCAGCAACGCCCGGATGTCGTCGACGTCGACGAGGTCGGTGCCCGCACACACGACCACCCGGCCCACCACCTGGCGGGCGGCGCTGTCGGCGGCCGCGACGATCCGCTCGTCACCCCGGCTCACCGGCGCACCGTCCCTCCCGAGTCGCCGCAGTCTGCCTATGACCGGCGACAATACGGTCGGTATTCTGCACCTGTCATCCGACAAACTTCCCCTGCGTGTTCGTTCTCGGTGACTGAGCGCCCAGGGATGCGGCCATTGAGAGGACCCGGCCATGAGCCTGCCGTTCCCGTTGCAGCAGAATCCGAACCCGGCCAGCGCGCAGCGGCGAGCCGAGATCATGGCGAATCCGGGGTTCGGCACCTACTTCACCGACCACATGGCACGGGCGGTGTGGAGGCCGGACGGCGGCTGGCAGGATTCCGAGATCGTCCCTTTCGGCCCGATCCTCATGCACCCGGCCGCGGCGGTGCTGCACTACGCGCAGGAGATCTTTGAGGGGATGAAGGCGTACCGGCACGCCGACGGCTCGATCTGGTCGTTCCGGCCGCAGGCCAACGGCGAGCGCTTCGCCCGGTCCGCCCGACGGCTGGCACTGCCCGAACTGCCGGTGCCGGACTTCATGGCCTCGGTCGAGGGGCTGGTCCGGGCCGACCAGGTGTGGGTGCCGGACGAGGACGAGTACAGCGTCTACCTGCGACCGTTCATGTTCGCGTCCGAGCCGTTCCTGGGGGTTCGCCCGGCGAAGGAGATCACCTACATGGTGATCGCCTGCCCGGTCGGCGCGTACTTCTCCGGTGGTGTCAAGCCGGTCTCCATCTGGCTCTCCACCGAATACACCCGGGCGGCGCGCGGCGGCACGGGTGAGGCGAAGTGCGGCGGCAACTACGCCTCCAGCCTGGCGCCGATGGTCGAGGCCGCCGAGCACGGCTGTGAGCAGGTCTGTTTCCTGGACGCCGCCGAGGGCCGCTACGTGGAGGAGTTGGGCGGCATGAACCTCTACTTCATCACCGCCGACGGCAAGATCATCACCCCGGAACTCGGCACCATCCTCGAGGGCGTCACCCGGGGGTCGATCCTCATCCTCGCCAAGGACCTGGGCCTGGAGGTCGAGGAGCGCCCGGTGGAGATCCGGGAATGGCAGGAGGGCGTGGCATCCGGCGCGATCACCGAGGTCTTCGCGTGTGGCACCGGCGCCGTGGTCACGCCGGTCGGGCGTCTGGTCTGGGACGGCGGCGAGGTGACGGCACCGAAGGCCGGTGCCGAGGACTCGGTGACCATGCGGCTGCGTCGGCATCTGCTCGACATCCAGTACGGCCGGGCCGCCGACCCGCACGGCTGGATGACCCGCCTGGTGTGACGAGGACCGTCCGCTCGGTCGCGTCGCTGTTCGCGGCCACGCCACGGGCGGGCGGCGTCACGGTGTGCGGTAGTGGCCGGTGAGGCGACCGAGCTTCATGGCCAGGTGCAGGCACAGGCGCTCGTTGCCGTCCTTGAGGTCGGTCCCGGCGAGCTGTTCCACCCGCTGCAGCCGGTAGTACAGCGTGGTCCGGTGCAGTCGCAGTTTCTCGGCGGTCGCGTGCGCGTTGCCCGCCAGGTCGAGGTAGGCCTCAAGGGTCTCCAGCAGCACCTGGTGGGCGTCGTCGCGCAGCAGCCGCTCCAGCCCGGGATGGACGCCCGCGACGTCCAGATGCTGGCTGTCCAGCTGGGACAGCACCCGGTAGATGCCCAGGCCGGCCCAGGAGATCACCCGGCCGAGCGCGGGCAGTTGGGTGCCGACCCGGGCCGCCTGGGCGGCCTCCTGGTAGGACGCGACGGCGCTGGACAACTCGGCGCGGGGCTGGCCGATCCCGGTCACGGTCCGGTCCACCGACGCCAGACCCCGGGTCGCGGTGCTCAGCGCCGCGTCCAGATGCGCGGCGGAAGCCTCCGGCGTGGGGCGGCCGGCGATCCGGTCGCCGCAGACCAGCAGCACCCCGTGGTCGTGCCAGACCAGGTGCAGCGTCTCCCGTACGCCGATCCACCGACGGGTGGTGACCAGGGCCTGCTCCAGGGCGATCCGGGCCACCTCGTCGGGTTGCCGCCCACCGGTCGGCACGAGCTGCGCGACGAGCGCGACGGTAGATCCGTCGGCGGCCACCACGCCCTCATCCAGCAGCGCCCGCGCCGCGTGCTCCCGCGCCTGCCGGCCCTCCACCAGGAGGGTTCGGGTGGCCTCGGTCTCCCGCTGCGAGGCGAGCTCACCGAGCAGGTTCTCCCGGTAGAGGGCCAGGGACAGGTCGGTGAAGGCGCCGGCCGCGGTGGCGATGTCGGCATCGGTCATCGAGCCGTCGGCGTCGATGAACCAGACGAACCCGAGCAGCAGGTCGTCGTGCCGGATCGGCACGCAGACCCTCGCCAGCAGGTCCAGCTCGGCGCACGCCGGGGTGCGGATCGGTGCGCGCGCCGTGAGCACGCCCTTCCCCCGGAACCAGGCGATCACCTCCGGCGTCGTCTGCCGACGCAGGATCGACATCCGGCGGACGTCGTCCATCGGGCCGTCGTGCTCGCTGTAGGCGACCACCCGTTGCCGCCGGTCCTCGATGAGGGCGGGTCGCCCCACCCGGGCGGCGACGGCGTCGACGATTCGCTGGAGCTCACCGTGCATGTATCTCCCATGGTTGCGCTGCGTGACAGGGATCGCGCGACCGTCAGTCCTTACCCTCCGGTGCGGATGGGCCATTGCGCAAGGTCCACTGTCGAAGTCGCGACATAAGGACGGACGGCACCGCGACTGTTCCGGCATCTGTCCGAAGACCGGGGATGACAGACGTTCCTAAGGTTCCGGTACGGACCGCACCGGTGCCCCGCGCACGATGCGGTACCGATGACGGGCGTTTGCCGGCGGGGAGGGGATATCCGAGTGGGAACTGGTAGGCCCTGGCGGGGCGTGCTGGTCGCCATCACCACACCGTTCCGCACCGACCTGTCGGTCGACTTCGACCAACTCCAGGAACACGTCCGTTGGCTCGCCGCCGAGGGGTGTCACGGGGTCGCGCCGTGCGCGTCGATGGGGGAGTACCGGGCCCTCTCCGACGACGAGCGGGCCGCCGTGGTGAAGGCGACGGTGCAGGCCGCGCCACCCGGTTGCGCGGTGGTGCCCGGTGTCGGCGGTTACGGCAGCAGGCAGGCCCGCCACTGGGCGGAGCAGGCCGCCGCGGTCGGCGCCGACGGCGTGCTGGCACGGCCGCCCGACGGGCCCGCCGCCCGGCCCGCCGATGTGGTCGCCCACTACCGGGAGGTGGCGGCGGTCGGCCTGCCGGTGGTCGCCCACAACGACCCGTACGACGCCCGGCTGGACCTCACGCCGGACCTGTTGGCCACCGTCGCCGAGATCGACGGGATCGTCGCGGTCAAGGAGGTCACCGGCGACGTCCGCAGGTTGCACCGCCTGCGGGACCTCTGCCCACACGTGGACGTGCTGGTCGGGGCCGACGACGTGGTGCTCGAACTGGTGTTGTGCGGCGCCACCGGATGGATCGCCACCCTGCCCAACGCGCTGCCCCGCCAGGCCGTGCGCCTGTACGAGCTGTGCGCCGCCCGCGACCTGGCCCGGGCGCTGCCGCTCTACGCCGAGCTGCACCCGATCCTGGGCTGGGCCTCCCGGCCGGAAGCCGTACAGGCGGTCAAGCTGGCCATGGAGTGCGCCGGGCGGTTCGGCGGACGGTGCCGCCCCCCGCGCGGACCCCTGTCCGGCACCGCTGTGGACGGGGTGCGCCGCGACGTGCTGCGGGCCCTCGCGGCGACGGCCGGGCCGGCGTTCGGGGCCGGCAGTGGCTGAGCCGGCGGGCACGCCGGTCCTTCAGGTGTCGGAAGTCGTCGGCCCACCTGCCGACATCTGCACGGTGACCGGCACCGGCCCGCCCTCCTAGATTCGCTGCGCGGCCTGCTGACAGGTGTCGCGCGGTACCCCCACCGGGACGCCAGCGCCGCGTTTTCCTCCGACGAGAGGTGATTCCGTGCACCGTGCTACCCCCCATCGAACCCGGCTGAGGCGGGCCGTACTGGCCGCAGCCGTGGTGACCACCCTGGTGGCGACCGGGGCGGCGCAGGCCGCCGCGGCCCCGGCCAACCCGGCCGGCGGCACCGCGCCGTTCCAGGTCCTGGACCCGCAGGCCTGGCAGAACCCGGACACGATGACCTGGAACGACTACAAGGCTGTGCCGGGCAAGAACTGGGCCGACCCGAGCGTGTCGGGCTCGGTCCGCAACTTCAAGATCGCTCTGGTGGCGCTCGACTATCCGGATGAGACGTTCGCGGTCTCCCAGCGGGCCCGCTCGACGGTGTTCGGCAACCCGCAGTCCGTCGCGACGAACATTCCCCGGGCCGACGTGCCGAAGTTCTACCAGGACTTCCTGAACACCCCGAACACTTTGAACAAGGGCCACACCCTGCACGAGTACTGGATGCAGGACTCCAACGGCCGCTACGGCGTCGACCTCACCGGGTTCGGGCCGTACCAGATGCCGGCCAAGTCCTACCAGTACGGGCTGGACAACGGGTTCAACCCGGGTGCCTGCCCGAGCGGGGACGTGTGCGGCAAGAACATCCGCACCGACGGCCTGGGCGCCTGGCGGGCGGCCGTCGGCGAGGAGGTCGCCAACCAGTACGAGTTGGTGTTCATCCTCAGCGCCGGCCAGGACGAGTCGTCGACCTGGCAGGAGTTCGGGCAGATGATCTTCCAGAACAAGGAGGACGTGCCGGACGCCTGGGGTCCGCCGGACCCCAACCTGCCGAACTGGGCGAAGACCCGCTACGTGGACTGGACCTCGTGGAAGGCGGCGGCGACGCTGTGGCCGAACGCTGGCGGCGGCTCCTCGACGCAGGGCGAGAGCTCCGGCATGGGCGTCTACGCCCACGAGTTGTCCCACCTGCTCGGCATCGGCGACAACTACAACAACCCGTACGGCGAGCCGCTGCGCCGGGCGTACACCGGGATCTGGAGCATGATGTCGCGCGGGTCGTTCAACGGCCCGGGCGGTCCGCACACCCGCTGGCAGATCCCACCGACCAACGGTGGCTCGATGGGCTCGCTGCACACCCTGCGGGACAAGATCAAGATCGGGCTGGTCGGCGAGGAGCACGTGCTGCGGCTGTCGCGGGAGTCGCTGGCCTCCTCGGGTCTGGTGGTCGCGCAGGTCACGTCCCGGGCGGTCGACGCCGGCCCGAAGGGTCTGAGTGGGGTGAACATCGCGCTCAACAAGGACCTGTCGCCGACCTGTGCGGTCAGCACCGACCCGTTGTGCGACGGCGGCAACTTCAACAACTACACGGTCGAGGTCGTCGACCGGATGGGCGCGGACTCCTTCACCCCGGACAGCGGCGTGCTGCTGAGCAAGACGAAGAACGCCGACAGCGCCCCGTTCCAGTGGGTGGTGGACGCCAACCCGCAGGACATCGACATGATCGACTTCTACCGGCCCGACGGCACCCCACAGAAGATCACCATGGGTGACTACCGGCAGCTCTCCGACGCGCTGTTCCACGCCGGCGCGGACACCGGCAGCCAGTACGAGTACGTCGACGAGGCCAACCGGCTGCACTTCTACATCATCGATCTCAAGCGGGACTCGGCCGGCTCGCTGTCCTACACCGTGGCGGTGCGTTCTCTGGACGGCACCGGCGGGCCGAGCAGTCACGGAGTGAACCTGGGCAAGGGCGAGGTGACCAGCGGCGGCAAGCCCACCAACCGCGGCGTGACCTGCTCGTTCGAGCTGACCAACACCGGTACCTACTCGGCCGGCGGGCAGCAGCACCCGGAGAACGTCAGCGCTTACCTGAAGTCGGACGTCTACCGCCTGTCCGCGGAGGTGGCCGGCAAGGGTTGGCGGACCTGGCTGCCCAACCAGCTCGCCACCGCACAGTTCGGCAAGGCCACCACGGTCACGGTGTCGGTGGGTGCCACCGCCGCCGCCGCGGAGACCGGCTTCGTGAAGCTCACCGCGACCTCGGAGAGCGACCCGACGAAGACGGTGACCAAGCAGTGCCGGGTCGAGAAGTCCTGACCGACGCCCGAGGTTGACCCCGGTCCTGCCGGGTCCGCGGCGACAGGCCGCCGCGGACCCGGCAGGCGGGCCGAAGGAGGATGACGTGCGGCGAAGCATCATGACTCTGCTGCCCCTGCTGCTGGCCGGCGCGACCGGCTGCGGCGCCGTCGGCGCCACCCAGGAGGCGGTCTCCCCGACGACCGTCCGGGTCCTGGTCCGCGACATCAACATCCGGGCCGCGGGTGTGGACTGCGCCGGCACCGGCCCGTACACGCACTTCCACAACCGGGCGCCGTACCGCGTACTCGACCCGGACGGGGCGGCGGTGGCCAGCGGGCAGCTGCCGGCGGGAACCGCGGTGGCCGCCTTCGCCGAGGACCTGGGGGTCGAGCGCATGCCCACCTACTGCGAGTTCGCCGTTGCGGTGCGCGTGCCGCAGCGGGCCTCCTACCGGCTGGAGGTGGACGGCCGGCCGGCGCTCGACCTGACGTCGGACAGCAGCGAGGGCCCGGCGCTGGTGGCGGTGGTCCCGTCATGAGGCGGGCACTCCTGCCGCTGCTGCTGACTGTGGCACTGCTGGGCGGATGCAGCACGCCCACACCCGAGGCCGGGCCTCCACCGGCGCCCGCCGGAGGGGCGGCGGCGCTGCCCGGACCGGTCCCCGCCGACCTGGCGTTGCGCCCGGCACCCGGCACCGCCCCGGCCGCCCCGGCGTTCACCGGCGCGCTGACCGACGGCACACCGTTCGCCGCCGCCGAACTGTGGGCGCAGCGCCCCGTCGTCTTCACCTTCTTCAACTCCTGGTGCACCACCTGCGCCAGTCGCCAGGCCGCCCTCAGCGAGCTGGCCCGCAGCTATCGGGACCGGGTGGTCTTCGTTGGCGTGGCCGGCGCGGACCAGGCCGACGAGGTCCAGGACTACCTGCGCGCCCACCAGGTGGAGTATCCGGTCGTCCTGGACGACCAGCAGACGATCTGGCGTTCGTACGCGGTGCGGGAGCCGCCGGCCGTCGTGCTGGTGGCCAAGGGTGGCGCACTGCTGCGCGGCTGGCCGGGTGGCCTGGACGCCCCGACCCTCGACCGGCGGCTGCGGGAGCTGGTGCTGGCCGGCCAGCCGTAGCCCCGTCATCCAGACACCCCGGTGCGACGCCGGCCCGGCACCGGTCGGCGTCGCACCGGGGTCTTGCCGTGCCCGCCGCACTGCTGCCCGCCGGGCGACTGACGCACCCCGTCGAAGCACGCCCGACGAACTTCCTACACGTGCAGGTGGTGGCACCGGCCGCCGGCTCGTAGCGTACGCAGCCTCGGACACATCAAGGAGAATGCATGGCTACAGTGGGAACGCGGTGGCGCAGAGGCGTGGCCGTACTGTCCGCGACAGTGCTCGCCGCCCTCGGCGCGGCACCACAGGCGCTGGCGGCGGACGGCCCGCCGTCGATCGTCGTCCAGGACGGCGTCACCCAGCCGGTGTTCGGCTACGCCGACGCCATTCGGGAACGCCTCTTCATCGACTCCACCTTCGACAGCGACAACGACGGTCTGCGCGACATCATCGCGTTCGACCTGATGCGGCCGGCGGCCACCGCACAGGGGCTCAAGGCCCCCGTCGTGATGGACGCCAGCCCCTACTACTCGACTGTCTGCCGGGGCAACGAGTCCGAGTGCAAGGCGGACCTCGACGGCGACGGGCTGCTGGACAAGTGGCCCCTGTTCTACGACAACTACTTCGTGCCGCGCGGCTACGCGGTCATCCTGCTGGACATGGTCGGCACCAACAACTCCACCGGCTGCCCGACCACCAACGCCAACCAGGACAACCTGAGCGCCAAGCAGGCCATCAACTGGCTCAACGGCCGGGCCACCGCCCGTAACGCCGCCGGTGAGATCGTCAAGGCGGACTGGCACAACGGCAAGACGGGGATGATCGGCAAGTCGTACGACGGCTCGCTGGCCATGGCCACGGCGGTGACCGGCGTGAAGGGCCTGACCACCGTCGTGCCTATCAGCGGACCGACCGAGTACTACGACTACGTGCGCAGCAACGGCGTGGTCACCCGCGGCAACAGCTACGTGTCGTCGCTGGCCAACACGGTCACCAATCCCGAGCGTCGGGACTACTGCAAGCCGGTACGCGACGCGATAGGCGCCGCCGACGGCGACGAGCACGGCGACTACACCTCCTTCTGGAACGAGCGCAGCTACGTCAAGAAGGTCCCCAACGTCACCGCCAGCGTGCTGCTCTACCACGGCCTCAACGACGACAACGTCCGCCCGGACCACTTCAGCAAGTTCTGGTACGCCCTGGCGGAGAACAACGTGCCGCGCAAGCTGTGGCTGTCGCAGGAGGGCCACGTCGACCCGTTCGACTCGCGCCGCGCGGTGTGGGTGTCGACGTTGCACCGGTGGTTCGACTTCTGGCTGCAGGGCGTCGCCAACGGCATCATGGACGAGCCGCGGGTGGACCTGGAGCGCTCCGCCGACGTGTGGGAGACCCACGCCGACTGGCCGATCCCCGGCAAGGCCGACACCGAGGTGTTCCTGCAGCCCGGCGCCACCGGCGCGGGCGGTCTCGGGCTGGTGCCCACCGCGAAGCCGGCGACCGGGGCGTTCCAGGACAGCCGCACGCAGAGCCAGAACACCATGATCCTCAACCCGGACGTGGTGCAGCCCAACCGGCTGGCGTTCCTCTCCGCGCCGCTGTCCGCGCCGCTGCACATCTCCGGCACGCCCACCGTGCAGCTGCGGGCCTCCGCCGACCAGGCCGACACCAACCTCGGGGCCATCCTGGTCGACTACGGCACCGACGAGCGGGTCGCGCACCGGGCCTCCGGCGAAGGGATCATCACCCTGGACACGTCGGACTGCTGGGGCGAGAGCAGCCCGACCGACGACGGCTGCTACAAGCAGACGGCGAAGCGGGTGGCCACCGCCGACTACGAGCTGGTCACCAAGGGCATCATGGACGCCCAGAACCGGCAGTCGATCCGCGTCGCCGTGCCACTGGTGCCGGGGGAGTCGTACAACTTCAGCTTCCCGCTGCTGCCGGAGGACTACGTCTTCAAGCCCGGCCACCGGATCGGCGTGATCATCGTGGCCAGCTACCCGCAGTACTCCAGCCAGGCGGACACCACCGCCGCGAACCTGAAGGTCGCGCTGAAGAGCAGCAATATCGTCCTGCCCGTGGTCGGTGGCACCGCCGCCGCACACGCCGCCGGTCTCTGACCGGCTGATCGCCGGGCCGCCCAGCGTGGCTCACCACCGGGCGGCCCGGCGATCACCTCTCCGGGCCGCCCACCCCCACCTCGCGGCTCCTACGCTCTGGGCGGCCGGGCGGCTGCGCCGGCCTTGCGTTCCCGCTCGACGACCTCTCGCACGGCAGGTGCGATCTCGGCGCCGAAACGCTCGGTGATGCTCGGGTCGTCCCCACCGATGATGAAGGCGCTGATGCCGTCCCGCAGCGCCAGGTCGACGATCTGGTCGACCCAGGCGGCGGGCGGGCCGTTGAGAAGCCCACGCGGGGCTGACGAGAGCTGGACCTTCATGAAGTTCATCAACCGTCGTACGGCTGCCGGGTCGCGGCCGGCGTCGTGCGCCGCGCCGTCGATTCGCGCGTTGAGTTCCGGTAGGGAGTCGGCGCCCCGGGGCAGGTACTCGATGCTGGGCAGCCAGCCGTCGGCGACCGCACCGGTGAGCGCGAGCATCTTGGGCTTGTACGCCCCGACCCAGATCGGGATGTCGTGGGCGGGACGCGGTCCGCGTCGGGCGCCCTTGACCGAGTAGTACTGCCCGTCGTAGCTCACCTCGCCGGGGGCCGTGGTGTCCCAGATCTCGCGGATGATCTCGATCCCTTCGCGCAGCGCGGTGACGCCCTGGGCGGCGCTGAGCCGGCGTCCGCCCATGGCGGCGATGCCGTCCCAGAACGCACCGGCACCGATGCCGAGTTCGAAGCGGCCGCCGCTGAGGATGTCGAGCGAGGCGGCGGCCCGGGCCAGGACGGCCGGTGGCCGTAGCGGCAGGCTGGTGACGTTGGCGTTGAGGTGGACGCGCTCGGTGCGGGCCGCGGCGAAGGCGAGCAGGGTCGACGTGTCCAGGTACGAGGCCTGGTACGGGTGGTCCTGGAAGCTGACGAGGTCGAGGCCGGCCCGGTCCGCGGTGACCGCCAGGTCGACGACCTGTCGGGCCTGTTGTGCGGCGGGTGTGATGAAAGCGCCGAAGAGCAGGTCGTGTCCGTAGTCGGTCATGCCTGTGCCTCCTTCGTTGTCCGCGGGTCGATGGCGAAGTTGTCCCGGAAGAGGTTGTCCGGGTCGTAGCGGTGTTTGAGTGTGCGAAGGCGCTCCAACACCGGTGCCGGGAAGGCGTCGAGCAGCCGTTCGGGACTGCGGTCGGTCTCGAAGCTGAGGTAGAGGCCGTCGAAGTGCTGACGCAGTGGTTCCCATACGGCGTTGAGGCGCTGATTGTTCTGGCCCATCGCCGTCAGCTGGAATGCCGGCGTCCGATGGCTGAAGGACGCCTCGCCCGGTGCGACGTCGGCGATCGCGCCGCCCATGGCCCGCAGCTCGAAGAAGTAGACGCCCCCGCTGCGAAGCATCGCCGCGGCATCACGGGCGAACTCGGGGGTCAGTGTGGGCAGGAAGGCCGACCGCGAGTTCGGCTCGCCGAATCCCTGGTGGCCGTTCGGCCCGACGTCGGCGGCGTTGCCCATGACTCCCGAGTACGGCGTCATCACCACCTGCTGTCCGGCGAGCGCCCCGAGTTCCAGGAACGGTGTCAGGCGCGCCACGACGGTGTCGGGATCCGGGTTGTCGACCACAGCGAAGAGTTGGATGGTCGACGTGCCCGCACGCGGCTGCCCGGTCACGAGGAACACCGTGGTGTCCCGTGGTGCCGAACTGGCCAGTTCCGCGAAGCGGCGCAGCGACTGCTCGATGTCGGTGGAGAGCAGGACGAGTTGCGCCCAGCCGACCTCGCCCACCTCGTCGACCTCGAATTCGAACGAGGTGGCGATGCCGAAGTTGGCGCCCGCTCCCCGTACGGCCCAGAACAGTTCCGGGTTGTGCTCTCTGCTCGCCCGCACCTGCCGTCCGTCGGCGAGTACGAGGTCGACCGACCGGAGATGATCGATCGTCAGGCCGTGGTTGCGCGAGAGCAGGCCGATTCCGGCCGCGGTGGCGAGCCCGCCGACGCCGACGCCGCCGTAGTCGCCCGAGCCGAGTGCCCACCCGTGCGGGGTCAGGGCTTCGGCGACCTGCTTCCAGGTCGCGCCGGGGCCGATGCGCACGAGCCGGCGGACGGGGTCCACCACACTGATCGTGTTCATGGCGCCCACGTCGATCACCAGGCCGCCCCGGTTTGTCGAACGGCCGCTGATGCCGTGGCCGGCGCTGCGGATGCCGAGGGGCAGGTGCCGGTGTCGTCGGGCGAACTCGATCGCGTCCGACACCTCGGCCGGTGTCGAGGGCCGCAGCACCAACCCGGGAGCACCGCCGCGCAGATAGGTGGAGGACAGGGAGCGGTACTGCGGATCGCCGGGCTCGACCGCGGCGTCGGCGAGTGACGCTGGTACGCCGTCGTAGTCGATGCCCGGCTTGCGCTGGGCGCGCACCGCGGCCGAGCGTCGGCGTACGCCGCTGCGGTGGTCGCCTTCGGCGGCGAGCGCTGCGAGGCGTTCGACGTCCTCGCGCGAATCCACCGGGACCACGACGGGCAGGTCGGCTTCGGCGAGGCGGGCCAGTTCCGCCGGCTTCGCGTCCCGTGGCGCGACGACCCAGCCGGCGGGGTCGGAGATGATCCGCCCCTGCGCCAGCAGGTCGATGCTGTCCAGCGCCTTGGCGATCACGCTCGGGTACTGCGCTTGCGGGTCGGTCGGATCGGGAGCGGTGGTGGCGCCGGCGGGGGCACCGATGGCGATCCGGCGTGTCGATCCCGCCAGCCAGACCGCCGCGGTCCAGGGGTCCAGGCCGGCTGATGTCCCGGTCGCCGCGTCGGCGACGACCACAAGGTCCAGGCCGCGTTCCTCGGCGAGGCGGGCCAGCTCGACTGTCTCCAGCGGCGCGCGGGCCAACCGTGACGCGTCGAGGACGATGCCGATCTCCATGATCATCTGATGTTCCCCATCCCGACTCGCGCGAGCAGTGCGATCACTCGCGCTCTGAACCCTGTCGCGGCCGGTGTCTGGTGCCGGTCGTCGCTCAGTTGAATGCTCGGCCAGGGAGATAATATTCCACGCAGACGATCTGCTCGGCAATGCGTACGACGATCACCCGGGCGGCCCGGGAAAGGGACGCCGTGACCTGGGGGTGCAGTTCCGCCCGGTGGAACAGGCGACGCGGTGCACCCCGCCCGGGCGTCAGCGGGTGCTGGCCTCCGGAGCCTCGGAAATCTTCCGGGTCACATGGCAGGCCACCTCGCGCAGGACGTCGATCTGGCTCGCGGTGAGGCCGTCGATGACGTAGTCACGGACGGCCGCGACGTGGCCGGGGGCCGCGGCGACCACAAGATCCCACCCGGCGTCGGTGAGCGAGGCCACGGTGTAGCGGGGGCTTTCCGGGTCGGGGGTGCGGCGGAGCAGGCCTCGTTGTTCGAGGCGTTTGACGACGTTCGACAGTCGGGACAGCGAGCAGCTGAGGTGGCTGGCGAGGTCACTGAGTCGCATGGTTCGCCCCGGCGCCATGGACAGGCCGCTGAGCACGAAGTAGTCGAACAGCGTGAGGTGGTTGTCCTGCAGGAGTTGGGCGTCGAGGGCGCTCGGCAGGTTGAACATGAGTTTGGCCAGCGCAAGCCAGGCGTCGCGCTCGTGGTCGGTCAACCACCGAGGTTCGTCGGGCATGGCGCAAGCGTACGTGTCGGCGTGGTTCACGAGGGTGAGGGACGTCTCCTTCAGGTTCAAGCTTGAACAATCTGCTCTAGGGTGAAGTTCAACCTTGAACCTCAGTTCCCCAGGGAGTGCTCGTGACCTTGTTCCGGCTTGATGCCAGCATCCGAACGCACGGCTCGGCGAGTCGTGAAATCGCGGACATCGTCGAGGAGGAGTGGCTCGCCAGTCATCCCGGCGACACCGTCGAGCGCCGCCACGTCGGGGTGGACACCCTGCCGGCAACCCTCTGGGCGGCGGCGGTGTCCGCCGGTATGACGCCGGCCGAGGAACGCACCGCCGAGCAGCGGGAGGCGGTGGCCCTCGCCGCGACGCTGGTGGACGAGTTGCGGGCCGCCGACGCGTTGCTGTTCGCCGTGCCGCTCTACAACTTCGGCGTCTCCCAGCATTTCAAGACGTACGTCGACGTGGTGCTCGCGGACCCGCGGGCGACAACGGAGCCGTTCCTGGCGGGTAAGCCCACAGTGCTCGCCACGGTGCGTGGTGGCGCGTACGGTGCCGGCACACCTCGGGAGGGCTGGGACCACTCGACGCCGTACCTGCGCCGGATCATCGGTGACTGCTGGGGCGCCGACCTCACCGTTGTCGAACGCGAGTTCACCCTGGTCGGGGTCAACCCCGCACTCGACGCGTTCGTCGACCAGGCCGCCCAGATGCACGCCGGGGCCCTGCAGTCCGCCCGGGAGGCCGGTCGTGCCCTCGGCGCGCTGAGCGTCCCGAGCTGAGCCGTCTCTTCCCGAGAACCGGAACGCGGGTCAAGCGGTCACCCCGAAGCTGCCGGCTTCAGCTGCTTGATGTCGGGGTGACCGAACCGGCGCCGGGCGGCGAGGCTGACGTAGACGAGGGCGACCAGCACCGGCACCTCGATCAACGGCCCGACGACGCCGGCGAGGGCCTGACCGCTGGTGACGCCGAACACGCCGATCGCCACGGCGATGGCGAGTTCGAAGTTGTTGCCGGCGGCGGTGAAGGCGAGCGTGGTGGTGCGTTCGTAGCTCAGGCCGATCGCCCGACCGATGGCGAACGAGCCGAACCACATGATCCCGAAGTACGCGAGCAGCGGCACCGCGATGCGGGCCACGTCCCAGGGCTGGGCGGTGATCGCGTCGCCCTGCAGGGCGAAGAGCAGCACGATGGTGAACAGCAGCCCGTACAGGGCGACCGGCCCGATCCGCGGCAGGAACCTCGCCTCGTACCAGTCGCGGCCCTTGGCGCGTTCGCCGAGTCTGCGGGTGAGGTAGCCGGCGGCCAGGGGGATGCCGAGGAACACCAGGACGCTGCCGGCGATGTCCCAGCCGGAGACGGAGAGCCCGGCCTGCTCCAGGCCGAGCCAACCGGGCAGCACGGTGAGGTAGAACCAGCCGAGCAGGCCGAAGGCGAGGACCTGGAAGACCGAGTTGAGGGCGACCAGGACGGCGGCGGCCTCGCGGTCGCCGCAGGCCAGGTCGTTCCAGATGATGACCATCGCGATGCAGCGGGCCAGGCCGACGATGATCAGGCCGGTGCGGTACGCGGGCTGGTCGGGTAGGAGCAACCAGGCCAGGGCGAACATGACGGCGGGGCCGACGAGCCAGTTGATCACCAGGGAGGAGATCAGCAGGCGTCGGTCGGAGGTCACGGTGTCGAGGCGGTCGTAGCGGACCTTCGCCAGGACCGGGTACATCATGACGAGCAGACCGAGGGCGATGGGTACGGATATTCCGCCGACCTTGACGAGGTCGAGGGCCTCGTCGAGGCCGGGGATCAACCGGCCCAGGAGCAGGCCGGCGACCATGGCGGCGCCGATCCATACCGGCAGCAGCCGGTCCAGCGTCGAGAGTCGGGGTGCGGTGCTCGACGGGGTGGTCGGCGTCGTCATGTGCCTGGTTCCTCTGTTGGTTCCACGGGGGGCCGGTGGCAGGTCTGGTGGCCGGTGCGCTCGCGCGGTCAGATGGCGGAGCGCAAGTCGCTGAGGAGTTTCTCCACCCGGGTACGGATCTCGTCACGGATGGGGCGTACCGATTCGACGCCCTTGCCGGCGGGGTCGTCGAGTTTCCAGTCCTCGTAGCGCTTGCCGGGAAAGACCGGGCAGGTGTCCCCACAGCCCATGGTCACGATGACGTCAGAGGTCTCCGCGGTGGCGTACTCGAGGAGCTTCGGTGTCTGGTCGGTGATGTCGATGCCGACCTCGCGCATCGCCTCGACGGCGGCCGGGTTGACGGTTTCCGCGGGAGCGGAGCCGGCGGAGCGGACCTCGACGGCGTCGCCGGCGAGGTGGCGCAGCCAGCCGGCGGCCATCTGGGAGCGGCCGGCGTTGTGCATGCAGACGAACAGGACGCTGGGCTTGGCGGGCACCAGGGCCCTCCTTTCAGTACGGGGTGCGGCGTCGGGAGAGCGCCCGGTCAGGAGTCGGTGGCAGGCTGTGCGGCGGTCACCGGTTCGACGGTGAGCAGCGCGGCGAGTTGGCGCAGGATCACCGGTCGGGCCCGGTAGTACACCCAGGTGCCGCGCCGCTCGGCGTCGACGAGGCCGGCCTCGCGCAGGGTCCTGAGGTGATGCGAGATGGTCGGACCGGTGAGGTCGAAGGCGGGGGTGAGATCACAGACGCACACCTCGCCGTTGTCGGCGGAGGCGATCATCGACATCAGCTGCAGGCGAACCGGGTCGCCGAGGGCCTTGAACGCCGGCGCGAGCAGGGTGGCGGTCTCGGCCGGCATGCGGTGCTGCGCCAAGGACGGGCAGCAGACCGCGTCGGCTGTCACGTCCACGAGGGGGAGAGGCGCCGCTTGTTTCGACATTCCTCTAGGTTGACATCTCTCTAATCAGCGTGCAACTGTCTGTTTCGACGGACGTCAAGACAGCGCCTCGGCACCGAGCGGCGTCGCTCCCACGCGACGTGGGCTGCCCCGCGCAACCTGTCTCCGACGGTCCTTCGCTCGCCGTGGATAGCCTTAATCGCCTGTTGCCGATGAAAGGGTGAGGTGGTCATGGGTCGACCCGCCCCCAGCCCGAACGGAACCTGCTGATGACCGACATCACGGTGCGCCCCCTGCGGGACGAGGACGCCGAGCGGGTCCTGGCCATCTACCAGGCCGGGCTCGACGCCGGTAACGCCAGCTTCGAGATCACCGCACCGACCTGGTCGGCGTTCGACGCGGCGAAGCTGCCCGACCACCGCTTCGTCGCGGTGGACGCCGATGACAGGGTGCTCGGTTGGATCGCCGTCGCACCCACCTCGGCCCGCGACGTCTACGCCGGGGTGGTCGAGCACTCCGTCTACGTCGATCCCGCCGCGCAGGGCCGCGGCATCGCCCGGCTGCTGCTGGACCGGCTGATCATCTCCACCGAGGCCGCCGGCATCTGGACCATCCAGTCCGGAGTCTTCCCCGAGAACGCGGCCAGCCTCACCCTGCACGAGCGGGCCGGCTTCCGGATCATCGGCGTACGCGAGCGGATCGGTCGTCACCACGGCCGCTGGCGCGACGTCGTCCTGCTCGAGCGGCGCAGCCCCGTCGTCGCCTGACCAACCGCAGGCCCACCCGTGGGCCCCGTCCACTCCGTTGATTCGATAACTGTCAAAGCAGAGGAGTCTTGCTGATGAGCACCCTGAACGAGCTGCCCGTCATGGTCATCGGTGCCGGCCCGGTAGGTCTGGCCGCCGCCGCGCACCTGCACGAGCGGGACATCGCGTTCACCGTCCTCGAAGCCGGCGACACCCCGGGCGCCGCCGTCCGCCAGTGGGGGCACGTGCGCGTCTTCTCGCCGTGGCGGTACAACATCGACCCGGCCGCCCGCCGCCTCCTCGACGCGGCCGGTTGGGTCGTCCCCGATCTGGAGGCGCTGCCCACCGGAGCGGAGCTGGCCCGCGACTACCTCCAGCCCCTCGCCGAGCTGGCGCAGCTCAAGCCGCACCTGCGCTACGGCGCCCGGGTCGAGGCGATCAGCCGCCGGGGCCTGGATCGGCTGCGCACGGCCGGTCGTGACTCCACCCCGTTCCTGATCCGCCTCAGCGACGGCGAGGAGCTCCTCGCCCGCGCCGTCATCGACGCGTCCGGCACCTGGGGCACCCCGAACGTCCTGGGCGCGTCCGGCCTGCCCGCCCACGGCGAGAGCACCGTCGCCGCGTTTGTGGAGCACGCGCTGCCCGATGTTCTCGGCGCGGCCCGGGACCGTTTCGCCGGCCGGCACACCCTCGTCGTCGGGGCCGGCCACTCCGCCGCGAACACCCTGCTGTCCCTGGCCGAACTGGCCGAGTCCACGGCGGGCACCGCGGTGACCTGGGCGATCCGGACCGCCTCACCGGCGCGTACCTACGGCGGCGGGGACGCCGACGCCCTCCCGGCGCGTGGCGCCCTGGGCTCCCGGCTGCGCGCGCACGTCGACGCCGGCCGGATCCGGTTGCTCACCGGCTTCTCCGTGCACGCCCTCACCCCGACAGATGGCCGGGTCACTGTGCTGGTGCGCCACGCCGACGGCGAAGAGGAGTCCGTCACCGTCGACCGGGTCGTCGCCGCCACCGGCTTCCGCCCCGACCACTCGATCGCCGCCGAGCTGCGCCTGGACCTCGACCCGATCATGGGTGCCACCCGCGCCCTCGCGCCGCTGATCGACCCGAACGAGCACTCCTGCGGCACCGTCCCCCCACACGGCGTGAACGAACTCGCCCACCCGGAAACCGACTACTACGCCGTCGGCATGAAGTCCTACGGCCGGGCGCCCACCTTCCTCATGGCCACCGGGTACGAGCAGGTCCGTTCCGTCGTCGCCGCCCTCGCCGGCGACTGGGACGCCGCCCACGCCGTCCAGCTCGACCTGCCCGAAACCGGCGTGTGCAGCAGCAACCCCGCCGACTCCGCCACCGGCGACAGCTGCTGCGGGCCGGCGTCCGCAGCAGAGCCGGTGGCACGCGGACTCGCCACCGGCATCTCCGGCGGGTTGCTGTCCACGCCCCTGAACCTGGTCACCCTCGACGCCGCCCCCGCTCAGGCCGGCGGCTGCTGCAGCTGACCTCTACCACCACGACGGTGCCCGCCGACCCCAGAGCCGGCGGGCACCCTTCGGCCGAGCCGGGGCGGGCTTCCGGGCCTTCCCCTACGCCGGTACCACCTGGCGATCGCCGGCGGCGTCGTGGATGGCCATCGAGTCCTGCCGGTCGGGTTCCTCTTTCAGGATGGCGCAGTTCAGCCAGGCCTCGGGGATGGCGAAACCGTCCACGAGGGTGCGCATGTGCGGGCGCAGCTCCTTGAGCAGGCCGTTCACCACGGCCGTGATCGCCTTGGAGCGGGCCGGTGTCAGCCGGCCGTGCTCCAGGAACCAACCCTTGTTGGCCTCGATCACGCTGAGCGCGTACAGGTCACCGACCCGGGAGAGCAACGCCCGGACCGCGGGGTCGGCGGTCTCCTCGATGCCGGCGACGAACGCCTCCAGGGTGACCCGGTCGATGTGCGCGGTGGCGACCGCGAGAACGTGGTCCTGGACGTCGTTGAAGATGTCGAAGGAACGGTCCTTCTTGGTGGCCGCGCCGTTGCGGAGCCGGCGGACAGCGCCGTCGAGGAGGTGCCTCTCGCGGTCCTCGAAGGCCTTGAGCTGCCAACCGCGATCGGTGACCGCTACCTCGTCGTCGCGGCCCGGCACCGCGCTGATCAGCCGCTCGATGAGCGAGCGCGCGGCGGTACGCTCGAGCACCATCTCGCGGACCTGGTCGGCGACGAAGGACGCGCGCCCCCAGCCGTCCAACGAGCCGAACGCGTCCCGGTGGCCGGTGAGCAGCCCCTTGGCCACCAGTTGCAGCAGCACCGTGTTGTCGCCCTCGAACGTGGTGAAGACGTCGGTGTCCGCCTTCAGACCGGGCAGGCGGTTCTCGGCGAGGTAACCGGCGCCGCCACACGCCTCGCGGCACATCTGGATGGTGCGGGTGGCGTGCCAGGTCTGCGCCGCCTTGAGACCGGCGGCCCGGGACTCCAGCTGCCGCTGTCGCTGCTCGTCGACCGGGCCGTCGCCGCCCTGCACCTCGCTGAGAGAGGTGAGCAGCTCGGTCTGGGCGAAGTGCAGCGCGTACGTGGTGGCCAGGGCGGGCAGCAGCTTGCGCTGGTGGGCCAGGTAGTCGTTGATCAGCACCTCCCGGTCCGCGCCGGGCGTGCCGAACTGGCGGCGGATGTCGCCGTAGCGCACCGCGATGGTCAGTGCCGACTTGGTGGCCGCGGACGCGGCGCCGCCCACGCTCACCCGGCCGCGGACCAGGGTGCCGAGCATGGTGAAGAAGCGTCGGGAGTCGTTCTCGATCGGGCTCGAGTACGAGCCGTCCTCGGCGACCTGACCGTACCGGTCCAGGAGCATGTCGCGGGGCACTGTCACGTGGTCGAAGCTGAGCCGCCCGTTGTCCACGCCGAGTAACCCGCCCTTGGCGCCGGCGTCGCCGATGCTCACGCCGGGCAGCGGATTGCCCTGGGCGTCGCGGATCGGCACCAGCCACGCGTGCACGCCGTGCCGTCGTCCGTCGGTGATCAGTTGGGCGAAGACCACCGCCATCCGCCCGTCCCGTGCGGCGTTGCCGATGTAGTCCTTGCGGGCCGCCTCGTGCGGCGTGTGCAGGTCGAAGGTCTGCGTCTGCGGGTCGTACGTGCAGGTGGTGCGCAGTTGCTGGACGTCGGAGCCGTGGCCGGTCTCGGTCATCGCGAAACAACCGAAGATCCGGCCCGAGATGATGTCCCGCAGGTAGGCGTCATGGTGTCGTCTGGTGCCGAGGGCGGCGACGGCACCGCCGAACAGGCCCCACTGCACGCCGGCCTTGACCATCAGCGACAGGTCGACCTGCGCCAGCATCTCGCTGGCCACGATCGACCCGCCGACGTCGGACCTGCCGCCGTACTCGGGGGGAAAGGCCGAGGCCATGCCCAGCTCGGCGGGGAGTTCGGTGAGCAGTCGGGTGATCCGCTCCCGTGCCTGGTCACCGGTCTCGCCGTACACCGGGAGGAAGCGCGCGTCGAGGTGATTCCGGTGGGCGTTGCGGACATCGGCCCACGGTCCGTCGAGCACGTCTCGCAGGCGAGCGAGGTCGATGTGATCGGGCATGATCCCCCCTCAGCTAACGGGCATAAGGTGCAGACTGTGCCTAATCAAGAATACCGACGCCACGGTGAATAGCTGGGGAAGATCGTTGTGAGAGGGGACACCCTGGGGTCGTTGTGTGATTCTTTCCAGGGTGTAGCGGCGCGGGCGGCAATAAGCCGCAGCGATCGTCGCGCAACACGTTGGACGGTCAGCCCGGCACCGGTGGTGCGCAATTCCGGGGCGCATAGCCGCGATCGTGCATGGCGACGGGGTTCGCCGCGAGGGCGGCGATCCGGATGCGCAAACGCCGCACCTCGCCACGGGCGGCGTCCGGGTCGGGGCGACCTGATCACCGTCAGGCGCACAGGTCGCGGCGGCGGTAGCCGATCGAGCCGGCGACCACTCCTGCTGCGGCGATGCCGGCCATCACCGCTGCTGCCCGCCAGGCCGGTGCGGTGGCCGGCACCGCGGCCAGGTGCGCGAACGGGGACAGCGCACGGACCCAGGCGGGGGCGTCGACGCTGTCGGCGATGACCTGCCACACGAACCCACCAGCGGCCGGAAGAGCGCCGACGGCCGCCACGGTACGCGGCCGCCAGCCGAGCGCCAGGACGCCGGCTCCCAGACAGAGCACCATGATCGGCGCGACGTTCCAGGCACCGGCGAACGCGTCAGCGGCCCCGAGCCCGGCATGGACAATGGCCGTGCCGGCCCACATGGCGAGGCCCGACAGCGTGATCAGGAGCAGCGCGGCGCACCCGGCGATCGTCGCCTCGGCGGCCAACAAGCGCAGTCGGGTCACCGGTGCGGCCAGCACCAGTGTGAGACGCCGGGCATTCTCGTCCGCGGCGGTGGCGGCGAGCCGCACCGAGACGAACACCCCGACCGGCACGGCCAGCAGCGTGAACATGGTGGCCGCGTAACCCTCCACAGTGCCGAGTGCGGGGAAGCCGGCCTGGGCCGCCATGGCCGCGAACTGGGGATTGCCGGTCAGGAACTCGGTCATGGACCGGGCGATCAGACCCAGGAGCAGGAAGTACGCGCCGATTCCGGCAGACCACGCGGCCAGCGGTCGCATGGTGCGTCGTACCGCGAAGGCCGGCACCGAACCGAGCAACGCGGTACGCGCCGGCCGACTGTCGGCCGTCGCCAGAATCCCCGCGCCGACGTCACGCCGCGCCGCGAGCCAACCCGCGAGGGCCAGTAGCAACAGGGCGGCACATGTCAGCACCACCACCGGCAGCCCTCGACCGGTGGCGAACGGGCGGGTCAGCGCCATCAGCCCGAACGGGGACAGCCACCGAAGCCAGGCCAGCGCGGGGACACCGTCGCCGACCATCCGCATGAGTAGCCCGACCACCAGCACGGCGGCAGCGGCACCGTTGGCCGCCGACCGGCTGGAGAACAGCTGCGCGCCGACTCCTCCGACCGCGACGAAGAAGAGGCCGACGGCAGCGAGGCCGGTGCCGTGCAGCACCGAACCGGTGCTCTCCGCTCCCGCGGCGATCATCGCCGCTGCTGTCGCCGCTCCGACGAGGACCGGCACGACGGCCAGGACACCGAGGTGATGGCGGACAGCCTCGGCAAGGGTGACCCGGCCGGACAGCAGCAGGCCCCACCGGCCGGCGTCCTCCTCCCCACGGGTGATCCGGGTGGCAGCCAGCATCGCCCACACACCGAGCACCACCGCCAGTACGGTGCCCGTACGCCACACCGTGAACCCGCCGGCCTGGTCGAGCGCGACCGGATCGCCGAAGAGGGTACGGATCGCAGGGTTGCGGGCCAGCGCCGCCACGGCGGCCGGATCCAGCGCGTCCGCGCGGTAGCCGACCACCACCAGCGCGGACATGCCCGCGCAGACGGCGGTCACGACCACGGCACCCCGGCGTACCTGTCGCACCGCGAGCCCTCGCATTGCCGGCTGCGGGCGGGTTGCCGGCGTCGCGGTCGCTGTCATCGGGGGCTCTGCCCGTAGTAGGCGAGGAAGATCTCCTCCAGGCTCTGCTCGCGGACGACGATCGTCGCCACATCAGCGTCGGCCAGGGCGCGCAGCGCCGCGGCGGGGGAGCCGTTGAGAGTGAATCGCACTGCCGCCGGGCCGTCCTCGTGCAGGCCGTCGACGCCGAGGACGCCGGTGAGGTCCGGTGGCGTGCCGGTGAACGTTGCGGCCACCTCGGTGTGGTGCAGTCGGCGTAGCTGGGCGACGGAGGCCACCTCCACCAGTTGGCCGGCGCGCAGGATGCCGACGCGGTCGCAGACGGCCTCGACCTCGGCAAGCTGGTGGGAGCTGAGGAAGACCGTCTGCCCGTTGTCGCGGGCAACCCCGACGGCCTGCCGGAACTGCAGTTCCATGAGTGGATCCAGGCCGCTGGTGGGCTCGTCCAGCACCAGCAGAGGCGCCCGGGTGGCGAACGCCGCGATCAGGGCGACCTTCTGCCGGTTGCCCGTCGAGTAGGTGCCGGCCGGTTTGGACACGTCGAGTGCGAACCGTTGGATGAGTTCGTTGTGGTACGCGGTGTCCGTACCGGGACCGATGCGGGCGAGCAGGTCCAGCACCTCGGCGCCGGTCATCCGCTGCCACAGCGCCACATCCGCCGGTACGTAGGCGAGCCGGCGATGGGCGGCGGCGACGTCGGCGGCGTCGGTGTCGAAGATCCGCGCTCGACCGGAGGTGGGTCGGGCGAGGCCGAGCAGCAGCCGGATCGTTGTTGACTTGCCGGCGCCGTTGGGGCCGAGGAACCCGAACACCTCGCCCGCCGCGACGTCGAGGGTGAGGTTGTCGAGGGCGAGTAGGCGTCCATACCGCTTGGACAGATTTTCGGTGCGCAAGGCAGAAACGCCCATCGGAGCCTCCAGGAGTCGCAGCACGACATGACCTGCCGACCAGACTTCCCGGCGCACCTGATGGGAGAGTACTCCCGGCGCTCGCGGCTCGGGGACCCGCCGGGCAGCGGTTCGGGCTACTGCTTCCGGTATTCGGCAACGGCCTCAGCGAAATGTCGGCCGGGTGCTGACCTGGATGTCGGGCGGGAAGGCCGGCGACGATGTGGGCATGACAAGCGACATCGCTCTGCTCACCGAGGACCTGACCAAGTTCTATGGCCAGCGTCGCGGCATCGAGGGGCTCAGCCTGGAGATTCGTGCCGGGGAGGTGGTGGGTTTCCTCGGCCCGAACGGTGCAGGGAAGACCACCACCATCCGGCTGCTGTTGGACTTCCTGCGCCCCACTCGCGGACACGCGACCGTGCTCGGACTCGACCCGCGCCGGGACAAGGCCGCACTGCACCGTCAGATCGGCTATCTGCCCGGCGAGCTCGTGTTTCCCGGGCGCGACAAGGCGGAGGACCTGCTGCGCTTCTTCGCCGCGGCACGCGGCGGCGTGGCCTGGTCGCAGGTTGCCGAGCTCGCGGAGCGGCTCGACCTGGATCTCTCACGCCCGGTACGCACGATGAGTAAGGGGAACAAGCAGAAGGTGGGTTTGGTGCAGGCGTTCATGCACCGGCCGGCGGTGCTGGTCCTGGATGAGCCGACCAGTGGGCTGGACCCCCTCATGCAGCAGGAGTTCCTGGCCATGGTCCGCGACGCCAGAGTTGCCGGGCAGACCGTCTTCATGTCCTCTCATGTCCTGGCCGAGGTGCAGCAGGTGGCCGATCGGGTCGCCATCGTCCGCGCCGGCCGGCTGGCCGCGGTCGAGCGGGTTGAGTCACTGGGGAAGCGGGCGGTCCGCGCCGTCGAGATTCACTTCGATGATCCGGTGGACCCGGCAGAGTTCAGTGTCCTGCCCGGAGTACGTGACGTGGTGGTGTCCGGGCCGGTGCTGAAATGCACCGTCGACGGCCGCATCGACCCGCTGATCAAGGCGGCGGCGCGTCATGAGGTGATGGACATGTTGTCGGCCGAACCTGACCTGGAAGAGACGTTCCTGTCGTTCTACTACCACGCGGAAGGAGCCGGCGATGCTTCCCGCGCTGGTGCGTAAGACCTGGCGGGACGACCGCCTGGCATTGATCGGTTGGACCGGTGGCGTCGCCGCCTTCACCGCCATCTACACCTCCTTCTACAGCCAGTTCCAGGGTGCCGCGGAGCTGAAGCAGGACGCGTTGCCCCAGGGCATGCTGGACTTCCTCGGCATCGCCGACATGCTGTCGCCCGCCGGCTATCTGCAGGCGACCATCTTCAGCCTGGTCGGCCCACTGCTGGTCCTGATGTGCGCCATCACGCTGGCTGCCCGCACGATCGCTCGGCCGGAGGAGGACGGTGGCATGGAGCTGATGCTGGCCAACCCGGTCTCGCGCGCCGCTTTCGCCTGGCAACGGGTGGTCGCCGCAGGGAGCGCGCTCACCGGAATCGCCGCCATCCCGTGGATCCTGTTGATGATCATTGTTCCCTGGATCGGCATGGACATCGCCCTGTCCAACGTCGCTGCCGCGTCCGCCGGGCTGGTCGCCCTGGTGTGGTGTTTCGCCGGCATCGCCTTCCTCGTTGGCGCCGCCACCGGAAAACGGGCTGCCGTTCTCGCGATCACCGGTGGCCTTGCGGTGGCCACCTACATGGCCAACGCCATCGGCGGCATGGTGGACGGATGGCACTGGGTTCGCTGGCTGTCACCGTTCCACTACTTCATCGGCACCGACCCACTGCACACCGGTTGGCACCCGGCCGAGCTTCTCGCCCTCGTGCTCCTTGGTGCCGCGGCCACGATCGCCGGCGTTATCGTCTTCGACCGCCGCGACATCGGTGTGTAAACCTGAAGCTCGTGGCCGCCGTTCACCGGCGGCCACCGCCATGTGGACAAGGAACAGCCCATGAGCGACGACACCTCGCTGGCGGCCGACTGTCAGGATCTGCTGTCCGTCCCGGCCGGTGCCCGGCGTCGGGCGGCGGCGAGCCTGGGTGCCCGCGCAGCGGGTCAAGGGCTCAAGCTGCGCGAGCTCGTCACCGGTCTGCTGGATGCCACCACCGCCCACTGGAGCGCCAACCCGGTCGCGTCGACCGACACCGCGGCCGCCGTGCATTCCCGCGCCGAGACACTCCTGGACACCGCGCGTGTCCTGCTCAGCGCCGCCCTGGACGGGTACGCCCGGCAGAACCGTGCCGAGCTTGATCGCCACGACAACGAACGTTCCGTGTTCGTCAACGACCTGCTCACCGGTAGGGCCGATCCCGGTGATCTCGCCGAGCGCGCACACCGATATGGCATCCGCCTGTCGGCCACCCACACCGTCCTCATCGCCCGTGCGACCGGCCTGACCACCGGCATCACGCACCGCATCGATGCCGCACTGGCCTCCAGGTTCGGCGAGGGCAACACCCTCACCACCCTCCGCGACGGTGACGTGGTCTGCATCAGCGCCGGCGGCCTACGCGGAATCGCGGCCGAACTCGCCCACCTGCTCCTCACCGAACTCGGCGCGGGCAACTGGCAGATTGCCGTCGGGCGTACCCAACCAGGGGTGCATGGCCTGGCCACCTCCCTCGACGAGGCCCGCCACACCCTCGACCACGCCGCCAAGCTCGGCTTCACCACGCCCGTACTCAATGCCGCCGATCTGCTGGTGTTCCCCGTGCTCCTGCGTGACCGCGACGCCATCACCGACCTGGTGACCACGGTCCTCGGGCCACTGACCACGGCGCGCGGCGGTGCCGAGCCGTACCTGGAGACCCTGTCGGTGCTCTTCGACAACCAGGGCAACCACACCGCGACCGCCCGGCAGATGCACCTGTCCGTTCGTGCGATCACCTATCGCCTCGACCGCATCCGGGACCTGACCGGCTACCACCCCGGGGAGCCGACCCAACGGTTCACGCTGCAGACAGCCGTCCTCGGCGCCCGACTGCTCGGCTGGCCGTGATAGCCCGGGAGCGCCAGATCAGGAAGGCGTGCGAGCAGGACCCCCGTTGACCAGACGACGACCATCAGGGTGTCACCGTCGCTAGGGCACGAGAGCGTCCGATCCGCTGTTACGCAGCGTGCGGTGTGGTTACCCCTGGTAGTGGCTGCGCCGTGGGCCGCTGAGCCGCAGCGTGTTGCAGATGTCGAAGACCCCGGGCACGTCGTAGGCGAGTTCCGCCGCGACCTGCCGGGTGTTCGGGTCACTCACCACGCCGGCGAGGATGACGACCCGGTTCTGCACGGAGACGACGATCTGCTGGCGTCGGGTGGTCCAGTCGATGCTCAGTCGCTGCGCGACGAGCGCCTCGATGCGTCGGTCCTCGTGATCCGGCTCGGGTCGGTTCGAGGCGTCGCCGGACCAGTTCTCGTCAGGTAATGGCCAGGGCAGGTACACGGTCAGCTCCTTGGTCGTGGCGAGGCGGGGGCGGAATCGCGGGCCGTGGGACGTCCACGTCGGGCACCGGTGCCGCCGCTGCGTCGCCCCCGGTTCACGGGGCGTCGGACGGTTGGGGCTTGGCGGTGGCGACGACGAGCACGACGCCGCTGCCGGCGAGGCCGACCTGGATGACCAGGGTCAGGAGGTTGAGGGTGCCGGTGTCGACGCCAGCGAGCCGGGCGAGGATGGTGCCCGCCAGCGCGGCGACCACCCCGACGGACACCGTCAGCCAGATCGGGGCTTCCCGGCGTCCCGGGATGACGAGCCTGCCGAACAGGCCACTTGCGACGCCGACGAGGAGCGCGGTGACGAGACCGGCGATGCTCATGGGCTTCCTCGGGTGTCCTTGGAGTACGGGGGCGGGTGGCAGTCGGTCTCGACGTACGCCACGGGGAACACCGGCCGATCGATGTCGATCAGGAACGGGCGGCCGTCGCGGCGGAGGTCGTGCGCTCCGACGCCGAACCCGCGGACAACTGGGCGAGGGCGTCGTCGCGGCTGTCGAAGATGGGGAAGGCCCCGTCCAGGCGCATCGTGTGCAGGACGGTGCGGACGAACCGCGACGGCGCGGCCAGGCAGAGCGTGGCCCCACGGTCCCGGGCGTCACGGTGGGCGCGGACCAGGAGGCCCAGGCCGGTGGAGTCGATGAGGTGTACCCGGCTCAGGTCGACCACGATGTTTCCGCCCATGTCGGCGGCGTGCCGCAGGGCGTTGCGCAGCGTGTCACCGGTGTCGAGATCGACGTCACCGGCGGCGGCGACAACTGTCACGTCGTCCACGTGGTCGATGCCGAGGATCCCGCCAGGACCGTGGTCCCCGCACGACGCGTGGCCGCCACCAGCGGGCGGCAGCAGGCTGCAGTGCGGGCAGCGGTGCGGGCCGGTGGCGAACGGGGAACCGCTCCACCCCTGTTCGGATACCAGGGTCCAGACGACCTCCGCGTCGGGGAGCACGCACGCGGTGGCCTTGACGGAGTCGCCGCAGGTGTCGCAGATCAGGGTCATCAGGTGGTCGTCCGGGACAACTGTCATTCTGCTGGTCCTTCCTGGGGCCGTGTCCTCGCGCGCGGTGGGACACGGCGTTCGTGCAGAGCCGGAGCTGGGCCGCCCCCGAGGCTGATGGCGCGACCCGGGGAGCGGTTCAGCCGGAGGTGGAAAGGTGCGACGCTCCGTCAGGTCGCGGCTCGCACCGAGGCGCGGCCATGAGCGACCAACACCGGCGGTGCGGCGATGGGTTCCTGCTCCGCCGTCGCCGTGCCGGGCGGCGACGAGGGGGCGGTGTCGACTATCGGCAGGATCTGGTCCAGCCGGGCGGTGTGCAGGATGCGCCGGATGCGCGGGTTCGGGTTGCGGACGGTGAGGACCCCGTCGGCCCGGGCGAGCCGCCGGTGCACATCGAGTAGGAGGCCGATGGCGGCGGCGTCGATGTGCCGGCAGCCCGACAGGTCGACCACCACCTGTGCGGGACGCAGGGCCACCAGCCGGTCGAACACTGCCCCGGTCGCCGGCAGGCAGGCCAGGTCGAACTCGGTGACGCACACCTCGACCAGCGGCAGCGTGCACGGCGTGGTTGCCAGCGGTCCGGTCACGGGCACACCCCCTTTTCCTTCGCGGACGCGGTCGCCTAGGACCCTGCCGTGCCGGCTTGGCGGTCACCACGCGGATCTGTGACAGTTCCGTGACAAATCTGCCAACCTGCCGCCGCGGTTGGCAGCCGAGCCGGTCGTCTGGGGATGATGCCCGGTATGACGGCCGTACTGGTGATCGAGGACGACGACCGCATCCGTCTGGCGTTGCTGCTCGCACTCGAGGACGAAGGCTACGACGCTCTCGGCGCGGCCACCGCCGAAGAGGGCCTGCGCGTGCAGCGCCGCGACCCGGCGGACTACGTGCTCGTCGACCTGATGCTGCCCGGTCTCGACGGGTTCGAGTGCATCCGGCAGCTGCGCCGTGACGATGACGTGCCGATCGTGGTGGTCAGCGCCCGCGACGACACCCACGACATCGTCGCGGCCCTCGAAGCCGGCGCCGACGACTACGTCGTCAAGCCGGTGGCGATCAAGGAACTGACCGCCCGGCTGCGCGCCCTGCGGCGCCGTGCCCGTACCGGCGTCGCGGGGCACACGCCGGATCCCGTGCCGGTGCTCGTGGTCGGCGAGCTGGAGATCAGCCCCGACGGGGGAGAGATCCGCCGCGCCGGCCAACCCGTACCGGTCACCCGCACCGAGTTCCGGCTGCTGTGCGAGCTGGCCGAGCACGCCGGCCGGGTGCTGTCCCGCCAGCAACTGCTGGAACGGGTCTGGGGGTACGACAGCGGAGACGAGCGGCTCGTCGACGTCCACGTGGGCCGGCTGCGGCAGAAGATCGAGCCGGACCCGGCGAACCCGCGGCACCTGGTCACCCTGCGGGGCCTGGGCTACAAGCTGCAGCGATGAGACGCCTCGGACTGCGTACCCGGGTCACCGCCGCGTTCGCCGTCGGCGCGCTCCTGCTCTCGGCGTCGATGGCCCTGATCTCCTACGATCTGACCCGCCGGTCCCTGCTCGACGAGCGTGAACGCACCGCCCTGCGCGCCGCCTACTTCGACGCCACGGTCGTTCGTGCCGGGATCGACACGGACACCCCGGACGTGGTGGAGGTGCTCCGGTCGTTGGACACCGGGGGTAGCCGGCGGCCGGTGCTGCACCTCAACGGCGAGTGGTACGCGCGCGCCGCCGATCCGGGCACCACCGCCGCCATCCCCGCCGAGCTGCGGCGGGTCGTCGCCGCCGGGGAACCCGCCGTGCAGCGGGTACGCGTCGACGGGCAGTCCGCCCTGGTGGTCGGGGTGCCGCTGTCCGCGTCCGCGGCGTACTTCGAGGTCAACTCGCTGCGGGAGCTGGAGCAGACGTTCCAGGTCCTGGCCCTCGCGCTGACCACCGTCGCGATCATGGTCGCCGGGTCCGGCGCGGCACTCGGCTGGTACGCCACCCGGCACGGGCTGCGCCCGCTGACCGCTGTCGCCGACGCGGCCGAGAAGATCGCGGCCGGCGACTTCACCGCCCGCCTCGACACGGCCACCGACCCCGACCTGACCCGCCTGTCCTCCTCGTTCAACCAGATGGTCGACCGCCTCGCCCACCGCATCGAACGGGACCGCCGGTTCGCCGCCGACGTCAGCCACGAGCTGCGCTCGCCGTTGCAGACCCTCGCCGCGGCGGCCAGCGTCCTGGCCCGCCGTCGGGAACACCAGGACGAACGGACCGCCATCGCGGCCGGGCTGGTCGCCGACGAGATCGACCGATTCCAGCGGCTCGTCAACGACCTGATCGACCTGGCCCGCAGCGACCAGCCCGCACACCGGGCGCCCGTGGACGTCGTGGGGCTGGCCCGCGACGCCTGCCGAGCCCTCGACCTGCCCACGACGCTCGTCCAGCTCGCCCCCGACGTGCCGGCGACGTGGCTGGTGGAGCGGCGCCGCGTCGCGCAGGTCCTGGCGAACCTGCTCGACAACGCGGTGACCTACGGGGGTGGTCCCGCCGGCGTCCGGCTGGGTCGCGACGGTGCCGCCGGAGTCATTGAGGTCGATGATGACGGACCGGGCGTGCCCGTCGAGGACCGCGAGGCGATCTTCGACCGGTTCGTTCGGGGGCGAGCGGCGCACACCCGCGGCACCGGCGACGGCACCGGGCTCGGGCTCGCGCTGGTCGCGCAGCACGCCGCGGCACATGGCGGACAGGTGACGGTCGGCGACCGGCCCGGCGGCGGCGCCCGCTTCCGCGTCACCCTGCCGGGGAGCCTGCCGTGAAACATCGTCATCTCGCCGTCCTGGCGGTTGCCGCATCGCTGACCGGCTGCAGCATCCCGACCGATGACGCCCCCCGGGTGGTGCAGGCACCGCAGGGGCCATTCCAGAGCTCCGCGTCCGCCGACACGAGCGCGCCGGTCGGCCCGGCCGCCGAGACGCTCTGCTTCGTGCGGGACAACCGGATCATCTCGTTCGTCCGGCGGGTCGACCGACCACCCACCGTCGAGGAACAACTGCGCCATCTGCTGGCCGGACCCACGGCGGCCGAGCGTGACACGGACCTGACCACCGCGCTGGCGGGAGCGGTCAACGCCGCCGGGGTCACGGTCACCGGCACCGAGGCCCGCGTCGTGGTCGACAAACCTGGTGAGGATGCCGGCCGCAGCGACGAGGTCCTCGCGTTCGGACAGATCGTCTGCACCCTCACCAGCCGTGACGACGTCACCACCGTCACGTTCTCCCGTGACGGCCGGCCGCTCCGGGTGCCCCGCGCGGACGGTTCACTGTCCGAACAGCCGCTGACCCGCGTCGACTTCGCCCCGTTGATCGCCCCTCGTTGACAGCCGTCCCGCACCACCCCCGGCGCGGGCACTGCGCCGGGGGTGGTGCGGGCGGGCCCGGCATGGCGCCGAGCCCGCCCGTCTCAGCTGATCAGGCGAGGGGTGCGAGCCGGAACTGCTGGTTGGTCTGGCCGTGGCAGTCGTAGAGCTGGATCTGGGCTCCGTTGCTGGTGCTCCAGACGTCCAGGCATCGCCCGGACTGGACGTTGCTGATGGTGCCGTTGGAGTTGACGTTCCACTGTTGGTTGGTCTGGCTGTGGCAGCTGTAGATCTGCACCGCCGCGCCGTTGCCGGAGCCGGCGGCGTCGAGGCACATGGTGCCGTACACCTGCAGTTGTTTGCCTGAGGTGTAGGTCCAGGCCTGGTTGGTCTGCTTGTTGCAGGTGTAGAGCTGCACCCGGGTGCCGTTGGTGCGGGAGGCGTTGGGCACGTCGACGCACCGGCCGGACTGGGTGCCGACGATCTCGCTGGCCGAGCCGGGCGGGTTGGTGGGCGGGTCGGTCGGCGGGTCGGTCGGCGGGGTGGTCGGCGTCGACGGCAGCAACGGGCAGGTGCTGCGGGAGGTGACCACACCGCTGGAGTCCAGCAACGGGCAGAGGAACTGGCTGTACCGGGCGTCGTTGTCGATGAACATCTTGAGGAACGGCAACATGGTCCGGATCATCACCGGGTTCGACCGGCCGACCATGAACCCGTGGTCGGCGCCGGCGACCTCCAGGTAGATACTCTCCGTCGTGCTCGGCAGGCTGTTGTACAGGCCGGTGGCGTAGGACGGGGTGACCACGGTGTCGGCCTGCCCGGCGAAGATCATTGTGGGCACCCGGTCGTTGGCCAGGTTCGATGACGGCGAGTACGGCGCGATGCCGACCGCGGCCTTCAACGATGATCGCCGGGTGGCGGCGCTCAGCGCGCCACCGCCGCCCATGGAGTGGCCGGCGACCGCCAGCCGGGTGGGGTCGACGCGGTCGCGTACCGGGCTCTGCTGGGTCAGGTAGTCCAGGGCGGCGAGCAACTGGGTGCCCCGGGCGGTGTCGAAGTCGTTACGGCTGTTGGTCTCGATGCCGATCACGACGAAGCCGTGCGAGGCCAGCCACGGCCCCATCCAGGCCAGTTCCGCGGAGAACAACGCCGTGTAACCCGGCGAGATCGCGATGGCCCCGAAGGTGCCCTGGCTGGTGTCGGTCGGGTAGTAGATCCGGCCGCCGTTGAAGCCGTACCCGGTCGGGACGCTGACCGAGGTGTTGGCGAACGGACCGTTCTCGGTGGCGACGCTGGTCCGGGTCGGGTCCGGACCGCGCTGGTACGGGTTGTCGGCGGCCGACGCCGATCCGGTCGCCACGGTGATGGAGAGCAGGCCGACCGCGGCGGCGAGCCCGGCCGCGGCGAGCGTGAAGATCCCTCTCCGGCGCCGGGGGGACACCCGGGCCGGGTCGGCGTCTCCCGGGGACGGGGGACGGTTGGCGTGTTCTGGCACTGTCGTACCTCCTGGTGGTGGATGGATGCGGGGCGGGGGGGGGGGGGGGGGCGCCCCCCCCCCCCCCCGCGGGGGGGGGGGGGGGGGGGGGGGCGGCCCCCCCCCCCCGCCCCCCCCCCCCCCCCGACGCCGTTGCGCCGGACGACGCACCGGACGTGGACGAGTTGCCCGGGCTGCG